>NZ_DATDBG010000016.1:0-23269 GCF_036524955.1 Streptomyces sp.
GCCGCGCTCGCCGCGGTGCTGTCTGCGGCAGGCGTCGGCTCGGTCGATCTGGTGGACGGCGGGCGGGTCGAGCCGTGGGACGTGGCGCCGGGCGGCATCCCGGCCGAGCACATCGGTGACCGGCGGGACGCGGCGGGACGGGGCGCGGTGCGCAGGGCGGCGCCGGGCCCGCGACAGGTGCCGCGGAGCATCGCCCACGGGGAGACCCGGGCGACGGCGGATCGGCGGGCGGCGGGCGGCGGGGCGGCCGTGACGGTGCTCGCGCCCCGGGACGGGCTCGGCGCGTACGCGCCCGACGAGGCCGAGGCCCGGCGGCTGGTCGCGGCAGGGGTGCCGCACCTCTACACCGGCGTGCTGGAGGGCACGGGCGTGGTGGGCCCGCTGGTACTGCCCGGGCGGACGGCGTGCGGGGAGTGCGTGGGCCTGCGGCTGGCCGACGGCGACCCGGCGTGGCCGCGGATGCTGGCGCAGCTCCGGTCCGGGCGGCGGACCGCGGTTCCGGCCTGCGACATCGCACTGGCCACCACGGTCGCCGGGCTGGCGGCGGCCCATGTGCTGGCCCACCTGGACGGCCGGGTGCCACCGAGCCTCGGGGCGCGGGCGGAGCTGTCGCTCGGCCTGCTGTCCACCCGGGTGCGGGCGCTGCCGGGGGACGGGCGGTGCGGCTGCGGTGCGGGGTCCGCCCCGGACGAGGACAAACCGTCACGGCGGGCGCCAACTGACGGTCCCTTCGACCGCACCGCAGTGAGGAGGGGCACAATGGCCATGTGACCGACGGGAAATGAGGGGCGCATGTCTGATCTTCCGCGCAAGGCTGTGACCCGCACCGCGAAGCTGGCGGCACTCCCGCTGGGGTTCGCCGGACGGGCCACGCTCGGGCTCGGCAAGCGCCTGGGCGGCAGGCCCGCCGACGAGGTCGCCTCGGAGTTGCAGGAGCGCACCGCGGAGCAGCTCTTCAAGGTGCTCGGGGAGCTCAAGGGCGGCGCGATGAAGTTCGGGCAGGCCCTGTCGGTCTTCGAGTCGGCCCTGCCGGAGGATGTCGCGGGCCCCTACCGGGCGGCGCTCACCAAACTCCAGGAGGCCGCCCCGCCGATGCCGGCCCGCACCGTCCACCGGGTGCTGGCCGAGCGGCTGGGCCAGGACTGGCGGTCGCTGTTCGAGCGGTTCGAGGACACTCCTGCCGCGGCGGCGTCCATCGGGCAGGTGCACCGGGCGGTGTGGCGGGACGGGCGCAAGGTGGCGGTGAAGGTCCAGTATCCGGGGGCGGGGGCGGCGCTGCTGTCGGACCTGTCCCAACTGGGGCGGGTGGCACGGCTGTTCGGGCCGCTCGTTCCTGGGATGGACGTCAAGCCGCTGCTGGCCGAGCTGCGCGAGCGGATCGCGGAGGAGCTGGACTACGGCCTGGAGGCCAAGACCCAGCAGGCCCACGCCGAGGAGTTCGCCGGGGACCCGGACATCGAGGTGCCCGGTGTGGTGCACCAGGCGGACCAGGTGCTGGTCACCGAGTGGATGGACGGGGTGCCGCTGTCGGAGGTGATCTCCGGGGGCAGCCAGGAGATGCGGGACCGGGCCGGGCAGTTGCTGGCGCACTTCCTGTTCGCCGGACCCGCCCGCACCGGGCTGCTGCACGCCGACCCGCACCCGGGGAACTTCCGGCTGCTCATGGACGACGGCCCCGCCGAGGGCTGGCGGCTGGGCGTGCTCGACTTCGGCACCGTGGACCGGCTCCCCGACGGGCTGCCGCTGCCGATCGGCACCGCACTGCGGCTGGCGCTGGCCGGTGAGGCGGAGCAGGTCTACGCCATGCTGCGGACCGAGGGCTTCGTCAAGCCGACCATCACTCTCGACGCGGACGCGGTGCTGGACTACCTGCGCCCGATCATCGAGCCGGCCGGGCGCGAGGAGTTCGTCTTCGACCGGACGTGGATGCGTACGCAGGCGGCCCGGGTCGCCGATCCGCGCTCTCCCGCCCACCAGTTGGGCAAGCAGCTCAACCTGCCGCCCGCGTATCTGCTGATCCACCGCGTGACGCTGAGCACTGTCGGGGTGCTGTGCCAACTGGGCGCGACGGTGCGGCTGCGCGACGAACTGTGGGAGTGGCTGCCCGGTTTCGACCCGGCGAAGGCGGCGGAGTCGGCGTAGTCGCCCGGGCGGTCACCACAGGCCGGAGTCCAGCCGTCCCTCGATGCTGCGCAGGTGGCGCCGCGCGCAGGCGACGCAGAAGTAGACGCGGCGGCCGTTCTCGACCGAGCAGGTCCACGTCAGCGGCAGACCGTCGTGGGTGGTCCCGCATCGGGCGCACGTGGTCGTTGTCCGGTGAGCCGTGGTCTGAGAGGTCTTCTGATCCACTGGTTGACGATACCTCCGCGCATACCGCGTTCGCCGCCGTAACGCACCGCGGGACCGGCCCGTGGGGACCGGTCCCGGAGGATCGTCGCTGGTCAGTGATGCCGGGTGCTCATCTGGCCAGGCCGCTGGGCTATTACTGCATCACGGCCATGGCCAGCGCGCGGCGGGCGCGCAGCGAGGCCCGCTCCGCGCGGCGCTGCAGCCGGCGGGCGGCGAGCAGGCGGACCGACCTTCGTTCCTGTTCGGCTTCGGCCAGGCGCTGCTGCATATGCGCACGCGCCAGGGCTTCTGGCATGAGTTGCATTTCGAGATTCCTGTTCTGGTGCGACGCGAGGGCGTCGGAGGTACGCGCGGGCAGTTCGCTGAGGGTGGGCGTCATCGGGGCCTGATTCTTGGGGTCGTGCGTCAGTGGGCGGTCGATCGTGCCGGGTGTCCTGGTCTTCCTGATGTTCATGCCACGACAGCGTTCTTGCGCGGGCGGCCACGGGGCCGCTTGCGGGGCACCACGACGCCCTGGATGAACAGCTCGCCGCCCCAGACGCCCCAGGGCTCGCGGCGATCCTTGGCACCGGCCAGGCAGGCCTCGCGGACCGGGCAGGTCTGGCAGAGGGACTTGGCGTACTCGACATCGGCCGGGGACTCCGCGAAGAAGACCTCGGGGTCGTAGGTCCGGCACGGGACGGGCACGCCGAGTCGCTCGATCTCGTCGTCGAGCTCGGTAAGGGGCAGCAAGGTGGTCTCCGGGGGATCTGCGGGCGGGTCTGCGGGAGGGCGGCTGAGGTCGGCCGTGGGTCCGGACTGTTCGTGCGGGGCGGTGTGCACGGTGGTTCGTTCCTCGTCTGTTCGGTCCGGCCTGGTGAGGCCGGTCTCTTCGGTTGTGGCGCTCTGGAGAAAACAGAAGGGCCGCGGATCCCGGTCTGGGATTCCGCGGCCCTGAAGGTGCCGACCTGATGCCGTATCAGGCTGGATCACTCCAGGGTTCGAGCCCGCGGAAGGCCCACTTGCTGCCGTGCTGCTGCGTCTTCTGCTGTTCGTTCGCGTAACCATTGCCAGTGGCGGCGAAAGCGCTTTTGACGATGCCGGTACCGGCGCCGTTGGTCGCGGCCGCGAAGCCGAAGGCGGCCTGCGCCTTGGCGATCGCCGCTACCGCGGGCGCCTGGGTCGGTCGCTCGCTGCGCTCCCGGATCGGCAGAACCAGGAGGGCGGCAGAGGACAGACCGGTGCCAGGCAGCGAGATGCCGAGCGAACGGGCGGCGACGACCGAACGATCGGTCATTGCGGTGGTGGTCATCAGGCTGATCATTGGGCTCGCCTCCTCTCGGCGTCTCGTAAGGGCATTGGACTGGACTTGCGTAGTACATCACGTCCGGGTGGGCTCTCGGAAGAGTTGTTCCCGGCCGTGCTCAGGAAGGCTATGGGGACTCCAGCGGGTCGCGCAAACTATTTTTCGGCTTCTTCTTCGGAAGGTTTCTTGGCCTCTCGCGGGGCCCCGCGCAGGCTGTCCGGTTCCTCCCCCGCGCACAGCGCCAGCACGTCCGCGCCGAACGTGTCGAGCTTGCGCGCGCCGACGCCGGCGATCGACGACAACTCGGCCTCGCCCTCCGGCCTGACCTCGGCGATGGCCAGCAGCGTCTTGTCGGTGAACACACAGTAGGCGGGCTGTCCGAGGGCCTTGGCCTGTTCCGTGCGCCAGGCACGCAACCGCTCGTAGAGCCCCTCGTCCAGGTCCGAGGGACAGTCCTCGCAGCGCATCAGCTTGATCTCGCCCGCGTCGGACAGGGTGCGCCCGCACACCCGGCACGTCACCGGGCCGCGCCGCCGCCGTCCGCCGGAGCCGCGCTCCGCACCGCCGGTGCCGCCGGTGCCCGCTCCCCGCCCGCCGCGGGCCGTGGAGCCGGGCCGCAGCCCGTCCAGGAAGCGGGACGGCCGCCGGCCGCCGCGCCCGCCCGGAGACCGGGAGAGCGCCCAGGACAGCGCCAGATGGAACCGGGCCCGGGTGACCCCCACGTACAGCAGCCGCCGCTCCTCCTCGATCTGCTCGTCGGTCTTGGCGTACGTGATCGGCAGCGTGCCCTCGGTGAGGCCGACCAGGAAGACCGCGTCCCACTCCAGTCCCTTGGCCGCGTGCAGCGAGGCGAGCGTGACGCCCTCGACGGTCGGGGCGTGCTGGGCGTTCGCCCGCTCGTCCAGCTCCGTCACGAAGTCGCCGAGGGTCGCGCCGGGCCGGGCCGCGGTGAAGTCCTCCGAGAGCCGCACCAGCGCCGCCAGCGACTCCCAGCGGTCCCGCACCGCGCCCGACCCCGCAGGCGGTTCGGAGGCCCAGCCGCGTGAGCTGAGCACCGCCCGCACCTGCTGCGGGACGGTCGCCTCCGCCTCGTCGGGGTCGGCGGAGGCCCGGGCCGCGCCGCGCAGCAGCAGTCCCGCCTCGCGCACCTCGGGCCGCTCGAAGAACCGCTCGGCGCCCCGCAGCTGGTAGGGCACGCCGGCGTCGGCGAGCGCCTGCTCGTACACCTCCGACTGGGCGTTGATGCGGTAGAGGACGGCGATCTGGCTCGGGCGGACCCCGGAGGCGACCAGGTCCCGGATCCGGTGGGCGGCGCCCTCGGCCTCGGCGGGCTCGTCGGCGTACTCCGTGAAGGACGGCTCGGGGCCGGGCTCGCGCTGGGAGACGAGTTCGAGCCGGTGGGCGGCGGCCTGGCCGCGGGCCTGTGCGAGCAGCCCGTTGGCGAGACCGACGACCTGCGGGGTGGAGCGGTAGTCCCGGACCAGCTTGACGACCGTGGCGTCGGGGTGCCGGGTGCGGAAGCCCAGCAGGAAGTCGGGGGTGGCGCCGGTGAAGGAGTAGATGGTCTGGGAGGCGTCGCCGACCACGCAGAGGTTGTCCCGGCCGCCGAGCCACAGTTCGAGCAGCCGCTGCTGGAGCGGGCTGACGTCCTGGTACTCGTCCACCACGAAGTGCTGGTACTGCGAGCGCACGGTGTCCGCCACGTCCGGCCGGTCCTGGAGCACTCCGACGGTCAGCAGCAGCACATCCTCGAAGTCGATCACCCCGCGGTCCCGTTTGAGCTGCTCGTACGTGGTGTAGATGCGCGCCACCTCGGCCGGGTCGCGCGGCACGTCCCGCCCGGTCTTCGCGGCGGCGGCCGGGTAGTCCTCGGGCACGGTCTGGGTGACCTTGCACCACTCGATCTCGCCGGTGACGTCCCGCAGTTCGTTGCGGTCCAGCCGGATACGGCAGCGCGCGCCCGCCTCCGCGACCAGCTGGACCTTGCGCTCCAGCAGCCGCGGCATCTCGCCGCCGATGGCCCGCGGCCAGAAGTACTGGAGCTGGCGCAGCGCCGCGGCGTGGAAGGTCCGCGCCTGCACCCCGCCCGCGCCGAGCTCCCGCAGTCGGCCGCGCATCTCGCCCGCCGCCCGGGCGGTGAAGGTGACCGCGAGCACGCTCGCGGGCTGCAGTATGCCCGCGCGCACCCCGTAGGCGATGCGGTGGGTGATCGCCCGGGTCTTGCCCGTCCCGGCACCGGCCAGCACGCACACCGGCCCGTGCAGAGCCGTGGCGACGGCGCGCTGCTCGGGGTCGAGGCCGTCGAGCACCGCGTCCGCGGAGTCGGGCACCGCGGGAAAGAGCGAGTCGTGGGTTGTCGCAGTCACCCCGCCACTGTGCCAGGTTCGGCGGACACACCGGGAAAGTTGTCCACAGCCCGCCCCGGCCCACGGGTCGGCGGCACGCCGGAGAACGGGCAGCGCCCGCCCCGGAGCCCGGGCCGTGCCCACCCCCGCCCCGCCCCGTCAGGGAAGCCGTCACCCCCACCCCCGAAGCCCCACCCGGACCCCGCCCCGGAAAGCCCGCCGCCCCCGCTCTCGGAATGCCCGCGCCGCACCGCGCGTTCACTCATCGCCACCCCTCCCCCGGCCCGCGGCGGAGGACACCTTGCGACGAGGAGCGAACACCGATGTCCACCGTGACGATGTACAGCACCACCTGGTGCGGCTACTGCCGCCGGCTGAAGACGCAGCTTGACCGGGAGGGCATCGCGTACACCGAGATCAACATCGAGGAGGACGCGGCGTCCGCGAAGTTCGTGGAGCTGGCCAACGGCGGCAACCAGACCGTGCCCACCGTGCTGTTCGCCGACGGTTCCACCCTCACCAACCCCTCCGTCGCGCAGGTCAAGCAGAAGATCGCCGCCTGACCCGCACGGGCCGGGGAACGCCGGGCCGTGCGGCCCGGCGCCCCCGCCGACCCCGCTCAGCGCCCCGGGCCACCCTGCCTCGGCAGCGGCTTGCCGTACCACAGTTCGATGAGCCGGGCCGCGATCGAGATGCCGAACGGAGGCAGCACCTCCCCGGACTCGAACGCGGCCCGCAGCTCTTCGCGGGAGAACCAGCGCGCCTCGTGGATCTCCTCCCCGTCCACGTTGATCTCCGCCGAGACCGCCCGGGCCATGAAGCCGAGCATCAGGCTGGACGGGAACGGCCACGGCTGGCTGGCCACGTACTCCACCTCGCCGACGGTGACGCCCGCCTCTTCGAACACCTCGCGCCGTACCGACTGCTCGATCGACTCGCCGGGCTCGACGAACCCCGCCAGCGTGGAGAAGCGGCCCTCGGGCCAGTGCACCTGGCGGCCGAGCAGCGCGCGGTCCTCCTCGTCGGTGACGAGCATGATCACCGCGGGGTCGGTGCGCGGGTAGTGCTCGGCGCCGCAGGCCGGGCAACGGCGGATGTGGCCGGCCGCGGCGATCACCGTGCGCTCGCCGCAGCGGGAGCAGAAACGGTGCAGCCGCTGCCAGTTCTCCAGCGCCACCGCGTGCACCATCAGCCCGGCTTCCAGCGGCGACAGCAGCCCCCCGACCTCCCGCAGCCCGGCCGGGCGCGCGACGGCGTCCATCCGCCCCGGCAGGGCGTCCTTCTGCAGCGCGAAGTACCGTACGCCGTCCGGGTCGATGCCCAGGAAGTAGCGGTGCGTCTCGGTTTCGGGGGCGTCGAAGGCCGGCGTCATCACCAGTTCGGTGCCGCCGTCGGCGGTGTCCTCGACCAGCACCTGGCCGCCGGACACCACGAACACCCGGGTCGTCGGGTGACTCCAGGCGGCGGCCAGCCATGCCTCGTCCAGTCGGTGGTGTGCGGCTCGGTCCACACCCTCGTACGTGAGGGCCAGCGGCTGCGTCGTCGCGTCGAGTCCGGTCACGCTGCTTCCTTACTTCCCCGTCGTCCGTTGCCGTGCCGCTCGCGGCCGGGGCACGGCGTGCCAGTCCCCGGCGAGCTCTCCCCTTGGGCCGACCGTCTCCGCACCTCGCGGAGCGGATGGAGCTCCACCTTCTCGTTCACCGAATGCCAACCGCCGGACGGCACGGAAATTCCCAGGAACAGCAGGTGGACTCGGAGGACGTCCGCCAGTGCGGCGGCCGGCCGACCCGTACCCGCTCCGGCGTGGAGTGGCCGGCGGCCAGGAAAAGGGTGCGGTGGGCTTGGACGAAGGTCTGGACGGACGTCCGCGGGTGCGGCCGGATGTGCGTCTGGACGGAAATGTCCGGGGCGGAGCTCATGGCGTGCAGCCTACGGGGCACTGCGGGGTGTACGGGAGGCGGGTGGGCGCGCTGTGCGTCCTCACGCCAGCAGCCTTTCCAGGTCGTCCCGTGTCAGCAGCCCCTCCGGGCGGACCACCGTCCCCGTACGGACGTGCAGGAATGCCGCCGTGACCCGCTCCGGCGCCACCCCCTGCTGTTCCGCCCACGCGAGGCGGTAGACCGACAGTTGCAGGGGGTCGGCGCGGTGCGGGGAGTGGCCGGTCTTCCAGTCGAGGATGTCGTACGTGCCGGCGTCGGCGTCGCGGTACACGGCGTCGATGCGGCCGCGGATGACACGGCCGGCCAGGGTGAGCTGGAACGGGGCCTCGACGCGGTACGGGGGCCAGTCCGCGTACGGGGTGCGCAGGAAGGCGTCCTTGAGGGCGGTGAGGTCGGCCTCGTCCGCGATGGTGTCGTCCGCCTCGATGCCCGGAAGGTCCTCGGGGGCGAACAAAGGCCGGGCGTCGAGCCGGGACTCCACCCACGCGTGGAACCGGGTGCCGCGCCGGGCGGCCGGGGCCGGCCGCCGGGGCAGCGGCCGGGCCAGGTCACGGGCGAGGCCGTCCGGGTCCGTGGCCAGCCGCACGAGCTGGCTCGCGGTGAGGTGAACGGGCAGCGGCACGTCCCGTACGGTCGCCCGCGCGCGCCGCAACTCCCCGGCGAGCGCGTCGAGGTCGCGGTCCCAGGAAGCGACCAGCCGCGCCTCCTCGGGGACGAGCCGCTGCGCGGGCAGCAGCCCGTGACCGGGGGTTTCCCCCTCCCCGCCGTCCGCCTCCCCACCGTCCGCCGCGGCTTCCGCCGCCACAAGGCCCAGCACCGTCTTCGCCGCCTGCCGCCGCCGTTCCAGCGCCGCCGGGTTCAGCGGCAGCGGCCACGGAGGGTCGGCGACGGCCTCCAGCGAGGGGTTCGCCGCGTCCTGTTCCGGCGGCTCGGCCCAGTGCTCGATCTCGCCGTGGCCCGCCTCGCAGTGCTCGCGCAGGGCGTCCAGGAAGGCGGAGGGGCCGAACGGGGACTTCTGGGTGGGCCCCCACCAGAACCCCGAGCCGAGCAGCAGGGAACGCGGCCGGGTGAAGGTGACGTAGCCGAGGCGGAGTTCCTCGACGCGCTGGTGTTCCTTCATCGCGTCGCGGAAGCCGTCGAGGCCGGCCCGGGTCCATTCGGCGACGTCGGGGAGGGTGCCGGCGTCGCCGCGCAGGCCGTGCGGGAGGACCTTGGCGTTGGCGGGCCACAGTTCACGGCCGCGCTGGCTGGGGAAGCCCTTGGCGACCAGGCCGGGGACGGCGACCACGTCCCATTCCAGGCCCTTGGACTTGTGGGCGGTGAGTACCTTGACCGTGTTCTCGCCACCGGGCAGCGAGCTGTCCAGGCCCTTCTCGTACTGGGCGGCGGTACGCAGGAAGCCCAGGAAGGCCAGCAGTGTGGCCTCGCCGTCGAGGGCGGCGAAACCGGCCGCGACGTCGAGGAACGCGTGCAGGGTCTCGCGGCGGCGGGCGGCCAGGGCGTGCGGGGAGGCGGCGAGTTCGACTTCGAGGCCGGTGACGGCGAGGACCCGGTGCAGCACGTCCATCAGCGGGTCGGCGAGCGCGCGCCGCAGGTCCCGGATCTCCGCGGCCAGCCGGGCGAACCGGACCCGGGCCGCGGGCGAGAAGGGCAGCTCGTCGCCGTCTCCGGGAATCACATGCGTGGCGTCGAGGAAGGTCTCCAGCGCGTCGGCGAGCGAGACCACCTCGGCGGGGTCGACGCCCTCGACGGCCGCCGTGAGCGGGTCCGCACCGTCCGGCGCGCCGTGGCGTACGAGTCCGCGGGCGCGGCGGCCGAGCAGGGCCAGGTCGCGGGGGCCGATCCGCCAGCGGGGGCCGGTGAGCAGGCGGACCAGGGCGGCGTTGGCGGTGGGGTCGTGCAGCACCTCGCAGGTGGCGACGAGGTCGGCGACCTCGGGCAGGTGCAGCAGCCCGGACAGGCCGACCACCTCGACGGGCACGTCGCGGGCGACCAGTGCCGCGTGGATGTCCGCGAAGTGCGTGGCGGTCCGGCACAGGACGGCGATCTCGCCGGGCGGGGTGCCGGTGCGCACCAGGTGGGCGATCGAGTCGGCGAGCCAGGCGATCTCCTGGTGCTGGGTGGGCAGCAGCGCGCAGCGCACCAGGCCGTCGCGTTCGGCGCCGGGCGCGGGGCGCAGCGCCTCGACGCCTTCGTGGCGGGCCCGCAGCTCGGCGGCGAGGGTGTTGGCGAGGTCCAGCAGCCGCCCGCCGGACCTGCGGTTCTCGCTCAGCGCGTACCGGTCTGCGGGCCGCCCGTCGGCGTACGGGAAGTGCCGGGGGAAGTCGTCCAGGTTGGCCACCGACGCGCCGCGCCAGCCGTAGATCGCCTGGCAGGGGTCGCCGACAGCGGTCACGGGATGCCCGCTGCCACCGCCGAACAGTCCGGCGAGCAGCAGCCGCTGCGCCACCGAGGTGTCCTGGTACTCGTCCAGCAGCACCACCCGGTACTGGTCGCGCAGGATCGCGCCGACCTCCGGCCGGCTCTGCGCGAGCGTCGCGGACAGCGCGATCTGGTCGCCGAAGTCCAGCAGGTCACGGCGGCTTTTCTCGTCCCGGTAGGCGGCGGCCAGTTCGGCGAGTTCGCGCCGGGCCGCGACGGTCTGCCGTACGTCCTTCACCCATGCGAAGCCACGCCGCGCCGGGTCCAGGGCTGCCAGCTCCTCGGCGAGCCCGCTGTCGTACACCCGCAGGCGCTCGGCCGGTACGAGGTGTTCGGCGAGTTCGCCGGAGAGCGCCAGAAGGTCGCCGACGAGGGTGGGCAGGCCCTTGGTGAGGGCGGGATACGGGCCGGGTGCGGCCCGCAGCACCTTGGCGGCGAGCTGGTACCGGGTGGCGTCGGCGAGCAGGCGCGCGGAGGGCTCCAGGCCGATCCGCATGCCGTGCTCCTTGAGCAGCTGCCCGGCGAAGGCGTGGTACGTGGAGATCTGCGGGTCGCCGGGCGGGTGCGCGGCCCCCGCGGGGTCGGCGGCTCCTACGGCACCGGGCCCGGCGTCCGTGCCCGGCGCCTCCCACGGGCCGGCCCCGGTGATCCCGGCCCGCGCCAGCGCGGCGCGTACCCGTTCGGACAGCTCCCCGGCCGCCTTGTTGGTGAAGGTCAGGCCCAGCACCTGGTCCGGCGCCACCTGACCGGTGCCGACCAGCCACACCACCCGGGCGGCCATCACCGTCGTCTTGCCGGAGCCCGCGCCCGCCACGATCACGCCCGGCGCGAGCGGCGCGGCGACGCACGCCAGCTGCTCGGGGGTGAACGGAATACCCAGCAGCTCCTTGAGCTGCTGGGGCCGGGTGATGCGGGCTGCCACCCAGTGAGGCTATCCGGCCGCGCCGACACCCGTCGGCGCGGCCAGGTTGCCGCGTCGGCCGGTCTTCCTGCTCGCTCCCTGCGCGGGTGGCCTCGTTCCTCGGCCGCCCACTGCGGGAGCTCGGGCGTCAGCCCTCCAAGCGGGGTTTCCGGGACCCGGGGCCTCAGCCGCCGAGCGCGCTCGCGTCGACCGTCTGGGAGGCGGGCGGGGCGACCGCGTTGAGCGGCTTGTCGAAGTCGGTGAAGACGGCGCTGCCCGGGTCGCTCCCGGTGTGCACGGCCTTCAGGATGTACGGCTCACCCTCCGCCGCCACGTACACCGTCGTCGTGCCGCCGTCGTCCGGGCTGCTGATCGGCACGGTGGTCCGGCCGGCCACCACCGTGGGGGCGCCCTTGACGGGGGTGCCGCTGCCGCTCTCGGTGAAGCCGGCCATGAAGGTGCTCAGGTCGCAGAAGGACTTGAAGTCGTCGTCCTGGCCGGACCCGGCGGGCATCTTCATCCAGCGGCCCTTGAGCAGCGCGTTGACCGCGGGCCCGCTGGCGCCGGCCTGCGCGTTCCAGAAGGCCGTGTCGCCCTTGGCGAAGGTGTCCGTGCCCACACCGATGAGTTCCAGGTTGCCGCCGCCGAGGACGATGTGGCTGACGCACTTGCCCGCGTTCGTCATCGCGGCCTTCATCCGGATCTTCTGGCCGCTGTCGGTGCCGTCGAAGTCGATGGTCACCGAGGACAGGGCCTTCATCGCGGTGACGGCCCTGTCCGATATCTGCTGGGCGGTCAGCCCCTCGAACGGCGCCTTCGGGACGGCCGTCGTGGTGGGGGCCGCCGAGGCGCTGGGCGGGGCGCCGGCCTTGTCCTCCTCGCCGTCGCCGCAGCCGCTCAGCACACCGGCCGCGGTGGCGCAGATCAGGGCGGCGGTCAGCACAGTCCGCTTCACTGCCACAGGGTTCCTCTCGTTCGTGGATCACAGGAGCATACGGATGAGCCGTGGGGCGGCTGCGCGGGGGTTGCCCCGGGGACCTCAGACGGAGAGGCCGTCCGGGTCGCCGAACGCTCCGAGGTCCACCTACCGTTCGTGCGTACGGGAGTTGGGTACCGCTCGCTACTCCACGACGTGTCTACTCCACGACGTGCCGCCCCTCCGGCCGGGCGGTGCAGGAGGCGCGGAAGGCGCACTGCGCGCAGTGCTGGCCGGACGCCGGGGTGAACCGCTCGTCCAGCACGCGGCCGGCCGCCTCGGCGAGCAGGTTCTCGGCCCACTCCCCGGTCGGCGCGTCCTGGTGCTGCACGGTGGGCAGCACGTCGCCGCCGTCGCGGCGGGAGCCGCCGAAGCGCAGGTGGACGAGTTCGGCGCCGCCGCTCGGGGGGCGCCGGCCGTCGAACAGCGGATCGACGGCGCCCTCGCGTACGGCGAGCTGGTACACGGCGAGCTGCGGGTGCCGGGCCACCTCCGCGGCGGTCGGCTTGGCCCGGCCGGTCTTGAAGTCCACGACGTACGCCTGGCCTTCGGCGTCCGTCTCGACGCGGTCCATGCTGCCGCGGATCCTCACCTGCACCTCGCCCGCCGCCAGGGTGACGTCGAAGTCGTGCTCGGTGGCCACGGCGGTACGGCCGCGCTCCATGACATGCCAGCGCAGGAAGCGTTCCAGGGCCGCGCGGGCGTTCTCCTTCTCCTGGCGGGACTTCCACGGCGCGTCGAAGGCCAGTGCGTCCCACACCGAGTCCAGCCGGGCCATCAGGACGTCCAGGTCGGCCGGCGCGCGGCCGGAGGCGACCTCGTCCGCGAGCACGTGCACCACGTTGCCGAATCCCTGGGCGGCGGTCGACGGCGGGTCCGCCTTGACCTCGCGGCCCAGGAACCACTGCAGCGAGCAGGTGTTGGCGAGCTGGTCCAGGGCACTGCCCGACAGTGTCACCGGCTGGTCACGGTCGCGCAGCGGCACCTCCGCGCATGTCGGCTCGTACAGCCCCCACCAGCGGTCGGGGTGCGCGGCGGGGATCAGCGGGTGCCCCTCGTCGCGGAGCGCGGCCATCCGCGCCAGGCGTTTCGCCGCCGCCTCCCGCAGTGCCGGGGAGGCCGCCGGGTCGACCGTGGTCGCGCGGGCCTCCGCCACCAGCGCGGCGACGGCCAGCGGGCGGCGCGGACGGTGGGTGACGTCCTGGGGCGGCACGCCGAGTTCGGTGAGGAAGCGCGAGGGCCGGTCACCGTCGTCGGCCGCGGATCTCACGGCGGTCACCAGCAGGCGCTCACGGGCGCGGGTCACGGCCACGTAGAACAGCCGCCGCTCCTCCGCGAGCAGCGCGCCGGGGGTGAGCGGCGGTGCCAGACCGTCCCGGCCGATCCGGTCCGCCTCCAGCAGGGTGCCGCGCCGCCGCAGGTCCGGCCAGACCCCCTCCTGGATCCCGGCGACCACCACGAGCCGCCACTGCGACCCCTTGGACCGGTGTGCGGTCATCAGGTGTACGGCGTCGGGCCGGACGGTACGCCCACCGAGCGTGTCGGCGGCGATGTCGAAGCCCGAAAGCTCCTCGACGAGGTTGAGGGCGCCTCGTCCCCCGGTACGCTCCTCGGCCCGCGCGGCCGTCTCGAACAGCGCGCACACGGCGTCCAGGTCCCGGTCCGCGTTGCGCCCGGCCGCCCCGCCGCGCCGTGCCGCCCGCTCCAGGCGGGTGCGCCACACCGAGCCGTGCCACAGTTCCCACAACGCGTCCTCGGCGGTGCCACCGGCCGCCAGGATTTCCCCGGCGGCCCGGAGCAGCCTTCCCAGCCGCGCCGCGCCGCGGGCATAGCTCTGGTCGTGCGCGACGAGCCGTTCCGGCTCGCCCAGCGCTTCCGCGATCAGCTCGTCCGAGGGTCGGGGCACGGCTCGGCCTGCGGCCCGCTCTTCCTCCCGCAGGGCCCGGCCCAGTCGTCGCAGGTCCGCGGCGTCCACTCCCCCGAGAGGCGAGGCGAGCAGCGTGAGGGCGTCCTCGACGGTCGGGGCGAACCCCACGCGCCTCCGCGCGGACGCACTCCCGGCTGCCCCGGAGGGAGCGGAGAGAACCCTTTCAGCGTCGGGCGGCGAGCCGTCGCCCGCAGCCGCGGGCTCAGCGGTGGGCCCGGCCGCGGACGCCGCCCCGGCGCGGCCCGAGCCGGACGCCGCAGGCGGTGATGCGGGTCCGGACCCGGCCGCGGACGCCGGCACACCGTTCTCCGCGCCTTCCGGGACGGCCCGCAGGGCGTCCTCGACGGTGCGGGCGCGGCCGGGGAGCCTCCCCGGAGAATCCGGCACCACCGACTCCGCGGCCAGGCGCAGCGCCATCAGGAGGGGCGCCACCGCGGGTTCGGCGTGGAGGGGGATGTCGCCCGGGGGGAGGTCGACCGGGACGCCGGCGGTGGTGAGGGCGCGGCGCAGCGGCGGCAGGGCGGCCGTGGCGCGGACGAGAACGGCCATGTCGCGCCAGGCGAACCCTTCTTCCAGGTGGGCGCGGCGCAGGGCGTCCGCGATGGAGTCCACCTCGGCCCCGGGTGTGGGGTACGTGCGGACGGCGACCGCGCCGCCCTCGCGCAGCGCCGTCACCGACCGGTGCGCGCGGGCCGCCGCGGCGGGGAGGCGGGGCAGTGGCATCCGGTCGGTGAGCCGGCGGGCCACGGCCAGCAGCTCCGCGCCCGCCCGGCGGGACCCGGTGAGCACCTGGATCGGGGCCGGGCGCCCGTCACGGCGCGGGAAGGCCGAGGGAAAGTCGAAAATCTGGTTCACGTCGGCGCCCCGGAAGGCGTAGATCGACTGATCGGGGTCGCCGAATGCGATGAGCGTGCGGCCCTGCCCGGCCAGCGCCCGCAGCATCCGCGCCTGTCCGGTGTCGAGGTCCTGGTACTCGTCCACGAGGACCGCGTCGTACCGGTCCGCCGCCGCCGCGGCCGGCCGTACCGCCCGCTGCACCAGCTCCGCGTAGTCGATGACGCCCTGCAGGTCCGTGACGTCCAGGTACTCCTGGAGGAAGTCGGCAGCCGCCAGCCAGTCCGGGCGCCCGGCGCGGCGGGCGAAGTCCCGCAGCGCGTCCGGTCCGAGCCCCAGCTCGCGGCTGCGGGCGAGCACCGCCCGCACCTCGTCGGCGAACCCCCGCGTGGTGAGCGCGGCCCGCAGCTCGGCGGGCCAGCGCACCCGCGTCCGGCCGTCGCGGGCCAGTTCCTGCTGCCCGGCCAGCAGCTCGCGCACCACGAGATCCTGCTCGGGCCCGGACAGCAGCCGGACCGGCTCGGCGAAGTGCTCGGGTGCCTGGCGGGCCCGCAGCAGCGCGTAGGCGAAGGAGTGGAAGGTGCCGGTCCGCGGGGCGACCGCTGCTCCGCCGAGGCGGGCCGCGATCCGGTCCCGCAGCGCAGACGCCGCCCGGCGGCCGAAGGTGAGGACGAGAATCCGCTCGGGCGGCGTCCCGGCCCGTACCCGGGCGGCCACCGCCTCCACGAGCGTGGTCGTCTTCCCGGTGCCCGGTCCGGCCAGCACCAGCAGTGGCCCCTCCCCGTGCTCAACCACGGCTCGTTGCGCGGCGTCCAGCACAGGAGGCGCGGCGGGCGCGCCCTGTGCGGGACGCGGGGTCCGCACCAGCCGGTACGCGCCCGCCTCGGTGGACGTAACCGGCGCGTCCGGCGTATCCGAAGTACCCGGCGCGCTCGTTGTACCCGGCGTACCCGGTGGAGCGGAGATGCTGGAGGGACTGGTGGAAACGGTGGGTGCGGTGGACCCGGGAGGTCCTTGGAATCCCGCCGCGCCCGGGGCGGCGGACCCGCCGGCCGCGGCGGACGCTTCGGACCCGTCGGCCGCGCCGGCCGCGGCGTCGGCAGAGGAAGAGGAAGAGGGAAAGGAAGGATGCACGTGGTCAGCCGGTTTCGTGAGGGTCCGGGAATGTACTCCGTACGGACGGCGGACGGATGGCATGACCGGCCCCCGCATGGCGGAAGCTGGATGACATGAGGTTCCGGCCGTCACCCGCCGCCGTCGTCGTCGGCGTCGCCCCCGCCGTCGTCGCCCCCGGGGCCCCCGTCGGCGTCGGGCACGCGGCCGTCCCAGCGGGCTCGGCGCAGGTCGAGCCGCGGGACGTGCCCCTCGGCTGCCCGGCCGGCCTCCCGCAGCGGCGTGCCCTCCGCCCGGTACTCGGCCAGCGCGGTCAGCTCGTGCCCGGGCAGCGGCACCCCGTCGGACCGCACCACCCGCCACCACGGGACCCCGCCGCCGTACAGCGCCATCACGCGGCCGACCTGCCGCGGGCCCCCCTCGCCGAGCCATTCCGCCACGTCGCCGTAGGTCATCACCCGCCCGGGCGGGATCAGCTCCACCATGTCCAGCACCCGTTCGGCGTACTCGCCGGGTGCCCCGGGGTCGTACTCTTCGCTCACCCGGCCCATCCTGCCCCAGCCCACCGACAACGAAGGGTTCCGGTCCCATTCGCGCATCGCTCATGCCACCATCGTCCGGGCGGTGACTGGTGATACGAGATCAAGAAGAGACGGCAGGGGAAGGCAAGGGCGCCGAGGAGGCCGCAGAGGCCGCCGGCGCTCCCGAGGCGCTGCCCGCGTCCGGCTCCCACCGCGCCCCCGAGCCCGGATCCGCCTCCGGACCCACCCCTCACCCCGACTCCGGGTCGGGACCGCCCTCCTCCGATCCCGAACCCGGGCCCACCTCCGACCCCGGCCCGGCGTCCGCTCCCGACCCCCGCCCCGCCGACCCTGACCTCGACCCCAGCACCACCCGCCCCGCCGACCCCGACTCCGGCGTCGCCCGCCACGCCGTGTCCGTCGACGAACCGCTGCTCGCCGCCCGCGTGCACCGCCCCGCCGACCTGGTCCGCTTCCTGCTCGGTCTGCTCGGCATCGCCGTCGTGCTGGCCATCGCGGGCTTCGCGCACGCGACCACCACCGGCCTGGAGACGGACATCAGCAAGGGTGCCAGCCAGGCACCCGACGCGCTCTCCTCCTTCGCGGGCCTGACCGCGAGCATCGCCGTACTGATCGTGCCGGTCGCCTTCGCCATCGAGCGGCTGGTCAAACGGGACGGCCTGCGGATCGCCGACGGCGTCCTGGCCGCCGTACTCGCGCACGGCACCGCGCTCGCCACGGACCTGTGGGTGACCGACTCCGCACCCGGTCCGATCCGCGACGCCCTCACCCACAACGCGCCGTCCGGCACCGGCCTGACCGACCCCGTGCACGGCTATCTCGCGCCGGTCATCGCCTACGTCACGGCGGTCGGCATGGCGCGCAGGCCGCGGTGGCGGGTGGCGCTGTGGTGCGTGCTGCTGCTGGACGCGTTCGCGGTGCTGGTCGGCGGCTACACGACACCGTTCTCGATCGCGCTGACCGTACTGATCGGCTGGACGGTCGGGTACGGGACGGTGTACGCGGTCGGCTCGCCGAACGTCCGCCCGACCGGGCAGCACCTGCTCGCGGGCCTGCGCCGGGTCGGGTTCGGCCCGCTGACCGCGCGCCGGGTCGAGGCGGACGGGCCGGAGACCGCGGACTCCGACCGCGGCCGGGCCTATCTGGTCACGCTGGAGGACGGGCCGCCGCTGGACGTCACGGTGGTCGACCGGGAGCAGCAGGCGCAGGGCTTCTTCTACCGGGCGTGGCGGCGGCTCGCCCTGGTCGGCGGGATCACGCAGCGCCGCAGCCTGCTCTCGCTGCGCCAGGCCCTGGAGCAGGAGGCGCTGCTGGCGTACGCGGCGATCGCCGCCGGCGCCAACGCCCCCAAGCTGATCGCCACCTCCGAGCTCGGCCCGGACGCGGTGATGCTGGTGTACGAGCACATCGGCGGGCGGCGCCTGGACGCGCTGGCCGACGAGGAGCTGACGGACGCGCTGCTGCGCGAGACCTGGACGCAGGTACGCGCCCTCCAGTCGCGGCGGATCGCCCACCGGCGGCTGGTGGGCGAGTCGCTGATGGTGGACCGGAACGGCCGGGTCTTCCTCACCGACCTGCGCGGTGGCGAGATCGCGACCGGCGACATCGTGCTGCGGATGGACATCGCGCAACTGCTGACCACACTGGCGCTGCGGGTTGGCCCGGAGCGGGCGGTGGGCTCCGCGGTGGCTGTCCTCGGGCCGGACGCGGTCGCCGCCTCGCTGCCGCTGCTCCAGCCGATCGCGCTCAGCCGGGCCACCCGCGGCGAGCTGAAGGCGCTGGCCAAGGCGCGGGCGCAGCGTGAGCGGGAGGCGGTGCTGGCCGCGTCCGACGCGGAGAAGGAGGCGCGGGAGCGCGCCCGGGTCGAGGCGGCCCGTGATCCGTCCGCGGTCACGGCCGCCGCGCTGTCGAGGACCGAGCGCACGATCTCTTCGAAGGCCGAGCGCAGGGCCGAGAACAAGGCGGAGAAGCGGGCCATAGAGGACGCCCTGGAAGAGGCCCGCGAGGAGGATCTGCTCTCCCGCATCCGCCAGCAGGTGCTGCTGATCCGCCCGCAGGCCCCGGTCGAGCCGGTCCGCCTGGAACGCATCAAGCCGCGCACCCTGATCACCGTCATCGCGGGCGCCTTCGCCGCGTACTTCCTGCTCTCCCAGCTCACCTCGGTGCCGATCGGCGACGCCGTGGCGAACGCCGACTGGCGGTGGGCGGCGATCGCGGTCCTCGGCTCCGCGGCGAGTTACGTGGCGGCGGCGTGCGCGCTGGCCGGTTTCGTGCCCGAGCGGCTGTCGCTGGTCCGTACCGTCCTGGCGCAGGTCGCCGGGTCGTTCGTGAAGCTGGTCGCGCCGGCCGCGGTCGGCGGGGTGGCGCTCAACACGCGCTACCTGCAGAAGGCGGGCGTACGGCCGGGGCTCGCGGTGGCGAGCGTCGGCGCGTCGCAACTGGTCGGCCTGGGGTCGCACGTGATGCTGCTGATGACGTTCGGCTTCATCACCGGTACTGAGAAGACGCCGTCGCTGTCGCCGTCCCGTACGGTCATGGCCGGGCTGCTCACCGCGGGCGTGCTGGTGCTGGTGGTCACCGCGGTGCCGGCCTTGCGGAAGTTCGTCTCGACCCGGGTGCGCGCGCTGTTCGCGGGCGTCGTGCCGCGCATGCTCGATGTGCTCCAGCGGCCGGCGAAGCTGATCACCGGCATCGGCGGCACCCTGATGCTGACGGTGACCTTCGTGATCTGCCTGGACGGCTGCGTACGGGCGTTCGGCGGGCACTTGAGCTACGCGGCCATCGCCGTGGTCTTCCTCGCGGGCAACGCGCTGGGCTCCGCGGCGCCCACGCCCGGCGGGGTGGGCGCGGTCGAACTGGCCCTGACCGGTGGTCTGATCGCGGCCGGCCTGCCGAAGGAGGTGGCCACGCCGGCGGTGCTCTTCTTCCGGCTGCTGACCTTCTGGCTGCCGGTACTGCCGGGGTGGCTGGCGTTCACCCAGCTGACCCGCAAGGGCGCGCTGTAGTTCCTTCCCGCGCGGCTTCCGCCCCGCGGGTGCTCCCGCGCGTTTTCCCCACCGGGTTCATGTACCGGGCCCCGCGCCAGGCGAACGGCAGCGCCCCGGCACCGGCAGCGCCGCGGCTGCCCGCCGTGGGTCCCCGTCCTCCGGCCCAAGTCCGGCACCGACGGCCGGATCCACGCGGCCACGCACGGCCGCGGGCGCTACGCGATCTCGCTGCGGCAGTCCCTCACCGCAGCTCGTGCGCACCACACCGCCGGCCCGGGGCGCCCACTCACCCCGGGCCGGCGGCCGTTCGGCACACCCGACCGTGTGACATGCCCGTGACGCAATCAGCACAGAACCGGTCTCGAACCCCGTGTGCGCCTTCGGTACGGTGGTCCCCACTGGACACGGGGACCAGGGGTGTGCGCCGGCATGCCCGATCGGGTGCGTCCCCATCGACCACCACCGATCGGGAGCCAACGACGATGCGAGCCACCAGGGTCATCGCCGCCGCCCTGGCAGCGGGCGCCGCCCTCACCCTCACGGCCTGCGGCGGCGACTCGGGCGGCTCGGACACGATCGACGGCGGTGCGCCCGGCTCCTCCCCGACGGCCACCGTGACCGTCTCGCCGTCCACCACGGCCCCGCCCACCGCCCCGCCGGTCACTGCCGACCCGCGTCTCGCGCTGCCGAACGACCTGAAACTGGTCTTCGACTGGCCGGTCCCGGCCGACCACGCCGAAGCGGCGGCGCTGGGCAACGCGGCGAACTACCTGCGCAGCATCGCGCACGGCATCGTCGCCCGGAAGGCCGACGACCCGTTGGTGGGCCAGTACGCGCAACCCGGCAGCGGCGCGATGACGTATGCCCGTACGCAGATCCAGCGCGCGGTGGACGGCGGCTGGACGCAGACCGGCACCGACCGGTACTACCGTCCGACCGTGCGGCTGGGTTCGGCGAAGAACGGCGCGACCGTCGGGTTCTGCGACTTCCAGGGCAAGGCGTACGGCAAGGACGTCAGGACGGGGAAGCTGCTGTCCACCGCCGTCACCGACAACAGCTATCTGTACTTCACCATCGTCATGGCCAGGTTCCCGACCGGTGCGGATCTGTGGCAGGCCGTGTCCGTCGACGTGAAAGCGAAGGCAACGCAATGCAAGGAGTGAACAGCGCCTCCCTGCTGCGGCGCGCGGCGCTGGGCGCCGTGGCCGCGGTACTCGTCACCGCCGCCCCGAGCTTCGCCGACGTGCCCGGCGGCAAGACGTCGGGCAGCGGCGACCGGGACGGCGGCCTGGGTGCGTCGGTCTCGATCACCTACCGGACCAGCGGGGGCAGCGGCGGCTCCACCACGCACTCGCTCGGCTCCTCCGACGTCACCTGGACCCCGCCGCCGTGCTGGATCGGGCCGATCGCCGGCCCGAAGGAGTTCAAGGCGATGGTCGAGAAGTCGGTGTCGGACACCATGAACTACCCCGGGCAGGCCAACTACGCGATGCAGGCGATGGACGAGTACCGCCGCCACTACGCCGACGGCTACACCTGGGACGGCGGCGGCGACGGCTACCAGGACTTCAACGTCGACCAGCAGGGCAAGGGCATGTTCTGGGGTCCGGTGGAGAACCCGGACTCCGACAGCCCCGACCGGTTCAACTGCAACTCCACCCTGCCGTTCTGGGTGCCCAACGGGCAGCGCCCGCCGGCCGGCACGCCCCATGTGATCACCACGGAGATGCTGGCCCGGCTCGCCTTCGCGCACACCCAGGTCCCCGGCGTGAACATCGAGATGAACCCGGCAGGCACCCAGACCGTCAACCTGTCCACCTGGGTGACGCTCCGGGAGAACTACACGCCGATCACGGTCCGCGCCTCGCTCAACGTGCCGGGCGGTGTGGCGATGTGGGCCGAGACCACCGCGACCCCCACCAGCGTCCACATCGACCCGGGCACCGCGGACGCCGACGTCCACCCGGCCTCCGGCGAATGCCCGATCGGCCCGAACGGCCGGGTGGGCGCGCCGTACCACGCGGGCGCGACCGGCAACCCGCCGTGCGGTGTCACCTACCGGCGCGCCACGCGCGGCGGCGGCGCGTACGACCTCAACGTGACCGCGACCTGGAAGGTCAGCTGGCAAGGCTCGGACGGCGCCGCCGACGCACCGCCGTTGCCGAACGGTGTGATCACGCAGAACCGGCCGGTGGCGGTGCAGGAGATCCAGACGGTCAACCGCTGAGCGTCCCACGGACAAGGGGAGGGGCCGGCGCCACAAGCGCCGGCCCCTCCCCTTGTCACACGCGTGGCCGTCAGTAGACCGGCTTCTCCGGTTCCACCGTGTTGACCCAGCCGATGACGCCGCCGCCGACGTGGACCGCGTCGGCGAAGCCCGCGGACTTCAGCACGGCGAGGACCTCGGCACTGCGGACGCCGGTCTTGCAGTGCAGGACGATCCGCTTGTCCTGCGGGAGCGAGGACAGGGCGTTGCCCATGATGAACTCGTTCTTCGGGATGAGCGTGGCGCCCGGGATGGAGACGATCTCGTACTCGTTGGGCTCGCGGACGTCGATGAGCTCGATCTTCTCGCCGTCGTCGATCCACTCCTTGAGCTGCTTGGGAGTGATCGTGGAGCCGAGCGCGGCCTCCTGGGCCTCCTCGGAGACGACGCCGCAGAAGGCCTCGTAGTCGATGAGCTCGGTGACCGTGGGGTGGTCGCTGCAGACCGCGCAGTCCGGGTCCTTGCGCACCTTGACCTGGCGGTACTGCATCTCCAGGGCGTCGTAGATCATCAGTCGGCCGACCAGCGGCTCGCCGACGCCGGCCAGCACCTTGATCGCCTCGGTGACCTGGATGGAGCCGATCGAGGCGCACAGCACACCGAGGACGCCGCCCTCGGCGCAGGACGGAACCATGCCGGGCGGCGGGGGCTCCGGGTACAGGCAGCGGTAGCAGGGCCCGTACTCGGACCAGAAGACGGAGGCCTGCCCGTCGAAGCGGTAGATGGAGCCCCACACGTACGGCTTGTTCAGCAGCACGCACGCGTCGTTGACCAGGTAGCGCGTGGCGAAGTTGTCCGTGCCGTCCACGATGAGGTCGTACTGCGCGAAGATCTCCATCACGTTGTCGGCTTCGAGCCGCTCTTCGTGCAGGACCACGTTGACGTACGGGTTGATGCCCTTGACGGAGTCGCGGGCGGATTCGGCCTTGGACCGGCCGATGTCGGCCTGGCTGTGGATGATCTGGCGCTGCAGGTTCGACTCGTCCACCTCGTCGAACTCCACGATGCCGAGCGTGCCGACGCCCGCCGCGGCCAGGTACATCAGGGCCGGCGAGCCCAGACCGCCGGCGCCGACACACAGCACCTTGGCGTTCTTCAGCCGCTTCTGCCCGTCCATGCCCACATCGGGGATGATCAGGTGACGCGAGTACCTGCGGACCTCGTCAACGGTGAGCTCGGCGGCCGGCTCGACCAGGGGTGGCAGCGACACAGAGACCTCAGCAATACAGTTGGTCGGTCATCAGACAGGACGGGTGCGGGCGCGTGCCCGCGACCGCACTCCTCTGCAACACTGCCACGCTGGCCTTCATTCCAAGACACCTGGTCCGAGGACCGAGACACTTTCGGGTCACATGCTGGGCGGTGACGCCGTACACACCTTTC
>NZ_DATDBG010000017.1:0-4310 GCF_036524955.1 Streptomyces sp.
CGGTGGACGAGGCCTTCGCCCACCTTGTCCCCGACACGCTCACCGCCGAGACCGCGGCCCTGCTGGAGCCCTGTCCGTGGGCGTGTGGGCCTGCCGCAAGGGCCGTGTCGGCCCCGGCTCACGGGTCCTGATCACCGGCGCGGTCCCTAGGGCTGATCGCCGCCCAGACGGCCCGCGCCTTCGGCGCCACCGAGGTCGTCGTCACCGACATCGCGCCCCACCGCCTCGACCCGGCCCGGCAACTGGGAGCCACCGCGACGGTGGACGTCACCGCCACCCGCCTGGCGGACGCCGGCTTCGAGCCCGACGTCCTGCTGGAGTGCTCCGGCGTCCCGGCCGCCGTCGACGAGGCGATCCGCACCGTGGGCCGGGCGGGCCGGGCCGTGCTGGTCGGTGGGGGAGGCGACGTGGTGCCGCTGCCCCTGACCCATGTGCAAAACTTCGAGATCGAGGTCACCGGCACCTTCCGGTACGCCAACACCTGGCCGACCGCCATCGCGCTGACGGCCTCCGGCGAAGTGGAACCGGACCGGCTGATCACCCACCGGTACGGCCTGGAGGCGGCGGAGCACTCACTTACCGCCGCCGCCCGGGACCGTGCGACGATCAAACCCGTGGTGTGTCCGACGCCGAGCTGACCACCACTGGGTCGCGAACGGGAAGGAGCGCACGTGACGTCCAGGCCACGGCTGTCCCAAACCGCCGTCGAGCAGCGCCGACAGGACGTCCTGAACCACGTCGCCGAACGCGGTGAGACCCGCATCGACGACCTCGCCGCCCGGTTCGACGTCAGCCTCATGACCATGCACCGGGACCTCGACGACCTGGCCGCCCGCCACCTGCTGCAGAAGGTGCGCGGGCGCGCCGTGGCCTTCCCCGCCCTGACCATGGAGACCGCCACCCGCTTCCGGGAGGGTACCCACCTCGCCGTCAAGACGGCCCTGTGCGCTGCCGCCGCCGACCGGATCAGACCCGGCAGCACCGTGCTCATCGACGACTCCACCACCCTGTTCCCGCTGGCCGACATGCTGGCCGGGATCGACCAGCTCACCGTGATCACCAACTCGGTCGGCCTCGCCCAGCACCTCGGTGTCGCGTCCGGCGTGATCGTCACCCTGCTCGGCGGCCGCTACCACGGCGAGTTCAACTCCTGCACCGGACCCGACGTCACCCGTGCCCTCGCCCGCATCCACGCCGACCTGGTACTGACGTCGGCCTCCGCCGTCCTGGAGGGCCGGCTCTTCCACCCCCTGCGCGAGTACGCGGAGGTCAAGGAAGCCATGCTCGCCTCCGCGGACTCGGCCCTGCTCCTTGCCGACCACTCGAAGTTCGGCAAGACCGCCACGTACGCCTACGGCACCGCCGCCCTCTACCAGGAGGTCATCACCGACACCGCCACACCCGCCGGGGAGACCGCTGCCCTGCGCGCTCTCGGGGTGCCCGTGGATGCCGTCGACGCCGGGGAATCCCCCTCGTAACGGCTGCGTTCATCACGCTCCCACGCCTGCGGCGCCACGGCCGACCTGCCGGTGACCGCGGTGCGCGAGGCGGTCGCCCACATCCACGCCGAACTCGCCGACCCGCGCGCGGCGACAGGCCACGACGAAGGGGGCTCCGACGGCACAGCGTCGTGACGGCACGCCTGAGGCAGGCATACGTGAAGACCGCCGAGCGCCTTCTGCGCCCGTTTGGGCCGTAGCGGACGGGAGGCCTGCCCTTCGGGCGGCCGGTCGGCCGGCACCCAGGCCGCGGGCTCGGGGACGGCGAGCGGGCGGCCGCGGACCTCGCCCTGGCCAGGGAGAGGTGGATGCGCAGGTCGTATCACCCTTGTCCTGCTCAGACCGTGTACGAGCGTGCCCCGGTCCCGGTCAGCCTGCCGCCCTCCACGATGAGGTATTCCTGGCGGATGGGGCGGCTGTCGAACCAGCACTCCAGGATCTCCCGGACACCGGCCGCGTACCTGGCTTGCGCGGAGAGCGTCGAGCCGGCTACGTGCGGTGTCATGCCCTCGTATGGCATGGTGCGCCACGGGTGGTCCTCCTCCGGAGGCTCGGGGTACCAGACGTCACCGGCGTAGCCGGCCAGCCGACCGCTCTCCAGCGCGCGTACGACGGCATCCCGGTCGACGATCAGCGCGCGTGCCGTGTTGACGATGTACGACCCGCGCTTCATGCTGCCGAGCAGCTCTTCGTCGAAAAGGTTCACCGTCTTGGCGTGCAGCGGGGCGTGGATGGAGAGCACGTCGACGGCGGCCGCCAGGGAGCGGGCATCGGGATGCCAGGTCAGCCCCAGCTCCTTTTCGAGGTCCGGCGGCAGCCTGTGCACGTCGCAGTAGTGCAGCGTCACGTCGAACGGCTTGAGCCGGCGCAGCACCGCCAACCCGATCCGTCCGGCACCGAGGACACCGACGTCCATGCCCTCCAGGTCGTAGTGCCGCGACACACTGTCGGCCACGTTCCACCCTCTTCGGGTAGTCACCCACTCGTGGGCGGGCAGGTAGTTGTGGACGAGGGCGAGGATCTGCATGACCGCGTGCTCCGACACGCTGATGCTGTTGCTGTGGGTGATCTCCGCGACGGTGATGCCGTGCTCGATGGCGCTCGGAAGGTCCACATGGTCCGAGCCGATCCCCGCCGTGATCGCCAGCTTCAGGCGCGGAGCACGTTCGATC
Source organism: Streptomyces sp. (assembly GCF_036524955.1). Classification (GTDB taxonomy): domain Bacteria; phylum Actinomycetota; class Actinomycetes; order Streptomycetales; family Streptomycetaceae; genus Actinacidiphila. The sequence continues at coordinate 2,672 of NZ_DATDBG010000017.1, forward strand.
CGCTCGGGGGTGAGATAGGCGGGCCAGAACGGCTGTGAAATCACCACGTCCGAGTCGGGGAGCTCGAGGTCCAGCACGGAGTCAGGCGCCTCCTTGTCGGAGGTGACGACCAGCCTGTGGCCCCTGCTCTCCAGGAACGGGCGCAGGCCGAGTTCGCCGGAGACGGAGCCGACCAGCTCCCCCGGAGTGAAGTCGAGTCCCTGCGGCGTGGGTGCTGTCTGCCCTCCGGGATAGCCCGTGATGACGGGAATGTCGGTACGGGCATACCTGGGCGGGTACCCGTCAACGGGGTCCGGATAAAGTACCGTAAGGATCTTCGCCATGGCCGTCCTCCATTGCCGCAGGCCGGCACGCACGCGCTGTGGCGAAGCCCAAGCGTTCCGGCCGAACTTCCCATGTCCGGCGGGTGCCCGGGCTTCCACTTGCTAAACAGGCCGCGGACCTGCGGCGCTGGGCCCGTCGACGTGCTGCCGGCCGACGCCCGGCCCGACCGGTGAGCCGGTGCCGGTCGGGGTGGGGTTGCGTCCTGTGTGGGTTGCCGAGGTGCGGGGTCCCACGATGAGCCTTGAGCCTGCTGAGGACGTCCGGGGGCGCTGGCACCACAACCACGCTCGTCAGGCAACCGCCTGCCGCACGGCGCACACGGAAATCCGGCGCTCCCTTTTTCGGCCCGGTGATGCCTCCCTTTTCGGCCGGATGCCTCTTTCTTCTCTTTTTTTCTGGCCTTTTCCCTCCGGGCTTCCCCTCCGGTGGATCGGCGGCGCCCAACGCCCGGGGGTTCGCGCGGCCCGTCCCCGAACCGCGGACGCGGCGGTCCGGGTGGCCGGCACGCCACGTCCGCGCCGCCCGCCGCCGTACGGCCCGCGGGCCCGCAGCGTGGGCGAACGGCCAGGAACCCATCCTTTCCAGCCACCGGAGAACAGAGGGCGAACGGCCCGTGAAGAGGCCAATCCGGTCAAGTCCCATGGCCCTTGGCCATCCCAATAGGGTTGGCCAAGGAGTCGCTATGGGAGTATCGTCCCTGCCCGTTGCAAAGGGAAAACTTCCGGCCGGAACGGGGAGTGACATCGGTTGTGGGCCCGGCGGAAAGCGGTGCATTCGTTGAGCCGAGAGCGAGAGGGCGTGCCGCGGCTCCGATCCCCGATGAGAGCATCCGCCCGTCCTCCCTCCGACTGGAGAAGTCAGCGCATGCCCACGAGCAACGCCGTCACCCGTCTCCTGGCCGGCCTCGGCGACTGGATGTGTCCCGAAGCGGAGGAGCCGTTGCAGGCCGGGCGGGTGCTGATCCCGGGGGAGCGCTCGGTGATCGAGTGGTGCGGGGGACGCGCCCAGGCCGCCCGATTACGGCACCCCGCGGAGGTGCCGGCCGCTCCGGCGCACGATGAGGAGTACCGCGAGCACCCCGAGCACCCCGAGCGGCTGGTCGCGGCCGTCGTCCGTCCCACGGGGTTACGGGCGGGCGCCCCCGCCGTGCAATACGCAGCGGCCGGCGCCGCGGCCCCAGGGGCTGCCCGGGTCCTCCGCGGCGAGGCGGTGCCGCACAAGGCCGTGGGGCGGGCCGGCGTAGCCCCACCCGTGCGGGCTTCGGTGCGGGGACCTGACGAGGTGGTTGACGGCGGCCCGGTCCCGGCGCGCCGGG
>NZ_DATDBG010000018.1:0-51983 GCF_036524955.1 Streptomyces sp.
GCGGGGCCGGCGCGGGCGGTGTCGGCCATGACACCGGCGGCGACGGCACGCTCGCGGCGCCGCGGCTGCCCGGCGGTTCGCGGGTCGAGCGCCGCCGACTGGCCCGCAAGGTCAAGCGGAAGCGCCGCCGTTCACTCGCCAGGGAAGTGCCGATCCTGGTCACGGTGGCGCTGCTGATCGCGCTGGTGCTCAAGACCTTCCTGCTGCAGGCGTTCGTCATCCCGTCCGGGTCGATGGAGCAGACCATCCGGATCGGCGACCGGGTGCTGGTCGACAAATTGACTCCGTGGTTCGGCGCCGAGCCGCACCGAGGCGACGTGGTCGTCTTCAAGGACCCCGGCGGCTGGCTCGCCAGCGAACCCAGGCCGAAGTCGGACCCGGTGGTCGTCAAGCAGGTGAAGGAGTTCTTCACCTTCATCGGGCTGTTTCCCGCCACGGGCGAACAGGACCTGATCAAGCGGGTGATCGGGGTCGGCGGCGACACCGTGGCCTGCTGCGACCAGGAGGGCCGGATCACCGTCAACGGCACGCCGTTGACCGAGTCGTACATCAACGCCGGCGACCGCCCCTCCGAGATGAAGTTCACCGTCCACGTGCCCCGGGGACGCCTGTGGGTGATGGGCGACCACCGCTCCGACTCGGCCGACTCGCGTTTCCACACCCGTATGCCCGGTGGGGGCACGGTCCCGCTGAACCTGGTGGTCGGACGGGCCTTCGTGATCGCCTGGCCGGTCGGCCACTGGCGCCGGCTGCCGGAGCCGGGTACGTATGCCTCGGTGCCCGACCCCCAGGCGGGGGACACCACGGCCGCAGGTGCGGCCACTAGGGTGGGCCGGGCCAACAACGGACAAAGAACGAGTCGGCTACCGACCCCTGCGGAACTCGCGCTCGTTATGGGAGTGGTGGGCCTGCGCCGGAAACGGGGTAGGCGGCGGTCTGGAGTGAGGAGTGGATGTGGGGGACCTGGTGGTCGGCGCACGGTCTGGATCCGGCGAGCCCGAGAAGGGGGATGCCGAGGTACCACCTGCGTCCCCGGTGCCCCATGGGCCCTCCACGGGCATGGAGGAGGCCGGCGGCGTGACCGAGGACGCGGCTCCCGGGCACGCGGTCGTGACGCGGCACGGCGAGGGCGGCGCGCACAGTGCACCCGGCTCCCCCAGGGGCCACGTCGGCGACGGCTCCCCCGGAGATGAGGCCCCGCCGGCGGACCCCGCGGGCCCGGCCGGCCCGGCGGGACCCGGCGACGGCGCGCAGCCCGGCAGGCCCGTACCCGCGCCCGGTCGCAAGCAGCGTTCCTTCTGGAAGGAGCTGCCGCTGCTCGTCGGCATCGCGCTGATCCTCGCCCTGCTGATCAAGACCTTCCTCGTCCAGGCGTTCTCCATCCCCTCGGACTCGATGCAGAACACCTTGCAGCAGGGCGACCGGGTCCTGGTCGACAAATTGACTCCCTGGTTCGGCTCCGAACCGAGCCGCGGCGAGGTCGTCGTCTTCCACGACCCGGGCGGCTGGCTGCCGGAGAACCCGCCGACGAGCGCCAACCCCTTGGTCCGCGGCCTGCAGACCGGCCTGAGCTTCGTCGGCCTGATGCCGTCGGCCGATGAGAAGGACCTGATCAAGCGGGTGATCGGGGTCGGCGGTGACACCGTGGAGTGCGATGGCCCCGGGCCGCTGAAGGTCAACGGGCGGGCGCTCGACGAGCCGTACGTCTACCCGGGCGACACTGCCTGCAGCACACAGGTGTCGTTCAAGATCACCGTGCCCGAGGGCCGGATCTGGGTGATGGGCGACCACCGCCAGAACTCGCTGGACTCGCGGTTCCACCGGGAGCTGCCCGGCGGCGGCACCGTCGCCGACAGGGACGTGGTCGGACGCGCCATCGTCGTTGCCTGGCCGGTCAACCGCTGGGACACCCTCTCCATCCCCGCGACCTTCTCGCAGCCCGGGATCAATGTGATCTCCGCCGGCGTCCCGTCCGCGGCGGGCCTGGCCGGGGCGTTGCCGCTGGTGCTGATGCGCAGGCGGCGGCTGCTGAGGAAGGCGGAGGGGAACGGCGGCGCGGGTGTCGGCGCCGTGGCGGGTGTCGTCGCCGGCGCGGGGGCCGTGGTCGGCGGCCGGGCCGAGCCCGTTGGCGGTGACGAGACCGCTGCGGAGGGCTGACCTTCGGCGTACCGCCGGGTAGGGTTCCGGTCCATGAGTGCCACGAGCAGCAGCACCGGTGCGATACGCGGTGTGCCGGGCCGGGGCGGCGCGGCCGGAGCCGGCGGGCGGGTCGGACGTACCGTGTCCGGGCTGGTCGTAGCGCTGGGGAGCGTGCTGTTCCTGGGCGGATTCGTGTGGGCGGCGGTGGTGTACCGGCCGTACACCGTGCCGACCGACTCGATGCGGCCCACCGTGCGCCCCGGCGACAAGGTGCTCGCCCAGCATGTCCCGGGGTCGGCGGTGCACCGCGGTGACGTCGTGGTCTTCAAGGACGAACTGTGGGGCGACGTGCCCATGGTCAAGCGGGTGATCGGCGTCGGCGGCGACACCGTTTCCTGCTGCGACCGGCAGGGCCGGCTGCTGGTCAACGGCAAACCGGTCGCGGAAGGATATCTGCACGGGGGCGGGCCCGCCTCGCTGGCGGAATTCACGACCACCGTGCCCAAGGGTGAACTGTTCCTGCTGGGCGACAACCGGGCGGTCTCCGAGGACTCCCGCATCCACCTCCAGGACGCCGAGGGCGGCTCCGTCCCGGCGGGCGAGGTCCGGGCCCGGGTGGACGCCACCGCGTGGCCCTTGGGGCGCCTGGGCATGGTGGCCCGCACTTCGGCCTTCGACGCGCTGCCGGGCGGCGGGGCGTCACCGCAGGGGCCGCTGCGCCTGCTCACCGTCCTGATCACCGCAGGCGCCGCGCTCATCCTGGGCGGAGCGGCGTACGGCCCGGTGGCGAAGGTGACGGCGATGGCGAAGGCGCGTCCGGCGGCGGAGCGTGTGAGGCGGCGGCGATGAGCGCGGTCCGCCGCCGCGTGTCCCGGGTGGTACTGCTCGACCCGGCCGACCGCATCCTGCTGCTGCACGGATTCGACCCGGCCACACCGGAGGTGACCTGGTGGTTCACCCCGGGCGGTGGGGTGGAGGAGGGGGAGAGCCTGGCGGAGGCCGCGCTGCGGGAGGTCGCCGAGGAGACCGGCATCAAGGATGTGCGGCTGGGCCCCGTACTGTGGGAGCGAACCTGTTCCTTCCGGTTCGACGGACGCCGCTGGGAGCAGGACGAGTGGTACTACCTGGGCCGCACCGATACGGTCGGCGTGGACACCAGCGGGCAGACCGATCTCGAACGCCGCAGTGTGACCTCGCTTCGCTGGTGGACCTGCGAGGAACTGCTCCGCACTCGTGAGACGGTGTATCCCATCAGGCTCGCCGGGCTGCTGCGCACGCTGCTCGACGAAGGACCCCCGCTATCCCCGATCCCCCTGGGGACGGAGCGCGACTGACGCACAATGGGGGCACGTACGGTTGAAGGGGAACATGCCATGAGCGCCGAGGACCTCGAGAAATACGAGACCGAGATGGAGCTGAAGCTCTACCGGGAGTACCGCGACGTCGTTGGCCTGTTCAAGTACGTGATCGAGACCGAGCGCCGTTTCTACCTCACCAACGACTACGAGATGCAGGTGCACTCGGTCCAGGGCGAGGTGTTCTTCGAGGTCTCGATGGCCGACGCGTGGGTGTGGGACATGTACCGGCCGGCCCGGTTCGTGAAGCAGGTGCGGGTGCTCACGTTCAAGGACGTGAACATCGAGGAACTGAACAAGGCGGATCTGGACCTGCCGTCGGACGAATCGGGATTCAGCGGCTGAGCCGGGGCCGCAGCCACCCGCGACGGTCCAGGGGCTGGGTTGTCCACAGGCCGGGTTGACCGCGGTGTGGGGTTGTCCACAGGGCGGACGGCAAGATCATCCTGCACGGGCCGCGCTCTGTCACAGTGAGTGACGGAGGTGGTACCCATGAACGCGCGAGGTGCGCTGGGGCGGTACGGCGAGGACGTGGCGGCACGCACGCTGCGGGACGCCGGGCTGACCGTGCTGGACCGGAACTGGCGGTGCGGGCGCCGCGGCGAGATCGACATTCTGGCGTCCGAAGGGGACGCCCTCGTGGTGTGCGAGGTGAAGACCCGCCGCGAAGGGGACTTCCAGCACCCCATGGCGGCCCTCACTCCTGACAAGGTCGCCCGCCTGCGGTCCCTCGCCGAACGCTGGACCGCGGAACACGGCGGCGCGCCCCCGGGCGGCGTCCGCATCGACCTGGTCGGCGTCATCCTGCCCGCGCGCGGCGCGGCCCGCGTCGAGCACGTGCGGGGGGTGGCGTGATGGGATTCGCCCGTACGTGCTCGGTGGCGCTGGTCGGCGTCGAGGGAGTGGTCGTCGAGGTCCAGGCCGACCTCGAACCCGGCGTCGCCGCGTTCGCCCTCGTCGGCCTGCCCGACAAGAGCCTCGTCGAGAGCCGCGACCGGGTCCGCGCCGCGATCGTCAACAGCGGCGAGACCTGGCCGCAGAAGAAACTCACCGTCGGGCTCAGTCCGGCATCGGTGCCCAAAGGCGGCTCGGGCTTCGATCTCGCCGTCGCGTGCGCGGTGCTCGCCGCGGGCGGCCGGATCGCCCCCAAGGCCATCGCCGACCTGATGATGATCGGCGAACTCGGACTGGACGGCCGGGTGCGCCCGGTCCGCGGGGTACTGCCCGCCGTCCTCGCCGCGTCCGACGCCGGCTACCGGCACGTGGTCGTACCCGAGCGCACCACCGCCGAGGCGTCCCTCGTCCCCGGTGTCTCCGTGCTCGGCATCCGCAGCCTGCGGCAACTCGTCGCGGTCCTCAACGACGAACCGGTCCCGGAGGAGGACGAGGACGGCGCCGACGCCGACGGGCGGCCCGACCCCATGCTCGCCGGGCTCACCGTGCCCGGCGGAGGCGTCGGCACGGGCCTCGCCACCCTCGGCGGCGGCCCGTCCGGCCCGGGCGGCGGCGAGGCCGGCTTCCAGGGCGGCCCCGACATGGCGGACGTCGCCGGGCAGCGGGTCGCCCGCCTCGCCCTGGAGGTCGCCGCGGCCGGCGGACACCACATCTACCTCAAAGGCCCGCCGGGCGCCGGCAAGACGATGCTCGCCGAGCGGCTGCCCGGGATCCTGCCCCCGCTGACCCGGCAGGAGTCCCTGGAGGTCACCGCCGTCCACTCGGTGGCCGGCATCCTCCCGCCGGGCCGGCCCCTGGTCGACACGCCGCCCTACTGCGCACCCCACCACTCGGCGACCATGCCCTCACTGGTCGGCGGCGGCAGCGGCCTGCCCCGCCCCGGTGCGGTGTCGTTGGCACACCGAGGGGTCCTCTTCCTCGACGAGGCTCCCGAATTCAGCGGACAGGTGCTCGACGCCCTGCGGCAGCCACTGGAGTCGGGGCACGTGGTGGTGGCCCGGGCCGCCGGGGTGATGCGGCTCCCGGCCCGTTTCATGCTCGTGCTGGCAGCCAACCCCTGCCCCTGCGGGCGGTACTCCATGATCGCCGGCGGCTGCGACTGCTCACCCACCGCGATCCGCCGCTACCAGTCGCGGCTCTCCGGGCCGCTGCTGGACCGGGTCGACCTGCGCGTCGAGGTGGAGGCGGTCAGCCGCAGCGACCTCATCGGCCACGGGGCGGGCGAGTCGACCGCCGTGATCGCCGCCCGGGTGGGAGAGGCCCGCGCCCGGGCCGCCGCCCGCTACCGCGACACCCGGTGGCGCGCCAACAGCGAAGTCCCCGGCCACGAAATGCGCACCCGCTGGCACGTCGCCCCCGGCGCCCTCCAAGCCGCGGAACGCGACATGGAACGCGGCCTGCTCACCGCCCGCGGCCTCGACCGCGTCCTCCGCGTCGCCTGGACCCTCGCCGACCTGGCCGGCCATCCCCGCCCCGACGCGGGGGACGTCCTCACCGCCCTCCAACTCCGCACCGGCATCAGCCGGGGCGTGGCGATGGCAGGAGGGGCGTGATGGCGGAGACCGCGGAGGGCCGGGCGCCGCGAGCCGGCAGTGGGCCGCTGGGTGTGAACGGCGGGGCGCCCGGTGCGGGGGAGCGGTCCGGAGCGGCCGACGGGGTACCGGGCGCGGGGAAGCCGCCGGGAGAGGGCGTGCCGTCGGAACGGGGCGGGCCGTCATGGCAGGGCGCGACCGGCGGTGACACCGCCGGCGGCGAGGCCGCGCTGCGGCTGGCCTATGAGCGAGGGCTGACCGGCGGGGTCCTCGGGGACCTCGGGGTTCTCGGGCCCGGGAGCGGGAGCATCGCGGGGTGGGATGAGCGGCTGGCGCGGGTCGCGTTGACGCGGGTGGCCGACCCCGGGGACGCGGTGATGGGGCGAGCCGTGCGGGAGCGGGGCGCACGGGAAGCATTACGGGCCGCACGCGACGGCCACGCGCTGCCCGGGGCGACTCCGCGGCGGACCGAGAACTACGCGATCAAGGCCGCCCGCATGGACCCCCTGGCCGACCTGGCCGCCGCCCACCGGGCCGGAGGCCGCTTCGTGTGCCCGGGCGACGGGGACTGGCCCGGGCAACTCGACGACCTCGGGGACGAGCGGCCGTACGGGCTGTGGGTACGCGGCCGGCCGTCCCTGCGGCTGTGGGCCCTTCGGTCCGTGGCGGTGGTCGGCGCCCGCGCCTGCACGGACTACGGGGCCCACATGGCGGCCCGGCTCGGCGCGGGGCTCGCCGCCGCGGGGTGGGTCGTGGTCTCCGGCGCGGCATACGGCGTGGACGGCGCCGTGCACCGCGGCGCGTTGGCGGCGGGCGGCGCCACGATCGGGGTGGTGGCCAGCGGCGTCGACGTACCGTACCCCCGGGGCAACGCCGAGTTGATCGGTCACATCGCCGAACGCGGCCTGCTGATCGGCGAGTTGCCGCCCGGTGATCATCCGACCCGGATCAGGTTCGTGCTGCGGAACCGGGTGATCGCCGCCCTCACCCGCGGCACCGTCGTGGTCGAGGCCCGCTACCGCAGCGGCTCCCTCATCACCGCCCGCCGCGCCGCCCGGCTCGGCCGGGTCACGATGGGCGTGCCGGGCCCCTGTACCAGCGGGCTGTCGGAAGGCGTGCACGAACTCCTGCGCGGCGACGCGGTCGTGGTCACCGACGCCGCCGAAGTCATCGAGATGGTCGGCAGTATCGGCGCCGACCTCGCCCCCGACCGGCGCGGCCCCGTACTGCCACGGGACCTGCTCCATCCGGCCACCGCGCGGGTCCTCGACGCACTGCCCGGGCGCGGCGACGCCGCCGACGAGGACATCGCCCACGCCGCCGGCGCGACCAGGGCCGACACGCTCGGACGTCTTCACGAGTTGCAGGCCCTCGGCTTCGTCGAACGCGACTCCGGCCGGTGGAAGTTGGTCCGTACCGCACGGGACGGGCCTCCACCCCGCGTCCGTTGACGCTATCGACACACCATCAGGTGACAGGAAAGCGCGGTGACCTGCGGCGACCGCAGGAGCATCCGCAGGCCTCCGCCCGACCCAGCATCATTGGCCCCAGGGTCCGGCCGCCCACCCCAGGTCGGACCCCGCGCCCCGTACGGTGACCCCGCACCCGCAGAGGAACGTATCTGCGCATGTCCCCCACGGGCGCCACAGCTATCAGCGACAGGATGGTCACGCTACGCTCGCGAAGGCTCTTTTCCCCACCCCCGTCACGGCAGAACGGCTCACAACGACGCATGCCCCAGCACACCCCCGGGTCCGAAAGGGCGACGGCAGCGACCGCCTCCCGCACCACCACTCGGCCCGCCGCCCCCACTTCGCTCGACGCGCTGTGGCGGACCTACAAGGCCACCGGGGACGCCAGGCTGCGGGAACAGCTGATCCTGCACTACTCGCCGCTGGTGAAGTACGTCGCGGGCCGCGTCAGTGTGGGACTTCCGGCCAACGTGGAACAGGCCGACTTCGTGTCGTCCGGAGTGTTCGGACTCATCGACGCCATCGAGAAGTTCGACCCCGACCGCGCCATCAAGTTCGAGACCTACGCGATCACCAGAATCCGCGGCGCCATGATCGACGAACTACGCGCGCTGGACTGGATCCCCCGCTCCGTCCGGCAGAAGGCCCGCGCCGTGGAACGCGCCTACGCCACGCTGGAAGCCAAGCTCCGCCGCACCCCCACCGAGCCCGAGGTCGCCGCCGAGATGGGCGTCGGCCTGGAAGAACTGCACGGCGTCTTCAGCGCGTTGTCGCTCGCCAACGTGGTCGCCCTGGAAGAACTCCTGCACGTCGGCATCGAAGGCGGCGACCGGCTCAGCCTCGTCGACACCCTGGAGGACACCGGCGCCGACGACCCCGTCGAGGTCGCCGAGGACCGCGAACTGCGGCGACTGCTCGCCCGCGCTGTCAGTACCCTGCCCGAACGCGAGAAGACCGTTGTCACCCTCTACTACTACGAAGGCCTCACTCTGGCCGAGATCGGCCAGGTCCTCGGAGTCACGGAGAGCAGGGTCAGCCAGATCCACACCAAGTCCGTGCTCCAACTACGGGCAAAGCTCGCCGACGTCGGCCGGTGAGACGGCCCACTGTCTACAGTGGGGGGATGCCCAGGATTCGAGCGGCCTCGGTGGCCGAACACCGGACGATGCAGCGCCAGGCCCTGCTGGACGCCGCACGTTCGCTGCTGTCCGAGGGCGGCACGGAAGCACTGACCTTCCCTGCCCTCGCCGAGCGCACCGGACTCGCGCGCTCCTCGGTCTACGAGTACTTCCGCTCCCGCGCGGCCGTCGTCGAAGCGCTGTGCGCCGCCGACTTCCCCGTCTGGGCCGCAGAGGTCGAAGCCGCCATGGAGGCCGCGCGGACGCCCGAGGCGAAGATCGAGGCGTACGTCAGAACCCAGCTCGACCTCGTCGGTGACCGCCGTCACCGCGCCGTCGTCGCCATCTCCGCCGGCGAACTCGACGCCGGTGCCCGGGAGAAGATCCGCGCCGCCCACGGCGCCCTGGTTTCCCTGGTCGTCGCCGCCCTCGCCGCCCTCGGCCACTCCGAACCCCGCCTCACGGCGATGCTCCTCCAGGGCATTGTCGACGCCGCCGTCCGCCGCATCGACCTCGGCGCCGCCGAACCGCCCACGGACATCGTGACCGCCGCGGTCACCATGGCCCTCCGCGGCGTCACTCCCTAGTCACTCCCCAGGGGGCCTCCCCCCGCCCCCTCCCCACCCGCCCCCGCCCCTGCCACGCCCCCTGTCACGTCCCGCGACCACCCCCGTGCACCGGCAGCAGCCGGGACCGGCCCGGTTGCCGGAGGGAAGAGGGGAGGAGGGAGAGCGGGTCGAGGTAGGTGCCGTCGTCCCGGAGGAGGCCCCAGTGGAGGCAGGGGACCGGGCAGTGGGGGACGGGCGAGCCGGCCACGGTGCCGAGGCGGGCTCCGGCCGGGACGCGGGTCCCGAGGAGGAGGTCGGCGCGGACGGGTTGGTAGGTGGTCCGCAGGCCGCCGGCGTGCCGGAGGACGAGTACGGGGGTGCCGGCGACCCGGCCGGTGAAGGTGACCTCGCCCGGGGCCGCCGCCCGCACCGGTGCCGCGGGGGCGGCGGACAGGTCGACGCCCCGGTGGCCCGCGGACCAGGGGGTGGGCGGCGGCTCGAAGGCGCGGAGGACGCCCGGGCGCGCCCGGGCCCCCGGACCCGTCACCGGCCAGCACCGCGCCTGCGGGCCAGGCGGCCCCGCGCACCCGACTCCACCCGCACCGGTACCCGCAGGCGCGCCCGTACTCGTCGTCGGACCGGTACCCGGCACCGGACCCGCGCCCGTCACCGCATCCGCAGCCGCACCGCCCGGCACCCCACCTGCACCTGACACCCCACCCCCACCCGGCATCCCCCCCGGCACCCCGGCCCCGCCCGGGAAACCCGCAGCCGTCAGGGCCGCTGTCGTCGCCAGGACCGTGAACCACATCGTCGTGAATGTCATGGGACGACGATCCCGCACTTCGGGGCTCGCGGGATGATCATGGTGCTGGCCTGTGGACAACTCCGGTGTCGCCCGGTGCTCCACCCGTCCCGTACAATTTCTCTGGCGATTCGGGTCACCGGATCGACTTCGCACGCCCCGCCACCCAACCCTTCGCCGGGGCGGTGGCCGCGCCCCTCGGTCCCGGAGGATTCCCCTTCGTGGCACGGCGCGCCGGGGCGTCAGGCGCGGCCGCCGTCCGGTGGTCGCGATAACCGAGCACCTCAAGGAGTACGGCCATGGCCGTCGTCACGATGCGGGAGCTGCTGGAGAGCGGCGTCCACTTCGGGCACCAGACCCGCCGCTGGAACCCGAAGATGAAGCGCTTCATCTTCACCGAGCGCAACGGCATCTACATCATCGACCTGCTCCAGTCGCTGTCGTACATCGACCGCGCCTACGAGTTCGTCAAGGAGACCGTCGCGCACGGCGGTTCCATCATGTTCGTCGGCACCAAGAAGCAGGCGCAGGAGGCCATCGCCGAGCAGGCGTCCCGCGTCGGCATGCCGTATGTCAACCAGCGCTGGCTGGGTGGCATGCTCACCAACTTCTCGACCGTCTACAAGCGCCTGCAGCGCCTGAAGGAGCTCGAGGAGATCGACTTCGAGGATGTGGCCGCCTCCGGCCTCACCAAGAAGGAGCTCCTGGTCCTCTCCCGTGAGAAGGAGAAGCTGGAGAAGACCCTCGGCGGTATCCGCGAGATGCAGAAGGTGCCCAGCGCGGTCTGGATCGTGGACACCAAGAAGGAGCACATCGCCGTCGGCGAGGCACGCAAGCTCCGTATCCCGGTCGTCGCGATCCTCGACACCAACTGCGACCCCGACGAGGTCGACTACAAGATCCCGGGCAACGACGACGCGATCCGTTCCGTCACGCTGCTCACCCGCGTGATCGCCGACGCCGTCGCCGAGGGCCTCATCGCCCGTTCCGGCGCCGCGCTCGGCGACAAGAAGGCCGAAGGCGCCGCGGAACCGCTCGCCGAGTGGGAGCGGGACCTGCTGGAGGGCGAGAAGAAGGCCGACGAGACCCCGGCCGCCGACGCGCCCGCCGCTGAGGCTCCGGCCGCCGAGCCCGCCCCGGCCGCCGAGGCCGGCACCGAGCAGGCCTGAGCCCGAGCGGCAATCCGTACGGCAGCCGTGCGCCGGACGACCGTGAGCACGGCCAGGTACGACGCGTACGACGAGAACCACGCGTGACGACGGCGGGGGCGTGACGCCCCCGCCGTTCACCCGTAGATCCACCGACCATTCGGGAAGAGACTCAAACCCATGGCGAACTTCACCGCCGCCGACGTCAAGAAGCTCCGCGAGCTGACCGCCGCGGGCATGATGGACTGCAAGAACGCCCTCACCGAGGCCGATGGCGACCTGGAAAAGGCCGTCGAGATCCTCCGCGTCAAGGGCCAGAAGGGTGTCACCAAGCGCGAGGGCCGCTCGGCCTCCAACGGCGCCGTGGTCTCCCTGATCTCCGCCGACAACTCCGAGGGTGTCCTCGTCGAGCTGAAGTGCGAGACCGACTTCGTCGCCAAGGGCGACAAGTTCGTCGCCGCCGCGGACGAGATCGCCGCCCACGTCGCCGCCAGCAAGCCGGCCGGCATCGAGGCACTGCTCGCCTCCGAGATCAAGCCCGGTCAGACCGTCCAGGCGTACGTGGACGAGGCCAACGCCACCCTCGGCGAGAAGATCGTGCTCGACCGCTTCGCCCAGTTCACCGACGGCTACGTCGCCTCCTACCTGCACCGCACCAGCCCGGACCTGCCCCCGCAGGTCGGTGTCCTGGTCGAGCTGGACAAGGCGGACGCGCAGGTCGCCAAGGACGTCGCGCAGCACATCGCCGCGTTCGCCCCGAAGTACCTGACCCGCGACGAGATCGACGCCGACACCGTCGAGAACGAGCGCCGGGTCGCCGAGGCCACCGCCCGCGAGGAGGGCAAGCCCGACGCCGCCCTGCCGCGGATCGTCGAGGGCCGGGTCAACGGCTTCTTCAAGGAGAACGTGGTCCTTGAGCAGGCGTTCGCCAAGGACCCCAAGAAGACCGTCCAGAAGGTCCTGGACGAGGCCGGCGTCACGCTCAAGCGTTTCGCCCGCTTCCGCGTCGGCGTCTGACCCGGTCCGGCCCCACCCGGTCGTCCGACCGCAGGGCCGTCCGACCGCCGGGTCCGACTACCGAATGACCGACGGCCCGCTAGGGTCGTACGCGGTCGGCCGCCCGCCGGCCGGCCGCAGATGTGACGAGGAGGCCACTGCCGTACCGGGAACCCGTCAGGACCCACGGCAATGGCCTCCTTTGTACGTGCACGAGGAGCACCCCATGGACGAAGGCGCCGACCACCCCCGAGCCGACCACCCGAGCGCAGCCCGGCCCGCACCGGCCACCGCCCCCCGCAGCGGCGTCGCGCACCGCCGCTACCTGCTGAAGCTGTCCGGCGAGGCGTTCGCGGGCGGTGGGGGCCTCGGCGTCGACCCCGACGTCGTGCACGCCATCGCCCGGGAGATCGCCGCGGTCGTCAGGGACGGGTACGAGATCGCGCTCGTCGTCGGCGGCGGCAACTTCTTCCGCGGCGCCGAACTCCAGCAGCGCGGCATGGACCGGGCCCGCTCCGACTACATGGGCATGCTCGGCACCGTGATGAACTGCCTCGCCCTCCAGGACTTCCTGGAGAAGGAGGGCATCGAGACACGGGTGCAGACCGCGATCACCATGGGCCAGGTGGCCGAGCCGTACATCCCGCTGCGGGCCGTCCGGCACCTGGAGAAGGGCCGTGTCGTGATCTTCGGCGCGGGTATGGGCATGCCCTACTTCTCCACCGACACCACCGCCGCCCAGCGGGCCCTGGAGATCGACGCCGCGGCCCTGCTGATGGGCAAGAACGGGGTGGACGGGGTCTACGACTCCGACCCCAAGCACAATCCGGACGCGGTCATGTTCGACGTGCTGGAGTACGGCGAGGTCATCGGCCGCGACCTGCGGGTCGCCGACCTCACCGCGATCACCCTCTGCCAGGACAACAAACTGCCGATCCTGGTCTTCGAGCTGCTCGCCGAGGGCAACATCGCACGAGCCGTCAAGGGTGAGAAGATCGGCACACTCGTCAACGACCAGGGCACCCGGGCGTGACCGCGCCCGGGAACCCGGCGGCCGGCCCCCGTCCCGGGGCGTCCGGTGCCGGCTCGCCCGGCGCCGGGTCGTCCGGTTCGGGGATGGACAACACGCTGCCGGTCGGACACCGTGCAGGAAAGACGCGCGCAGGGGCCCCGACTGTGAGGCTCCGCCTTCCGAGTACCAGGAGCACATGGTGATTGAAGAGATCCTCCTCGAAGCCGAGGAGAAGATGGAGAAGGCTGTCGCCGTCGCCAAGGACGACTTCGCGGCGATCCGCACCGGCCGTGCGCACCCGGCGATGTTCAACAAGATCGTGGCCGAGTACTACGGCACGATCACCCCGATCAACCAGCTCGCCTCGTTCGCGGTGCCCGAGCCCCGGATGGCGGTGATCACCCCCTTCGACAGCAGCAGTCTGCGCAACATCGAAGAGGCGATCCGCAACTCCGACCTCGGCGTCAACCCGAGCAACGACGGCCGTATCATCCGGGTGGTCTTCCCGCAGCTCACCGAGGAACGCCGTCGGGAGTACATCAAGGTCGCCAAGACCAAGGGCGAGGACGCCAAGATCTCGATCCGCAGCGTCCGCCGCAAGGCCAAGGAGACCCTCGACAAGCTCGTCAAGGACGGCGAGACCGGCGAGGACGAGGTGCGCCGCGCGGAGAAGGAACTCGACGACACGACCTCGAAGTACGTGGCGCAGGTCGACGAACTGCTCAAGCACAAGGAAGCGGAACTGCTGGAGGTCTGACGGCCCCCGGCACCGGACGAACCACCCCACCCCCCGGCCGACACCGATGACGACGCGAGGCGAAGCTCCGTGAACGACTCTTCCTGGGGCGCTTCGCCACGCGCCGCCCACGCGGCGGGTTCCGCCATGGAAACCGGCGCCGGGAGGAAGACTCCTGGTATGCCACCGCAGCCGCCCGCCGAGCCGCCCCAGCCTGCCCCGGCCAAGAAGTCCGCAGGGCGTGACCTGCGGGCCGCGATAGGGGTCGGCGTCGGCCTCGGCGCCGTCCTCGTCGTCTCGCTCTTCTTCGTCAAGGCGGTCTTCGTCGGCGTCGTCGCCGCCGCCATCACGGTCGGCCTGTGGGAAATCACCTCCCGGTTCGCCGAGCGCAAGGGCATCCGGGTACCGCTCGTCCCCCTCGCGGCGGGCGGCGTCGCCATGGTCGTCGCCGCCTACGTGCGCGGCGCCGACGGCGCGTGGGTGGCGATGGCGCTCACCGCGCTCGCCGTCATGGTCTGGCGGATGACCCAGCCGCCCGAGAACTACCTGCGGGACGTCACCGCCGGTGTCTTCGCCGCCTTCTACGTGCCCTTCCTCGCCACCTTCGTGATGATGATGCTCGCCGCGGACGACGGCCCCCGCCGGGTGCTGACGTTTCTGCTGCTCACCGTCGTCAGCGACACCGGTGCGTACGCCATCGGCTGGCGCTTCGGCAGGCACCCCCTCGCCCCCCGCATCAGCCCCGGCAAGACCCGCGAGGGCCTGCTCGGCGCGATCGCCTTCGCGACGACCGCCGGCGCCCTGCTCATGCAGTACGTCATCGACGACGGCCAGTGGTGGCAGGGTCTTCTCCTCGGCCTCGCCGCGGCGGTCACCGCCACCCTCGGCGACCTCGGCGAATCCATGATCAAACGCGACCTTGGCATCAAGGACATGGGCACCCTCCTCCCGGGCCACGGCGGCATCATGGACCGCCTCGACTCCCTGCTCCCCACCGCGCCGGTGGTCTGGCTCCTGCTCGCGGCGTTCGTCGGCCAGGGCTGACGGGCGGTTCGAAGTCAGGCGGCAGGAACCCGGCCGGCAGTACCAGGGCGGTACCGACCCGGACCGTACGGCGTCGGGCGGATGAGGCCGCCCGGTCGGCCGACCCGGGCCACTCCCCGGGATCTGCGACACTGATAGGCATCATGCCTGCACCCGGAGAACTCACTTTCGCCGTGCCGCGCGGAGCGCAGAAGCCGCCGCGGCATCTTGCCGACCTCTCGCCCGCGGAGCGGAAGGAGGCGGTCGCGGCGCTCGGGGAGAAGCCGTTCCGGGCAAAGCAGT
The DNA here is from genome assembly GCF_036524955.1 of Streptomyces sp. GTDB lineage: Bacteria > Actinomycetota > Actinomycetes > Streptomycetales > Streptomycetaceae > Actinacidiphila. The sequence continues at coordinate 15,142 of NZ_DATDBG010000018.1, forward strand.
TGTCGCAGCACTACTTCGCGCGGTTCGCGGACGATCCGGCGGCGTGGACGGACATACCGGCGGCAGCCCGGGAGAAACTGGCCGGGGACCTGCTGCCGGAACTGATGCGGGTCGTACGGCACGCGTCGTGCGACGACGGGGAGACCCGCAAGACGCTGTGGCGGCTGTTCGACGGGACGCTGGTGGAGTCGGTGCTCATGCGGTACCCGGACCGGGTCACCATGTGCGTCTCCTCCCAGGCGGGCTGCGGCATGAACTGCCCGTTCTGCGCCACCGGGCAGGCCGGTCTCGACCGGAACCTGTCGACCGCGGAGATCGTGCACCAGATCGTCGCCGGGATGCGCGCCCTGCGCGACGGCGAGGTGCCGGGAGGGCCGGCGCGGCTGTCCAACATCGTGTTCATGGGCATGGGCGAGCCGCTGGCGAACTACAAGCGGGTGGTCGGCGCCATCCGCCGCCTCACCGACCCCGAGCCGGACGGCCTCGGCCTGTCGCAGCGCGGCATCACGGTCTCCACGGTCGGTCTCGTCCCGGCGATGTACCGGTTCGCCGACGAGGGCTTCAAGTGCCGCCTCGCGGTCTCCCTGCACGCTCCCGACGACGAACTGCGCGACACCCTGGTGCCGGTCAACACCCGCTGGAAGGTCCGCGAGGTCCTCGACGCCGCGTGGCACTACGCCGAGGTCTCCGGCCGCCGCATCTCCATCGAGTACGCGCTGATCCGCGACGTCAACGATCAGGCGTGGCGCGCCGACCGGCTGGGCAGGCTGCTGAAGAACCACCGGGTGCACGTCAACCTCATCCCGCTCAACCCGACCCCCGGCTCGCAGTGGACCGCCTCCCGCCCGCAGGACGAGCGGGCGTTCGTCGCCGCCCTGGAGGCCCACGGCGTGCCCGTGACCGTACGGGACACCCGCGGCCAGGAGATCGACGGCGCGTGCGGGCAGCTCGCCGCGGCCGAGCGCTGAGCGGTACGGACAGCGGTACGGCCCGGGCCTGCTGCTATCGTGCAGACGCACGTCGTACACACGTACGTACGGACAAGTGAACATTTCCGACAGGGGAGCGCCTGCGACGGCGCTGAGAGTGCGGCCGGCCACCGAGAACGGCGGAGCCGCAGACCCTCGGACCTGATCCGGGTCATACCGGCGTAGGGAGTCAGCATCATGAAGAGCATCCGTCGGCGTGCCATCGGCGCGCTGGTCCTCGCCACCGCGGGCGCGACCCTGCTGGCCGCCTGTGGCAGTGACAGCGGCAGTGGCGGCGACACTGCTTCGGAGGGTGCGGGGACCAGCGGTTCCAAGACCGTCACCCTCGTCAGCCACGACTCCTTCGCCGCCTCCAAACCGGTGCTGGCCGAGTTCACCCGGCAGACCGGGTACACCGTCAAGGTGCTGCGCGGGGGCGACGCCGGCGCCGCCGTCAACCAGGCGATCCTCACCAAGGACCACCCCCGCGGTGACGTCTTCTTCGGTGTCGACAACACCCTGCTCTCCCGTGCCCTCGACAACGGCCTGTTCACGCCGTACGCGGCCAAGGGGCTCGACCAGGTGTCCGCCGATGTGCAGCTCGACGCCGTGCAGCACCGCGTCACCCCGATCGACTCCGGCGACGTCTGCGTCAACTACGACCGCGCCTACTTCACCGCGCACAGGCTCGCCCCGCCGCAGACCTACGCCGACCTGGTCAAGCCCGAGTACAAGAACCTGCTGGTCACCGAGAACGCCGCCACCTCCTCCCCGGGCCTGGCCTTCCTGCTGGGGAGCGCCGCCGGTTACGGGGACGACGGCTGGCAGGAGTACTGGAAGCAGCTCAAGAACAACGGCGTCGAGGTCGTCGACGGCTGGGAGCAGGCGTACAACGACCGCTTCTCCGGCTCGTCCGCGGGCAAGCAGGCCAAGGGCGACCGGCCGCTGGTCGTCTCGTACGCCTCCAGCCCGCCCGCCGAGGTGGTCGGCGTCACCCCGCCGCCCGCGCAGTCCCCCGTCGGCGTCGCCACGGGCACCTGCTTCCGGCAGATCGAGTTCGCCGGGCTGCTGCACGGTGCGAAGAACACCGCCGGCGGCAAGGCCCTGATCGACTTCCTGCTCAGCAAGACCTTCCAGGAGGACATGCCGCTGAACATGTACGTCGACCCGGTCCGCCAGGACGCCGCCAAGCCGGAGGTGTTCACCAGGTACGGCGCGAGGATCGACCACCCGGCGACGCTCCCGCCCGAGAAGATCGCGGCCCAGCGGGACGAGTGGGTCAAGGCATGGACGTCGATCGTCCTGTAGCCGTACCGGACCCGGACGGGCGTACGCAGCCGCGGCCCGGCGGCCGGCGGACAGGCCTGCGGCCGCACCGGCCGCACCGGCCGCACCCACCGGACAGGCCGGGCAGGGCGGAGAGGCCGGATCAGCCGCACGGGGGTACGGGCCGGCGCCGCCCGTACCCACCGCGCGCGACCGCCGTCCGCCTCGCCCTGACGGCGATCCCCTTCGCCTTCTTCGCGGTCTTCTTCGCCTATCCCGTCGCCGCCATCACCGTCCGCGGCCTGCACGAGGGCGGCGACTGGCGGTTCGGGCGGATCGGGGACGTGCTGGGCGACCCCGGCATCCGGCACGTGCTGTGGTTCACCTGCTGGCAGGCCGCCGCGTCCACCGCGCTGACGCTGGCGGTCGCGATGCCGGGCGCGTACGCCTTCGCGCGGCTGGACTTCCCCGGGAAGCGGCTGCTGCGGGCCGTCGTCACCGTGCCGTTCGTGCTGCCGACCGTCGTCGCCGGGTCGGCGTTCCTGGCGCTGCTCGGCCGCGGCGGGTTCACCGACTCCCTGCTGGGCTTCCGGCTGGACACCTCGGTGTGGGCGATCCTCGTCGCGCACGTCTTCTTCAACTACGCGGTGGTCGTCCGCACCGTCGGCGGGCTGTGGGCGCAGCTCGACCCCCGGCAGGAGGAGGCGGCACGGATGCTCGGCGCGAGCCGCCTGGCCGCGTGGCGGCGGGTGACGCTGCCCGCGCTCGGCCCGTCGGTGGCCGCCGCCGGGCTGATGGTGTTCCTGTTCACCTTCACCTCCTTCGGCGTGATCCAGATCCTCGGCGGGCCCGCGTACTCCACCGTCGAAGTCGAGATCTACCGGCAGACCGCGCAGCTCCTCGACCTGCCGACCGCCGCCGTCCTCACCCTCGTGCAGTTCGCCGCCGTCGCCGCGATCCTCGCCGTGCACGCCTGGACGGTGCGGCGCCGCGAGGCCACCCTGCGACTGGTGGACGCCGCCCGCACCGCGCACCGGCCCCGCGGCGGCGAACGGGCGCTGCTCGGAGCGGTACTCGCCGTGATCGTGCTGCTGATCGTGCTGCCGCTCGCCGTGCTCGTCGCCCGCTCCCTGGACGCCCCCGGCGGCTACGGCCTCACCTTCTACCGCGCCCTCGGCTCCGCCGGCGACGGCACCTTCCTGGTCTCCCCGCTCCACACCGTCTGGAACTCCTTGCGGTATGCGGCCGTCGCCACCGTGATCGCCCTGGCCGTCGGCGGGCTGGCCGCCGCCGCGCTGGTACGGAAGGCCGGCCGTCTCCTGCGCGGCTTCGACGCGCTGCTGATGCTTCCGCTGGGCACCTCGGCGGTGACGATCGGCTTCGGCTTCCTCATCACCCTCGACAAGCCGCCGCTGGACCTGCGGGACTCCTGGCTGCTGGTGCCGCTGGCGCAGGCGCTGGTCGGGGTGCCGTTCGTGGTACGGGTCATGCTGCCGGTGCTGCGGGCCGTGGACAGCAGGCTGCGGGAGGCGGCGGCGGTGCTGGGCGCGTCCCCGCTGCGGGTCTGGCGGGAGGTCGAACTGCCCTTCGCCGGGAGGGCGCTGGGCATCGCCGCCGGATTCGCCTTCGCCGTCTCGCTCGGCGAGTTCGGCGCGACGGTCTTCATCGCCCGCCCCGGCAGCCCCACCCTCCCGGTCGCCGTCGCCCGCCTCCTCGGCCGGGCCGGGCCCCTCAACTACGGCCAGGCGATGGCCCTGAGCACCCTGCTGATGCTGGTGTGCGCGGTGTCGCTGCTGGTCCTGGAGAACCTGCGCCCCGCCGACCCCTCGGGGGAGTTCTAGATGCCGTCCCTGCTGGAAGTGCAGGCCGCGACCGTACGGTTCGGGCAGCGGGCCGCGCTGGACGCGGTGGACCTGGCCGTCGACGCGCACGAGATCACCTGCGTGCTCGGACCCAGCGGCAGCGGCAAGTCCACGCTGCTGCGGGCCGTCGCCGGGCTGCAACCCCTGGACGGCGGACGGGTGCTGCTGGACGGCGCCGACCAGGCGGGCGTTCCCGCGCACCGGCGCGGCGTCGGCCTGATGTTCCAGGACCACCAGCTCTTCCCGCAGCGCGACGTGGCCGGCAATGTCGCTTTCGGGCCGCGCATGCACAAGGTGCCGCGCGAGCGGCGGCAGCACAGGGTGGCCGAACTCCTCGACCTGGTGGGCCTGCCCGGTGCCCAGACCCGTGCGGTCGCCACCCTCTCCGGCGGCGAGCAGCAACGGGTGGCGCTGGCCCGGGCGCTGGCCCCCGAACCGCGCCTGCTCATGCTGGACGAGCCCCTCGGCCAGCTCGACCGGTCGCTGCGGGAACGGCTCGTCGTCGAACTGCGGCGGCTCTTCGGCGAGCTGGGCACGACGGTGCTGGCCGTCACGCACGACCAGGGCGAGGCGTTCGCGCTCGCCGACCGGGTCGTGGTGATGCGGGACGGCCGCGTCGCGCAGTCCGGCACGCCGCAGGCGGTCTGGCAGCACCCGGCGTCGGAGTTCGTCGCGCGCTTCCTCGGCTTCGACACGATCGCCTCCGGCGTGGTCGGCGGGGGCGGGGTCGCCGACACGGAGTGGGGCACGGTCCCGGTACCCGACGGCACTCCCCACGGCCCCTGCCGGGTCCTCGTCCGCCCGACCGGCGTGCGGCTCGGCCTTCCGGCCGGTGACGGCTCGCCGCTCTCCGGTCTGGCCTGCGAGGTCGCAGCCCGCACGTTCCGGGGCGGCCACGTCACCCTGATCCTCCGCCCCGCCCGCGGCCCCCTCCTCGAAGCGCAGTGCCCTCTGCGGGACGCCCCACCCCCGGGCGCGCACGTCCGCGTCGGCTTCGACCCGGCGGACGTGGTCGTCCTCCGCACGTAGGGCCGCGCCGCGAAGGGGGTGGTCGCGGTGTGCTCGGCACCGCCGGGCCGATCCGCAGGGCGACCGCCGGCCGGCTCGGCCCGGTGTACGTACGGGTCGTGGCCGGTGGCCGCGTGGAGCGGGACGGTGCCGAGGGCGTACACGTCGGCGGGCCCGGGCACCTGCTGCTCGCCGCGCGCCTGCTCGGGCGGCACGCACAGCACCGAACCCACCAGGAACCCGGTGGCGATGAGCGTGGAGCGCCGCTCGGTCGGTGCGGCGAGGCCGAAGTCGATCACCGTCGGGCCCGTACGCCGTGGGGGTGCCTCGCCGTCGCGGCGTGCCGGGGGACCCTGCGGGTCCCTCCCGGACCCCCGGCGCGGACCCCCGGCGCGGACCCCCGGTGCGGACCCCGGTGCGGGCACCCGGTGCGGGCACCCGGCGGTCGCGGGGAGCCGGCTTCCACGGGCCGGGAAGCCGCAGGTCATGACCCTCGGGGTGCTTTACTCCGCAGGGATCGAGGAGAGCGTGGCGATGAGGAGGGTGAGGGGCACGGCGGCGGCCAGGAGAGCGGCGGCGGCGAGGGCGGTGGAGGTGCGCAGGAGGGTGGGGGAGGCACCGAGTTCGCGCAGGGCCTGAGCGGTGGGGGTGCGGGTCTCGCGGCCTTCCAGAAGGGCCAGGCACGACGTGGCCAGCACGCAGACCGCGACGAGGACGGCCGCGAAGGTGGTGAGCGGACCCAGCGGGTGGTGGAGGTCGTACGTGGCGAGGAACGCCGCGGCCGTGGCGGAGAGCAGGGCGAGGGGGCGGCCGGCACGGCGGCACTCCGCCTGGAGGGCACGGCCGGCGAGGAGCCGGACGGCGTTCGGGCGCAAGCCGACCAGCAGCCGCCCGCACGCGTGCACCAGGCCGGGCCCGGCCAGCATCATGCCCGTCGTCGTGACCAGCCAGCCGCCGACCGAACCCGGCGGGACGGAACCCAGTCCGCTGGGCAGCGGCAGCGCGTGCCCCCTGGGCGCGGTGACCTCGAGGGCGAGGCCGATCACGGCCAGGGCGGCGCCCCACGGCAGACCCCCGGGCGCGTCCGCGGAAGGGATACGGGCCGGCCGCAGCCCGGCCGCACTCGTCGCCGCGGCGGCCACTGGCACCAGGGCGAGCAGCGTCACCGCCCCCGCCAGCGGAAGCGGCTTGCCGGCGGCGAGCACCCCGGGCCCGATCCCGTGGAACGGCACGCCCGTCACGTCACCGCGCAGGTGCAGGAAGACCAGCAGCGCCCCCACGCTCCCGACCGCGCACACCACCGCCGAGTTCGCCACGGACAGCAGCACCACCGCGGTCCGCCCGAGCCCGACCGCGGCCAGCCCGGTGCGCGGCCACCCCGCGGGCTGCGCCCGGCCCACCGCCGAGGCGAGCTGCACGGTCACCACCAGCGGCACCACACACCACGCAAGCCGGACCAGCGCGTCGTAGGAACCGCGCTGCGGATGGGCCAGCGCCCAGCCGAGCGAACACAGCAGCAGCAGGCCCGTACCGGCCGAGGCCCCGGCCACCACGGCCCAGCGGCCGAGGACCGCGGGGCCCGACCCGCGCAGTACCCGCAGTGCCACCGTCATACCGAGGCCGGCCACGGGTTGGCGGTCTCCCGCTCCTGCGCCGGCATGGACGCACCGGAGCGGCCGTCGACCAGCGCCGTCGTACGGTCGGCGTGCGCGGCGATCTCCGGCTCGCTGGTGGCCAGGACCATCGTGATGGAGTGCGACCGGGCCGCGCTGACCAGCGTGCGCAGGACGTGCGCGCGGTCGGCCCGGTGCAGTGGCGCGGTGGGCTCGTCGGCGAAGACCACCTCCGGGCCGGTCACCAGTGCCCGCGCCACCGCGACCCGCTGCCGCTGCGCCTGAAGCAGATCGGCGGGCCGCTTGCGGGCGACCGAGCCGATGTCGAGGCGGTCCAGCCACTCCCGGGCGGCGGTCCGCGCGGCCCTGTGCCCGGCGCCGCGCATCAGCAGCGGCAGCGCCGCGTTCTCCCACACGGTCAGCTCGGGCAGCAGGTCCGCGCCGCTGCCGATCCAGCCGAACCGGTCCCGGCGCAGCCGGTCCCGTGCCGTGGCCGACAGTGTGTGCACGGGCGCGCTGTTGAACCAGACCTCACCCTCGTCCGGGACGAGCTGTCCCGAGAGGCATCGCAGGAACGTGGACTTGCCGGCGCCGCGCGGGCCCAGCACGGCGACGATCTCGCCGCCGCGTACGTTGATCGAGACGCCGAGCAGTGCGGGCGAGCCCTGGTAGGAGTGGCGCAGGGCGCGGGCCCAGAGCACGTCGTCGTCGGGCGAGGCCACCATGCCGTACCTCCGCGAGTCGTTTCCCCCGGTGCGATTTCGACATCGCGTCAAACGAGCCGGGGAGAGGGCGGTCACTCCCGGCACCGTAGGCACGGTGTCCGGGAGCGGCCCGCAGACGCGGCGACCGGGCGGCCCGGGTCCTCCGGACGGGTGACAAACCGTTACCGCGTCCGGCCCAAGACCGTTGTTATGGGCCGCCTGCGGAAGATCAGGCGCTCTGCGGGGATGGCGCCGATGACACGGGCGGGCCGCCGGCCCGTAGCGGCTGAGCCGAAGGGCGCGCCGGTGCGGAAGGGAGAACCGCGCGCAGTGAGCGAGGAACGAGCGAGCACGGTCGACCGCCGACACCGGGTCCGAGCGCCCGGAGGCGAAGGCGCGGCAGTCAAGGGGTCACAGCTTCGTCCACGCCTCTGTCAGGACCGCCCGGAGAATCCCCTCGACCTCGTCGAAGAGCGCCTGGTCGGAGACGAGCGGCGGGGCGAGCTGTACGACCGGGTCGCCGCGGTCGTCGGCGCGGCAGTACAGGCCGTTGTCGTACAGCGCCTTGGACAGGAAGCCGTACAGGACGCGCTCGGTCTCCTCCGCGGTGAAGGTCTCCTTGGTGGCCTTGTCCTTGACCAGCTCGATGCCGTAGAAGAAGCCGTCGCCGCGGACGTCGCCGACGATCGGCAGGTCGTGCAGCTTCCGCAGGGTGGCGAAGAAGGCGCCCTCGTTGTCCAGCACGTGCTGGTTGAGGCCCTCGCGCTCGAAGATGTCGAGGTTGGCCAGGCCCACCGCGGCCGACACCGGGTGGCCGCCGAAGGTGTAGCCGTGCAGGAAGGTGTTGTCGCCGCGGTAGAACGGCTCGGCGAGCCGGTCCGAGACGATGCACGCGCCGATCGGGGAGTACCCGGAGGTCATGCCCTTGGCGCAGGTGATCATGTCCGGTACGTAGCCGAACTTGTCACAGGCGAACATCGTGCCGAGCCGCCCGAACGCGCAGATCACCTCGTCCGAGACGAGCAGCACGTCGTACCGGTCGCAGATCTCGCGGACCCGCTGGAAGTAGCCGGGCGGCGGCGGGAAGCAGCCGCCGGCGTTCTGCACCGGTTCGAGGAAGACCGCGGCGACCGTCTCCGGGCCCTCGAAGAGGATCTCCTGCTCGATCTGGTCGGCGGCCCAGCGGCCGAACGCCACCGGGTCGTCGCCGTGGACCGGCGCCCGGTAGATGTTGGTGTTCGGTACCTTGCGCGCGCCCGGCACCAGCGGCTCGAACGGCGCCTTCAGCGCGGGCAGCCCGGTGATGGACAGCGCGCCCTGCGGTGTGCCGTGGTAGGCGACGGCCCGCGAGATGACCTTGTACTTCGTGTGGTTGCCGGTCAGCTTGTGGTACTGCTTCGCCAGCTTCCACGCCGTCTCGACGGCCTCGCCGCCCCCGGTGGTGAAGAAGACCTTGTTCAGGTCGCCCGGCGCGTACTGCGCCAGCCGCTCCGCCAGGTCGACGGCCTTGGGGTGCGCATAGCTCCAGATCGGGAAGAAGGCCAGCTCCTGGGCCTGCTTGTACGCCGTCTCGGCCAGCTCGTGCCGGCCGTGCCCGGCGTTGACCACGAAGAGACCGGACAGTCCGTCGACGTACCGCTTGCCGCGGTCGTCGTAGATGTACGAGCCCTCGCCGCGCACGATGGTGGGGACGGGGGAGTCCTCGTACGACGACATGCGGGTGAAGTGCATCCACAGGTGGTCGTACGCCGTCCTGGACAGATCCGCGTTCGTGGAGTTCATGGCTATCTGGTTCCCCAGGTGTAGGTCTGCTTGCGGAGCTTGAGGTAGACGAAGCTCTCGGTGGAGCGCACGCCGGGCAACGCGCGGATCCGCTTGTTGATCACTTCGAGCAGGTGGTCGTCGTCCTCGCAGACGATCTCGACGAGCAGGTCGAAGGAGCCCGCGGTGACGACGACGTACTCGACCTCGTCCAGCGCGGCTAGTGCCTCGGCGACCGGCTCGATGTCGCCCTCGACGTTGATGCCGACCATCGCCTGCCGGTGGAAGCCGACGGTGAGCGGGTCGGTGACGGCGACGATCTGCATGACGCCCTGGTCGAGCAGTTTCTGCACGCGCTGCCGCACCGCCGCCTCGGACAGGCCCACGGCCTTGCCGATCGCCGCGTACGGGCGGCGCCCGTCCTGCTGGAGCTGTTCGACGATCGCCTTGGACACCGCGTCCATCGAGGGGGAGGCGCCGTTTCTGTCACGAGTGGCCACCCGCACACTGTGCAGGAGAGGTCGGCGGTGACGCAACCCCTCCACGATGAAATTCGTCGCCTCAGCGGCGTTGGGAAACCGAATCGGTTGTTGCAGCGGGTCGGGTATGTCGAATACAGCAGTTCTCCGGTTAAGCTGGGTGGTGTCTCAGCAAATGGACACCGGATTCACCGGAACCGATTCGTAGGACCGATTCGTCGGGCCGACTCGTAGGACCAGGGAGTAAGCGCCGTGACCGAACTCCGTACTCTGCGCAACTACATCGACGGAGAATTCCGTGACGCCGCCGACGGACGCGCCACCGATGTGATCAATCCGGTGACCGGAGAGGTGTACGCCAGGGCGCCGCTCTCCGGCCAGGCCGACGTGGACGCGGCGATGGCCGCGGCGGCGGCCGCGTTCCCCGGCTGGCGTGACACCACGCCGTCCGAGCGGCAGAAGGCGCTGCTGAAGATCGCCGACGCGGTCGAGGCGCGGGCCGCCGAACTGGTCGCCGTCGAGAGCGAGAACACCGGAAAGCCGATCGGTCTGACCGCCAGCGAGGAGATCCCGCCGATGGTCGACCAGATCAGGTTCTTCGCGGGCGCCGCCCGCATGCTGGAGGGCCGTTCCGCCGGGGAGTACATGGCGGGCATGACCTCCATCGTGCGCCGTGAGCCGGTCGGGGTGTGCGCCCAGGTCGCCCCCTGGAACTACCCGATGATGATGGCCGTCTGGAAGTTCGCCCCGGCGATCGCCGCGGGCAACACGGTGGTGCTCAAGCCGTCCGACACCACCCCCGCCTCCACCGTCCTGCTCGCCGGGATCATCGGCGAGGTGCTGCCCAAGGGCGTCTTCAACGTCGTGTGCGGCGACCGCGACACCGGCCGCGCGATGGTCGAGCACCCGGTGCCCGCGATGGCCTCCATCACCGGTTCGGTACGGGCCGGCATCCAGGTCGCCGGGTCCGCGGCCAAGGACGTCAAGCGCGTCCACCTGGAACTCGGCGGAAAGGCCCCGGTCGTCGTCTTCGGCGACGTGGACATCCCCAAGGCCGTCGAGGACATCACGGTCGCCGGCTTCTTCAACGCCGGGCAGGACTGTACGGCCGCCACGCGCGTGCTGGTCCACGAGTCCATCCACGACGAGTTCACCGCGGCGCTGGCCAAGGCCGCCGCCGACACGAAGACCGGCCTCCCGGACGACGAGGACGTGCTGTACGGGCCGCTCAACAACGCGAACCAGCTCGCACAGGTCACCGGCTTCATCGAACGGCTGCCCGCGCACGCCCGGATCGAGACCGGCGGCCACCGGGTCGGCGAGACCGGCTTCTTCTACGCGCCCACGGTCGTCTCCGGCCTGCGGCAGGACGACGAGATCATCCAGCACGAGGTGTTCGGGCCGGTCATCACCGTGCAGTCGTTCTCCGACGAGGACCAGGCGGTGGAATGGGCGAACGGCGTGGAGTACGCGCTGGCCTCCTCGGTGTGGACGAGGGATCACGGGCGGGCCATGCGGATGTCGAAGCGGCTGGATTTCGGGTGCGTATGGATCAACACGCACATTCCGCTGGTCGCCGAGATGCCGCACGGCGGGTTCAAGCAGTCCGGGTACGGAAAGGACCTCTCCGGCTACGGCTTCGAGGACTACACGCGGATCAAGCACGTCATGACGTCGCTGGACGCGTAGGAAGGGCCGGCCGGGCCGCCCGTGGTGCGGGCGGCCCGTGCGCGGCGCGCGGTGTGCTTCCCGCCCGCACCGGCCGCACCGCCCGCGCGGGAAGGACGCTGTCCGCGGGCCCTCTTGTACGGGGTCCCCGCCGTCGGCGGCTGTCCGGCCGCGAGTGGGGGCGAAGCGCAGACTGGGGCGAGAACGGCCGCCGGCGCACCGCTGTTCCCGCCCGTGCACGGCGGCGGAACCCCGCGCCGTCAGGCGCGGGCGCGCCGGCGCGCCAGGACCCGCTGCAGTGCCGTGAGGCGGTTCGTGGTGACCGAGTCGACGCCGAAGGCGAGGAGGCGGGACATGGAGCGCTCCCAGTCCGCGGTCCACGCGGCGACGAGCAGGCCCCGGTCCCGCGCGAACGCGACCGTCGGCGCGTCGACCAGCCCGAACCGCAGGTTCAGCCAGCGCGGGGCGAGATCGGCGAGCAGCGACTTCGCGGGCCGCACGGACGTCTTCCAGGTCATGGCGATCTCCGCTGCCGGATCCAGCGCCCGCACCGCGCGCATCGCGGGCAGCTCCCCGCAGTAGTAGACCCGTCCGTCCAGGCCGGCGGCGGCGACCGCTGCGACGGACGGCGCCGCCTGACCCGCCTCCGTGAGGTCCAGCAGCATCCGGCCCCGGGCGTGGCCGCCCAGTTCGGCGAGCGCGTCCGCGAGGGTCGGCACACCGCCGCCGGTCAGCTCGCGCACCTCGCGGGAAGTCGACCCGCTCACCGGCGTGGAGTGGCCCCAGAGCCGTTCCAGCGTCGCGTCGTGCAGCAGGACGGGGACGCCGTCCCGGGTGAGCCGGACGTCGACCTCCACCACGTCCGCGCCCTTGACCAGCGCGGACCGCAGCGACGGAAGAGTGTTCTCCCGGAAGTGGTAGGGGTCGCCGCGGTGGGCGACCGTCAGCGCCATCCGGTCAGCCGCCCCACGCCGCGGTGTACGCGTCGATCTCCCCGGCCAGCCGCGCCTTGCCCGCCGCGTCGAGGAACGACGCCTCGACCGCGTTCCTGGCCAGCGCTGCCACCCCGGCGGCGTCCAGGCCCAGCAGGCGGGCGGCGACCGCGTACTCCGTGTTGAGGTCGGTGCCGAACATCGGCGGGTCGTCGCTGTTCACGGTGACCGGCACACCGGCCGCGACCATCTCCCTGATCGGGTGCTCGTCGAGGCTGGCGACCGCGCGGGTGGCGATGTTGGAGGTCGGGCAGACCTCCAGCGGGATGCGGTGCTCGGCCAGGTGTGCCAGCAGCCTCGGGTCCTGTACGGCGCTGGTCCCATGGCCGATCCGCTCGGCGCCCAGCTCGGTGAGCGCGTCCCAGATCGTCTCCGGGCCGGTGGTCTCGCCGGCGTGCGGCACGCTGCGCAGCCCGGCCGCCCGCGCCTGGTCGAAGTACGGCTTGAACTGCGGGCGCGGCACGCCGATCTCCGGCCCGCCCAGGCCGAACGAGACCAGGCCCTCCGGCCGCAGGTCCAGCGCCAGCCGCAGCGTCTCCTCCGCCGAGGGCAGCCCGGCCTCGCCCGGAATGTCGAAGCACCAGCGCAGCGTCACCCCGAGCTCCGCCTCCGCCGCCTTCCGCGCGTCCTCGATCGCCTCCATGAACGCCGGCCCCGGAATGCCGCGCCGGGTCGAGCTGTACGGGGTCACGGTCAGCTCGGCGTACCGGATGTTCTGCCGGGCCATGTCCCTGGCCACCTCGAAGGTGAGCAGCCGCACGTCCTCGGCGTCCCGGACCAGGTCCACCACCGAGAGGTAGACCTGGATGAAGTGGGCGAAGTCCTGGAAGGAGAAGTAGTCGGCGAGGGCGGCCGGGTCGGCGGGCACCGCGGAGTCCGGGTGGCGGGCGGCCAGTTCGGCCACGATCCGCGGCGAGGCGGAACCCACGTGGTGGACGTGCAGCTCGGCCTTGGGGAGCCCGGCGATGAAGGCGTCCAGGCCGCCGTCCGTACCGGACGCCGCGGCGATCCCCGCGTCGAGTCCTTGACCGGGTGCGGGTGCGGTGTCGGGCATGCGGGGGTCCTCTCCCAGGCGGAACATTGCGGTTCATCGTACGGGGCGGGTGCGGACGCCGGCCCGGGTGGCGGCTCAGCGCCGTACCGCGTCCAGCGCCAGCAGCGCCACGTGCAGCGACAGGCACGACTCGACCTGGTCGAGGTCGACGCCGAGGATCCGCTCCACCCGGCGCAGCCGGTCGTAGAAGGAGGGGCGGGACAGGTGGGCGGCGTCGGCGGCGGCGGACTTGTTGCGCCCGCAGGCCAGGTAGACGCCGAGGATGCGGACCAGGTCGGTGCCGTGCTCGGCGTCGTGCGCCAGCAGCGGGCCGAGCTCCCTTTCCACGTATGTCTGCAGGCGCGCGTCGTCGCGCAGCAGGTGGAGCAGGCCGCGCAGCCGGATGTCGGGCAGGCGGTAGTAGCCCCGGCCGCCGACGTCCGGTTCGCCGTGCAGGGCCGCGTCGGCGATCTGCGCGGCCTCCAGCAGGGTGCGGCGGGCGTCGCGCAGGGCGCCCACCGAGGAACCGGCCGCCATGACGAACGGCGGCCCCGCCTTGAGCGCCGTGGCCAGGCGGTCCAGCGCCGACTGCTCGTCGTCGTGCGGCCCCAGCGAGACGAGTACGCCCACCGCGCCGTCGTCGAGCGTGCCGGTCAGCGCGGTCAGGCCGCGTTCCCGAACGGCGAGGGCGGCTGCCTCCGTGAAGTCCCGCAGCCGGGCCTGGGCCTCCAGCGCGGCCGAGGGCGGGCCGCCGCGCTGCCGCAGCATCACGCCGACCAGCCGGCGGCCCTCCAGCGGGACGCCGAGCGCGCGGGCGCGCAGATTCACGTCGGAGACGGTGAGAGCGTGGGTGAGGATGCCGGAGAGCAGGGTGCGGTGGGTCTGGCGTTCCAGGGACTCCTGATCGCGGTCGAGCAGGCGGCCGAGCGCCAGGGTCGCGGCGGCGCGCTCCAGGAGGACGGTGTGGCGGCGCGGGGCGCGGTCGGCAACCTCGTCGCTCAGCAGGACGAGGCGGCCCCAGTCGCGGCCCCGGGCGCCGACAGCGGTGACCAGCCAGCCGGTGCGGTCGTCGTGGCCGGTCCGGCCCGGCGGGGTGACGGCCCGGGAGCGTCGCTCCCAGTCCTCCAGCAGCGCTTCTGGGTCCCGGCCCGCCGGGTCGAAGGCCAGCACCTGGTGGGAGAGGTTCTCCAGGACGACCGGCGCGCCCGCCATCCGGGCGACCTCGCGGACCACGGCGGCGGGCTCGGCGCCCTCCACGGCCAGCTCGTTGAACGTCTGGTGCACGGCCTCCGAGGCGCGCAGCTCGGTGAGCTGGCTGTTGACCACGAGGGCGTGCACGGCCTCGGTCACGGCCACGAAGCGGACCTCGTTGACGAGGGCGATCAGTGGGAGGCCGCGCCGTTCGGCGGCCCGCACGAGGGCTTTCGGCAGGGCGTCGGCGTACCGGCGGCCCAGCTCGACGAGGAGGCCGGCGGCGCTGATGTCGGCGAGGGCGTCCACGTAGCGGGCGAGGCCCTCCTTGTCCTCGGGGAGCATGACTCCGGTGGTCAGGACGAGTTCGCCGCCGCGGAGCATGCCGGCGATGTCGGCGAGCTCGCTCACGTGGACCCAGCGGACTTCCGCGGCCATCCCGGCCGCTCCGGCCACGACCCGCGGCGCTCCGCGCCGCACCACATCCAGCTCCAGCACTTCGGCGACGCTCGGCATCTCCGGTGACCTCCGGTCGGGGGGGTACGTCTACGGTTCGGTTCGCGGGCGGAGTGCGGGTCCCCGTGGGGGGCGGTTCCGGGAGGAGGCGCGCCCGTCGCGCGGAGTGCCCGCACCTGGCGGCCCGGGGCCGCGCCCGCCCGCAGCACGCCCGCGCGGACGGGTGGGCGGATGCGTTCCCCTGCGGTGGTTCCCGCCGTCGGCGGCTGTCCGCCCCGGGGCCGCGCCCGCGCCTGCCGTGCGGACGGGGTCCCCCGAGGACGGCCGCCGGCCGCGAGGCATCCCCCGAAGAGGACGGTCCTCCGGCATCCCCGTCCGCAGGACGGGCGGCTCCCTGCGGACGCAAGGCACCCGCAGGGGGCCCGCACCCGCCCACCCACGCGCGCGGAGGGCGGGTGGGAAGACGGCCCCGCGCCGCCAGGCACGGGCATCTCCGTGGTTCGCGACAGCGTATGGCACAGATTTCGTCGCGTAACCAAAAGGCAACAACGGAATCCCTTGTTGGAGCCAGGCTACTCTGCCAGGATCAGCCACCAATCCAGACTTTGACCACGCTGCCAAGCACGGGCGAGGAAGGGCGCGGAGGCGAGGAGAAGCGTGATGGAGCACGTGACCGGCGTGGTGGGGATGCCGAGCGGTGGAGCCCAGTTCATCGGGGGCGAGCCGCGCAGCGGTACCGGCGGGGCTGCGTATTCCGTTGTCGACCCCGCGACGGGGCGGACGGTGTGGACCTATGAGACCGCCGGGCCGGGCGACGTGGACGCCGCGGTACGCAGTGCGAAGGAGGCGCTGCCGGGGTGGGCCGGGGCGAGCCCCGGGGAGCGCTCCGAGGTGCTGTACCGGCTCGCCGCGCAGCTCGCCGAGCGCGCGGACGACCTCGCCCGCGCCGAGACCCTCCAGTGCGGGAAACCGATCAAGCTCAGCAGCGGGTTCGACGTGCCCGGCACCGTGGACAACACGGCGTTCTTCGCGGGCGCCGCCCGGCATCTGGAGGGCAAGGCGGCCGCGGAGTACAGCCCGGACCACACCTCGTACGTGCGGCGCGAGCCGATCGGCGTGATCGGGTCCGTCGCGCCGTGGAACTACCCGCTCCAGATGGCCGCCTGGAAGATCCTCCCGGCGGTCGCCGCGGGCAACACCGTCGTGCTCAAGCCGTCCGAGCTGACACCGCTGACCAGCCTGATGTTCGCGCGGGCGGCGGCGGACGCCGGAGTTCCCGCGGGGGTGATCAACATCGTCACGGGCACCGGCCCGGTCGCCGGCGAACACCTCGTCGCGCACCCGGACGTCGCCATGACCTCCTTCACCGGTTCCACCGCCGTCGGCAGGCGCATCGCCGAACTCGCCGCCGGCACCGTCAAACGCCTCCACCTGGAACTCGGCGGCAAGGCCCCCTTCGTCGTGTTCGACGACGCCGACCTGGAGGCCGCCGCGCACGGCGCGGTCGCCGCCGCGCTGATCAACAGCGGCCAGGACTGCACCGCCGCGACCCGCGCCTATGTGCAGCGTCCGCTGTACGACGCCTTCGTGACCGCGGTCGCCGACCTGATGGCCGGCGTCCGGCTCGGCGACCCCCGCGACCCCGCGACCGACCTCGGCCCGCTGATCTCGTTCGCGCACCGCGACCGGGTGGCAGCGATCGTCGAGCGGGCCCGTACGTATGCCACCGTCGTCACCGGCGGGGAAGCCCCCGGCGGCAAGCTCGCGGCGGGCGCGTACTACCGTCCGACGCTGATCAGCGGCGCACCGCAGGACAGCGAGGCGGTGCAGCGGGAGATCTTCGGGCCGGTGCTGGCGGTGCTGCCCTTCGACGGCGACGACCAGGGCCTGGCGCTGGCCAACGACACCCCCTACGGTCTGGCCGCCTCCGCCTGGACACGGGACGTCTACCGCGCGGGCCGGGCCGGCCGGGAGCTCGCGGCCGGCTGCGTCTGGATCAACGACCACATCCCCATCATCAGCGAGATGCCGCACGGCGGCGCGAAGTTTTCCGGCTTCGGCAAGGACATGTCCACGTACTCCTTCGAGGAGTACACGCAGGTCAAGCACGTCATGTACGACAACACCGCGGTCGCCCGGAAGGACTGGCACCGCACCGTTTTCGGAGACCGATAACCACTCGGCAACCGGCGTCCACCGGCCGGTCCCCTCGGAAGGGCACCTCATCCATGGAGCAGTACGAGACCCTGTCACCGCCACAGCGCGCGGCGATACTCCGCAGCACGACCGGCGGCCGGGGCGCCCTCGGCCGCCGGTCGCTGCTGCGCGCCGTGGGGCTCGGCGCGGTCGCCACGGCCGGTCTCACCGCGTGCGGCATCCCGGCGGCGGGCCGCACCGGCGACTCCACCGCCTCGACCGACCACTCCGACGCCGAGAAGGTCGTCAACTTCTCCAACTGGACCGAGTACATCGACGTCAGCGACGACGGCAAGCACCGCCCGACCCTGGACGTCTTCACCCGGCAGACCGGCATCAAGGTCAAGTACACCGAGGACATCAACGACAACGTCGAGTTCTTCGGCAAGGTCAAGCCGCAACTCGCCGCGGGCCAGGACACCGGCCGCGACCTGATGGTCCTCACCGACTGGCTGGCCGCCCGCATGATCCGGCTCGGCTGGGCGCAGCCGCTCAACCCCGCGCACCTGCCGCACGCCTACGCCAACCTCGGCCAGCGGTTCCGCAGCCCCGACTGGGACCCGGGCCGCGCCTACTCCTACCCCTGGACCGGCATCGCGACCTGTATCGCGTACAACAAGAAGGTCACCAAGGGCCGCGCGGTCACCTCCATCTCCCAGCTGCTGGACGACCCCGCGCTCAAGGGCAAGGTCGCGATGCTCTCCGAGATGCGCGACACGGTCGGGATGACGCTGCTGGACATGGGCAAGCTGCCCGAGACCGTCACCGACGACACCTTCGACGCCGCGCTGGCCCGCGTGCAGAAGGCCGTGGACAGCGGGCAGATCCGCAAGTTCACCGGCAACGACTACACCGACGGCCTCAGCAAGGGCGACCTGGCGGCGTGCGTCGCGTGGGCCGGCGACCTGGTACAGCTGCGCGTGGACGACCCCGACATCGAGTACGTCTTCCCCGAGGCCGGATACATGTCCTCCACCGACAACCTGCTGGTCCCCGCCAAGGCACGGCACAAGAGCAACGCCGAACGCCTCATCGACTACTACTACCAGCCGGCGGTCGCCGCCGAGCTCGCCGCGTGGATCAACTACGTCTGCCCGGTCGCCGGGGTGCGCGAGGAGCTGGCGAAGATCGACCCGGACCTGGCGAGCAACCCGCTGATCCTCCCGGACGCGGCGATGGACGCCAAGGCGCACCCCTTCCGCTCCCTCAGCCAGGACGAGGAGACGCGGTACGAGGAGAAGTTCGCCAAGCTCATCGGCGCGTGAGCGCCACTCACCGGCGTCCGATGCTCCTCCCGGCGGCGCCTGCCCGACCCGCTGCCCGCCGCCCGCCGCTCCCCGCGCGCCCGCCCGCCCCGTACTCCCGACGAGGACCCTCCATGACGACCCCCACCACCACTCCCGAAGCACCCGGCGACGCCGTCCGCCTCGCCGGGATCAGCAAGCGCTACGGCTCCTTCACCGCCGTCCACCCGCTGGACCTCGCCGTGCCGGCGGGCTCCTTCTTCGCGCTGCTCGGTGCGTCCGGCTGCGGCAAGACCACCACCCTGCGGATGATCGCCGGGCTGGAGGCCCCCTCCGCCGGTTCGGTGCTGCTCGGCGGCCAGGACGTCACGGCCCTGCCCCCGTACAAGCGCCCGGTCAACACCGTCTTCCAGAACTACGCGCTCTTCCCGCACCTCGACATCTTCGAGAACGTCGCCTTCGGGCTGCGCCGCCGCGGCATCAAGTCGGTGAAGAAGCAGGTCGGCGAGATGCTGGAGCTGGTGCAGCTCGGCCCGCTGGCCCGCCGCAAACCGCACCAGCTCTCCGGCGGTCAGCAGCAGCGGGTCGCCGTCGCCCGCGCCCTGATCAACCACCCCGAGGTGCTGCTGCTGGACGAACCGCTGGGCGCCCTCGACCTCAAGCTGCGCCGCCAGATGCAGCTCGAACTCAAGCGCATCCAGACCGAGGTCGGCATCACCTTCGTGCACGTCACCCATGACCAGGAGGAGGCCATGACCATGGCCGACACCGTCGCGGTGATGAACGCCGGACGGGTCGAGCAGATGGGCGCGCCCGCCGACCTGTACGAGAACCCCGGCTCCACGTTCGTCGCCAACTTCCTCGGCACCTCCAACCTCATCGACGCCGAGGTGACCGGCGTCAGCGGCGGCACCCTCCAACTGGTCGCGGCGGGCCGGAAGCTGACGCTGCCCGCCGACCGTTGCCGGGCCCAGGTCACCACCGGCGGCCGGGTGCTGGCCGGGGTCCGCCCGGAGAAGATCACCCTGGCCCACCGGGACGACGAGCAGGCCATCCCGGCGGGCCGCAACCGCATCGAGGGCCGGATCGTGGACTCCAGCTTCATCGGCGTGTCCACGCAGTACGTGATCGACAGCCCGGTCGGCCCGGAGCTGGAGGTCTTCGTGCCGAACGTGGAGCGCGACGGCCGCCTGGTCCCCGGCGCGCCCGTCGTCCTGCACTGGAACCCCGAGCACACCTTCGGCCTGGACGCGGCGCAGGACATCGACGCCGGGACCGACGCGGACGAGGACACCGGGACCGGGGGTGCCGCCGCATGACCGCCGCCGCCCCACCCGTCCTGGACGCGCCCGCCGCGCCCGGGGCCCGCGCACTGAAGAAGGCCGCCGCGCGGCGCCGCCGCATCCCGTATCTGCTGCTCGTCGCGGGCGTCGCCTGGCTGCTGGTGTTCTTCGTCGCCCCGATGGTCTACCAGGCGTCCACCTCCGTACAGACCGGCTCCCTGGACACCGGCTTCGAGGTCACCTGGCACTTCGCCACCTACTGGGACGCCCTGGAGGAGTACTGGCCGCACTTCCTGCGGTCGCTGGTCTACTCCGGCATCGCCACCGCGCTGTGCCTCGCGATCGGCTACCCGCTGGCGTACACCATCGCCTTCCGGGCCGGCCGCTGGCGCAACCTGGTCCTCGTCCTGGTCATCGCGCCGTTCTTCACCAGCTTCCTGATCCGCACCCTGGCCTGGGAGACGATCCTCGCCGACCAGAGCCCGGTGGTGTCCTTCCTGAACGACATCCACCTGCTGGACGTCACGTCCTGGCTGGGCGTCACCGAGGGGGAGCGGGTGATGGCCACCCCGCTGGCCGTCGTCTGCGGCCTCACCTACAACTTCCTGCCGTTCATGATCCTTCCGCTCTACACCTCACTGGAACGAGTGGACGGCCGCCTCCACGAGGCGTCGGGCGACCTGTACGCGACCCCGTTCACCACCTTCCGCAAGGTGACCTTTCCCCTCTCGCTGCCCGGCGTGGTGGCCGGCACCCTGCTCACCTTCATCCCGGCGTCCGGCGACTACATCAACGCCGAGTTGCTGGGCTCCACCAACCAGAAGATGATCGGCAACGTCATCCAGTCGCAGTTCCTGCGGGTGCTCGACTATCCGACGGCCGCCGCTCTGTCCTTCATCCTGATGGCGGTCATCCTGGCGGTCGTCACCCTCTACATCCGCAAAGCGGGAACGGAGGAGCTGGTCTGATGCGCCCACCCCTGAACCGGACGGCCGGACCGGTCCGCTGGCTGCGCAGGAACCTCGTGGTGATCGCGGGCCTGCTCGCGCTGGCGTACCTCATCGTGCCCAACCTCGTCGTGCTGCTCTTCTCCTTCAACAAGCCGAAGGGCCGCTACAACTACACCTGGAACGAGTTCTCCACCGACGCCTGGCGGCACCCCTGCGGCGTCGCCGACATGTGCGGCTCGCTCACCCTCAGCCTGAAGGTCGCGGTCTGGGCGACGATCGGTGCCACCGTGCTGGGCACCATGACCGCCTTCGCGCTGGCCCGCTACCGTTTCCGGGGCCGCACCGCCACCAACATGCTGATCTTCCTGCCGATGGCGATGCCCGAGGTGGTGATGGGCGCCTCGCTCGGCACCCTCTTCCTCAACATGCGCATCCAGTTCGGCTTCTGGGCCATCCTCATCGCGCACATCATGTTCTGCCTGAGCTTCGTGGTCACCGCCGTCAAGGCCCGGGTGATGAGCATGGACCCGCGCCTGGAGCAGGCCGCACAGGACCTGTACGCCTCCCCGGCGCAGACCTTCTGGCGGGTCACCCTGCCGCTGGCCGCGCCCGGCATCGCGGCCGGCGCCCTGCTCTCCTTCGCGCTGTCCTTCGACGACTACATCATGACCAGCTTCAACGCGGGCAGCACGGTGACCTTCCCGATGTTCGTCTGGGGCTCCGCGCAGCGCGGCACGCCGGTCCAGGTCAACGTGATCGGCACGGCGATGTTCGCCATCGCGGTGCTGCTGGTACTGGCCGGGCAGTTCCTCGGCGGACGCAGGAAGGCGCGCGCCTGACCCTCCCGATGCGTACCGGACAGTTCGTCATGAAGGTGTGAGGACCATGGACCCAGCCCGCAGCCTGGCCGACGCCGAGCCCGTACCGTACTGGCTGGACGACCCCGGCAGGCCCGCCGCGCAGCCCGCGCTCACCGGCCAGGACCACTGCGACCTGCTGGTGGTCGGCGGCGGGTACAGCGGGCTGTGGACCGCGCTGCTCGCCAAGGAGCGCGACCCCGGCCGGGACGTGGTGCTGGTCGAGGCCGACCGGATCGGCTGGGCCGGGACCGGGCGCAACGGCGGGTTCTGCGCCGCCACCCTCACCCACGGTTTCCGCAACGGACTGGCCCGCTGGCCCGGCGAGTTCGACGTCCTCCAGGAACTCGGCGACCGCAACCTCGACGCCATCGAGGAGGCGGTCGGCCGCTACCGGATCGACTGCGCCTTCGAGCGGACCGGCGAGATCCAGGTGGCCACCGCCGGCTACCAGTGGGAAGAGCTGCGGGAGGCGGCCGACACCGCCGCGACGTACGGCATCGGCCTGGAACTCCTGGACCGCGACGCGATGCGCGCGGAGGTGGACTCGCCCACCTTCCACGGCGGGCTCCACGACC
Source organism: Streptomyces sp. (assembly GCF_036524955.1). GTDB lineage: Bacteria > Actinomycetota > Actinomycetes > Streptomycetales > Streptomycetaceae > Actinacidiphila. The sequence goes on from NZ_DATDBG010000018.1 coordinate 37,251, forward strand.
GCCGCGGCGTCGCCCTGGTACATCCGGCCAGGCTCGCCTGGGGCCTGCGGCGCGCCGCCGCCGACCTGGGCGTACGGATCTACGAGCGCACGCCCGCGACGGCGCTCGTCCGGGACGGGGCCGCGCTCGCGGTCCGCACCCCGTACGGCAGGGTCCGCGCCCATCAGGCCGCCCTCGGCACCGGGGTCTTCCGCTCCCTGATCCGGCGGGCCCGCCCGTACACTGTGCCGGTCTACGACTACGCGCTGGTCACCGAACCCCTCACCCCGGCGCAGCTTGCGTCGGTCGGCTGGCGCGGCCGGCAGGGACTCGCCGACTCGGCCAACCGGTTCCACTACTTCCGGCTCACCCCCGACAACCGCGTCCTGTGGGGCGGCTACGACGCGATCCACCCGCGCGGCGGCCGGATGAGCGCCGACTACGACCACCGCCCGGAGACCAGTCTCACCCTTGCCCGGCACTTCTTCGCCTGCTTCCCGCAACTGGAGGGCCTGCGCTTCAGCCACACGTGGGGCGGGGCGATCGACACGTGCACGCGGTTCTCGGCGTACTTCGGCACCGCGTACGGGGGGCGGGTCGCCTACGCCGCCGGGTACACCGGGCTCGGGGTGGGGGCCGCCCGGTTCGGCGCCGAGGTGATGCTCGATCTGCTGAAGGGACAGGCCACCGAGCGCACCCGGCTGGCGATGGTGCGCCGCAAACCGGTGCCGTTCCCGCCCGAGCCGCTGGCCTCGGTGGGGATCGGGCTCACCCGGTGGTCGCTGGCCAGGGCCGACGCCTCCGAAGGACGCCGCAACCTGTGGCTGCGGGTGCTGGACCGGGCCGGGCTCGGCTTCGACACGTGAGCCCGCCTGCGTGTGCACCGGCCCGCTCTCACCCGAAAGCAGGAAAACCCGCGTAAGGATCCCCGCCTCTCCGGCTCTCTCCACCGACAACAGTCGTCATGCCGACGAACGGAGGGCGGGACATGGTCAGCGGCGGAGCGAAAGACGCGGTCGACTGGCTGGTGTCGGTGGCGCCCGATCCCGAGGGGTGCCGGCGGGAGTGGGAGCGCGACCCCCTCGGGGTGACAATGCTGCCGGCCGGCCGCAGGTGGGACGTCCTCATCCTCACCGGTGACCTCGGCTACCCCACCCTGGACGTGCTCACCCGGCTGACGAACCGGCCAGGACCGGTGCTCGCCGACTTCGGCGACTCCCGGACGGGCTTCTTCGTACCCCCCGGTACGGCGGCGCGCCCGCTCGGCACAGGAGTACAAGCGGCCGGGCGCGGGACATGGATCGTGGTGCCCTACCCGGGGCGGCCGACCGGCGGCGTGCGCTGGCTGGTACCCCCCGACGGCACCGGGCACCTCACCGATCCGGCGGCGCTGGGACTGGCCATGCACGAGGCCGCGGCGGCGCTCGCGGAAGAGTGAGACTGGTTCCGGGAGAACATTCCGGGAGAACAGCCCCCGGCAGTCAGGTTGTAAGGCGCGTCCGCCGTACGCCGACAGCATGGTGCTTGTGGGCCGCGGTCCGCCGTGGCGACACTGGCGGCAGACGACGACGGAAGGGTCAGCCCGTGACGCCCACTCACATCACTCATTGGATCGCCGGCCGGTCGTGGACCGGCACCGCGGAACGCCGCGGCGAGGTGTACGACCCCGCCACCGGCGCGATCAGCGGCCAGGTGGACTTCGCGGCCAACGACGTCGTCGACCAGGCGGTCAGTGCCGCCCTCGAGGCGTTCCAGCAGTGGCGGCACGCCTCGGTCGCCAAGCGCACCACCGTGCTCTTCGCCTTCCGTGAACTGCTCAACGCCCGCCGCGGGGAACTCGCCGAGATCATCGTCTCCGAACACGGCAAGGTGCACTCCGACGCGCTCGGCGAGATCGCCCGCGGCCTGGAGGTCGTGGAGTACGCCTGCGGCATCCCGCACCTGATCAAGGGCGGCTTCACCGAGCAGGCGTCCACCGGCATCGACGTCTACTCCATCCGCCAGCCGCTCGGCCCGGTCGCGATCATCTCGCCCTTCAACTTCCCGGCGATGGTGCCGATGTGGTTCTTCCCGCTGGCGATCGCCGCGGGCAACACCGTCGTCGTCAAACCCTCCGAGAAGGACCCCTCCGCGGCGAACTTCCTGGCCGGCCTGTGGCAGGAGGCGGGTTTGCCCGACGGCGTGTTCAACGTCGTCCACGGCGACAAGCCGACCGTCGACCGGCTGCTGGAGCACCCCGACATCAAGGCAGTCTCCTTCGTCGGCTCCACCCCCATCGCGCGGTACGTGTACGAGACCGGAACCCGTTACGGCAAGCGCGTCCAGGCCCTCGGCGGCGCCAAGAACCACATGCTCGTGCTGCCCGACGCCGACCTCGACCTGGCCGCCGACGCCGCCGTCAACGCGGGCTTCGGCGCGGCCGGCGAACGCTGCATGGCCGTCTCCGTGCTGGTCGCCGTCGACCCGGTCGGCGACGACCTCGTCGAGAGGATCAAGCAGCGCATCACCGGCCTCACCGTCGGCCCCGGCTGCGCCCCCGGCTCCGAGATGGGGCCGCTGGTCACCGGCGCCCACCGCGACAAGGTCACCTCCTACCTCGACGCGGGCGTCACCGACGGCGCCGAACTCGTCGTGGACGGCCGCAAGCACCCCATCACCGACGCCACCCCCGACGCCCGCAGCACCGCCGAGGGCTTCTGGCTCGGCCCCACGGTCTTCGACCACGTCCGCCCCGGCATGTCCGTCTACGACGACGAGATCTTCGGCCCGGTCCTGTCCGTCGTCCGCGTCCCCTCCTACGACGCCGGCCTCGACCTGATCAACGCCAACCCGTACGGCAACGGCACCGCCCTGTTCACCAACGACGGCGGCGCCGCCCGCCGCTTCCAGCACGAGGTCGAGGTCGGCATGGTCGGCATCAACGTCCCCATCCCGGTCCCCGTCGCCTACTACTCCTTCGGCGGCTGGAAGGCCTCCCTCTTCGGCGACGCCCACGCCTACGGCGAGGACGGTGTGAAGTTCTTCACCCGCGGCAAAGCCGTCACCCAGCGCTGGCTCGACCCTTCACACGGCGGCATCAACCTCGGCTTCCCCACCAACAGCTGAGCCCTCCCCGGCCACTACTCTCGGCGACCGGGTCCGCCCGAGGCCCCGGTCGCCCACCCCACGCCCGACAGCAGCGTCAGCGCCAGGCACCAGCTCCCCAGCACGTCCAGCGGCCAGTGGTAGTCGCACCACACGAGGGAGAAGCCGACCGCGAGGACGACGACGGCGGTCCCGGTGAGCAGCAGGAGGCGGGCCGCTCGCCGCCGCAGCCAGGGCAGCAGGAGCAAGGCGGCCGCACCGTAGGCCACCGTGGAGGTGGCGGTGTGGCCGGAGGGGAAGAAACCGTAGCCCGTGGGACCGGAGTGGATCTTGCCCGGGGCGGGGCGGCCCACGCCCGACTTGACGAGGGAGACGACCACCGGGACCGCGGACATGGCCAGCAGCCCGGCCAGCGGCGGCAGCCACCAGCGGGGGAGCGCGACGACGCGTCCCAGGCGGGCGCTCAGGCAGAGCGCGACGAGCAGCGCGGGCACGGCGACCTGGATGTTGCCGAGGTCGCAGAGGGTGCGCGCCGTCGTGGTGAAAGCCGGGTACGCGGCGGCGGCGTCCTGGAACCAGCGCAGGGTCCGCCGGTCGGGCGCGACCAGCGGGCCGTCCGCGGCGACCTGCCAGGTGAGCAGGGTGAACAGGAGCGCGCCGAGTGCGGCGAGCGCGGCGGCGAAGGGCAGCCGCCCCGGAACAGGGGGGAGAGTTCCGGGGCGGCCAGGGCGATCGCCGTACCGCTCGCCCCGGGGGGTGTGGGACGAACGGCCGATCGATCGGCGAGGTGTACCGGGGCCACCTTCGGACCCGGCGGTGTCGTGCGCGAGGGCACTGCCGTGCCGGTGATGGGGGTTCACCGGCGCGTTGTCGCGCGAAGCCGCCTCCACCGGAGTCGGCCCCGAGCGGGGTGTTCCTCGGAAACCGTACGTCACCGGTGTGGCCGCTGGGGCGCCGTCCACCCCTCCGCCATCAGGCCCGCACACCTTCTTCACGCCCCCCCCGTTCGTTACCCGCGGTCACGCCCGGCGGTGCTTCCACCGGTGCCGGGCGACCGGGGGCACGCACCCGGGCCCCGTACCAGGGCTCACCACCGGGTCTCAGACCCCGGCAAGGGCCTCCTCGACGATGTCGAGCCCCTCGTTCAGCAAATCCGCGCCGATGACCAGCGGCGGAAGGAAGCGCAACACGTTCCCGTACGTGCCGCAGGTGAGGACGACCAGGCCCGCCGCGTGGCACGCCTTCGCCACCGCCGATGTCGCGGCGGCGTCCGGTTCCTTCGTGCCCGGCCGCACCAGCTCGATCGCGATCATCGCGCCGCGCCCGCGGACCTCGCCGATGACCGGGAACTTCTCCTGCATCGCGCGCAGCCGGGGCGTCATGATCCCGCCGATCCGCCGCGCCCTGGCCGCCAGATCCAGCTCCTTCATGGTCTCGATCGCGCCGAGCGCCGCCGCGCAGGCCACCGGGTTGCCGCCGTAGGTGCCGCCCAGGCCGCCCACGTGCGCCGCGTCCATGATCTCCGCGCGCCCGGTGACCGCCGCCAGCGGCAGCCCGCCCGCGATGCCCTTGGCCGTGGTGATCAGGTCCGGCACCACACCCTCGTCCTCGCAGGCGAACCACTGCCCGGTCCGGCAGAAGCCGGTCTGGATCTCGTCCGCGACGAACACGATCCCGTTCTCCTTGGCGAACTGCGCCATCCGCGGCAGGAACCCCTTGGCGGGCTCGATGAAGCCGCCCTCGCCCGCGATCGGCTCGATCACGATCGCCGCCACGTGGTCCGCGCCGATCTGCTTGGTGATCTGGTCGATCGCCTGGGCCGCCGCCTCCTCCGCCGCGTGCTCCGGGCCGGTCAGCCACCGGTAGCCGTACGCCAGCGGCACCCGGTGGACCTCGGGCGCGAAGGGCCCGAAGCCCTCCTTGTACGGCATGTTCTTCGCGGTCAGCGCCATCGTCAGATTGGTGCGGCCGTGGTAGCCGTGGTCGAAGACGACGACCGCGGTGCGCTTGGTGTACGCGCGGGCGATCTTCACTGCGTTCTCCACCGCCTCCGCGCCGGAGTTGAACAGCGCCGACTTCTTGGGGTGGTCGCCCGGCGTCAGCTCCGCGAGCCGCTCGGCGACCTCCACGTACCCCTCGTACGGCGTGATCATGAAACAGGTGTGGGTGAAGTCGGCGAGCTGCGCGGAGGCCCGCCGGACGACCGCCTCCGCGCTGTTGCCGACCGAGGTGACGGCGATGCCGGAACCGAAGTCGATCAGGCGGTTGCCGTCGATGTCCTCCAGCACGCCGCCGCCGGCCTTCGCCACGAACACGGGCAGGGTGACCCCGACCCCGTTCGCGACCGCCGCGGACTTGCGGGCCAGCAGCTCCTGGGACTTCGGGCCGGGAATGGCGGTGACGAGCCGACGCTCCTGGGGCAATTCGGTCATGGTGGGCGATCTCCTCGAACGGCATACGGCACACACGTGCTTTTGGCAGGCTAGGCCGGGGTCCGGCGCGCCCGCATACGCCGATAGGTAGCACTCCCGGCCCCGCTTGCTACGGATCGGCCAAGGCGGCGCGCGGCGCGGGATGTCCGCACGCGCGCGCCGCGGGCGGACCGGTCACCGTCTCGGAAGATCCCTATGCGCGGGTAGCGGCTCGACTACATTGAGCGCATCGTCGGAGACGAGGGGCGAGGGGCACGCGCCATGGACGCCATGGACTACGAGGGCACACAGCGGTTCGGCCACGGCGGCGTCCCGCGCAAACCCGACGGTGCCCCGCTGCCGCGCCCCACCGTCCCGCCGCCGATGCCCGCGCAGGCGCCGCCGGCGTCCGCGCTGGAGATCTGGCTGCGCACGCCCCGAGAGGTGGACGCCCCCGGCATCTACGGCTACGGGCACACGCCGCGGCCGGCCCCCGACCCCGACCGGTTGCCGGACCGCCGGCTGATCGGCGGCGCCGTCCTCGCCCTGCTGTCCGGACTGCTGGTGTGGTCGCTGTGCTGGAACGGCTACCTCCCGTTCTGGATCTGGCCGCTGATCTGGTTCACGCCCGACGCCTGGCGGGCCGGCACCGGCGACGCACACGCCTTCGCCGTCGCCTCCGACATCTACTACGCGCTGTTCGGCGCGCTGCTCGCCTGGATCTTCGGCCGGCTCGGCAACTGGCCCGAGGTCTACCGCCGTTACGCCCGGCCCGTGCTGCGCGGCATGTGGGACGCCCCCAGCCCCGGCGCCGCCCCCGACGACGGCCGCCCCGACCCCGTGGCCTGGCCCGAACTGCGCGCCGCCCGGCAGTTCGCCCTCGCCGACCGCCTCACCACCGACGTCCGCACCGGCCGGATGAACGACGTGGACTACGCCCGTATCCACCGCGCCTGGGCCGGAGTCCAGGCCGATCCCGGCCGGCTCGACGCGTTCACCGAGGTCGTGCTGCGGCACGGCTCGGACGCCTGCGGACACCCGTCGGGCCACCGGGACCTGCCGCACCGCGGCTTCCCGCACGACCTGCTCACCCGGCAGGTGCGGATCGGCCTCGGCGCCGACGACGCGCGCAACCCCTACCGGCACCGCGGCGCCGGCATCGCCCTGGACCCGACGCTGCTGGGCACCGGGCTGCTCGCCGTCGGCCCGCCCGGCTCCGGCAAGACCCGCCGACTCGTCCGCCCGGTGGTCGAATCGCTCTGCCTCCAGGCGCTCACCGGGCAGGCCGCCGTCGTGGCGGTCGGCTCGGCCGGCGCCGACCTCGGCCCGGCCGACGCGTACGACGTGGTGATCTCGCTGGCCGACCCCACCTCCCGCTACGACCTCGACCTGTACGGCGGCGCCGACCCGGACATCGCCGCCGGTGCCCTCGCCGAGGCGCTGCTCGACGCGCACGGCACCGAGGAGGGCGGCCGGCGCCGCGCCGCCACCGCGCTCGGCCAGCTCCTCGGCCCCTACGCCGCCGCCCACGGCCGCTTCCCGTCCGTCACCGAACTGCGCGAACTCCTCGACGGCACCCCGCACGCGTACGCCGCCCTGCGCGACGCGCTCGACGCGGCCGGCGCCCCCGGCATGGTCCGGGAACTCGACGCCCGGATGCGCCAGGCGGCCCGCCCCGACGACATCGGCCACCTCCTCGCCGACCGGGTCGCGCTCCTGGACCGGCCCGCCTTCGCCGGGTTCTTCGACGTCACCGGCCGCTCCCGGCCGTTCTCGATGTACGCCCTCGAACACCCGCTGCGGGTCCGTATCGACCTCCCCGAACGCGGCCACGCCGAAGCCTCCCGCATCCTGACCCGGCTGGTGCTCGCGCAGTTCACCGCCGCCGTCACCGCGCGCCGCGACCGCTCCCTCTTCGCCTGCCTGGTGCTGGACGACGCCTCCCACACCGTCACCGCCGACGCCGTAGCCGGCCTGGCCCGCCTGCGGTCCGCCAACGCCGGTGTACTGCTCACCCTGCGCACCCTGGACGACGTCCCGGAGCACCTGCGCAGCGCCCTGCTCGGCGCGGTCGGCTGCCGGATGGCGCTGTCCGGGGTCACCACCTGGGACGGCCGGCGGTTCGCCGAGGCCTGGGGCACCACGTGGGTGGAGGCGCAGGACGTCACCCGCACCCCCGACCAGTCCGGCGGCCTGCTGCGACGCACCTCCCGCGGGGTGCGGCGGCTGTTCACCGGCGTGGCCGCCACCACGGAGTCCGTCACGGTACGGCAGGTGGAACGCGAGCGCTGGTCCGCCTCCGACCTGGCCCACGGCGTGCCCGCGGGGCACGCCGTACTCTCCCTGACCACCACGACCGGCGACCACGCGCCGCCGATACTGCTGGATCTGCGGGCCTGAGCGCGCGAGACCGGCAGGGACGTCGTATACGTCGAGATGGACGGTGCGGCACACTTGGGGGTGCCGAGCGCTACCGGTCGGCCAAATCCCGTAGCTTGTCCGTCATCCGCAGGCCATCCGTATCCCGCGGGCCGTCCGTACCGCAGGTCGTCCGTCGTCCGTCGCGCGTCCGTAACCGTGTCGCGCGTCCGTCAACCCGTACCCAGGTCCCCATGCCCCTCACCCTCGCGTCGCTCGCGCAGCACTCCGCGCTCAAGCTCACCGCCCTGGCCGGCGGCGACCGGCTCGACGCGGAGGTCCGCTGGGTGCACACCAGCGAACTGGACGACCCAGGACCGTATCTGGAAGGCGGCGAACTGCTGCTGACCACCGGCCTCAAGCTGGACGTCGACGATGCCGCCGCGATGCGGGCCTATGTACGGCGGCTCGCCGCGGCGGGCGTGGTCGGCGTCGGTTTCGGCGTCGGGATCGGGCACGACGAGGTGCCGTCCGCACTGGTCACCGCCGCCGCGCAGGCACGGCTTCCGCTGCTGGAAGTACCCCGCAGAACCCCTTTCATCGCCATCAGCAAAGCGGTCTCCGCGGCGATCGCCGCCGACCAGTACAAGGCGGTCACCGCCGGCTTCGAGGCGCAGCGCGACCTCACCCGCGCCGCCCTCGCCCCCGACGGCACCGCCGCGCTGCTCTCCCGTCTCGCCGCCCATCTCGACGGCTGGGCCGCCCTTTACGACGCCTCCGGCGCGGTGCTGGCCGCCGCGCCGGACTGGGCCGGCCGCCGCGCCGCCCGTCTGGCCGGCGAGATCGACCGGCTGCGGGACACCCCGGCCCCGGCCAGTTCGGCGGTGGCCGGCCCGGCCGGCACCGAGGACCGCGTGGAGTTGCAGTCCCTCGGCTCCGGACGCCGCCCCCGCGGCTTCCTCGCCGTCGGTACGGAAGAACGCCTCGACACGTCCGCCCGGTACGTCGTGCACGCGGCGGTCGCCCTGCTCACCCTCTCCCTCGAACAGTCCCGCACCCTCCAGGACGCCCAGGCCCGCCTCGCCGCGGCCCTGCTGCGGATGCTGCTCGCGGGCGAACCGGAACACGCCCGCAGCGTCGCGGGCAGCCTCTACGGCACGCTGTTCGACCAGTCCCTGCGGTTGCTCATCGCCGAACCCGCCGATCCCCAGGCGGGCCCCGAGGCCGTCGGAGTGCTGGCCGAACGCGCGGAGGCAGCCGCCTACCGCGCCGGCGAACCCATGCTCACCGTCCGCGAGGGCCCCCGCCTGATCGTGCTCGCCGCCGAGGACGCGGGAGCCCTCGCCACAGTGGCCGACCTCGCCGAAGGCGCGGACGCGCTGGCGGCGGGCCTGTCCGGGCCCGTCCACCCGGCCGGCGTCCCCGAGGCCCACCGCCAGGCCGAACGCGCCCTCGCTGTCGCCCTGCGCCGAGGCCGCAACCTGGTCGAACACGGCGAAGTCGGCGCCGGCTCGGTCGTGCCGCTGCTCGCCGACGACGCGGTCCGCGCCTTCGCGGAGGGCCTGCTGCGCCCCCTGCGCGAACACGACGCCACCTCCCGCGGCGACCTCGTCGCCTCCCTCGCCGCGTGGCTCGCCCACCACGGCCAGTGGGACGCCGCCGCCGCGGATCTGGGGGTGCACCGCCACACCCTCCGCTACCGCATGCGCCGCGTCGAGGAGATCCTCGGCCGCTCCCTGGACGACCCCGACGTGCGGATGGAGCTGTGGCTGGCCCTGAAGACGAAGCCGTAGCGGCCGGGCCGGCGGGACGGGGTGCCGTCGCCGTCCCCGGCAGCGGGGTGCCGCCCCGCGCCAAGGGGAATGAGCCCTCCCGTGGCCCCTGGGAGGCCGTGCCGCCGGGCCTCGGGGGCCGCACCGCCGTCCCGGTCCTCGGGGAAGGCCGTCAGGCGTCGGTGCGGGTGCCCTCGACATCGCGGAGGAGGCGGGTGGCCATCGCTTCGGCGCGGGCGCCGGCGTCCTCGCGGGCGGCGGGGGTGACCGCGAGCCGGGAGCGGGCCCGGAGGGCGGTGACGCGGTCCTGGTGGGGGCCGCGGCCGTAGAGGTCGTCGAGCAGCGACTCGGCCGCGGACACGTGCTGCTCCGCCTCGCGGGTGCGTCCGTCCAGGTGGTGGGCGCAGGCCGTCAGCAGTTCGAGGCGGGGCAACAGCGGGGACCGCGCGCCGAAGACCCGGGTGGTGACCTCGGTCGCCGCCGTGAGTGCCGCCCTGGCCGCGTCGCGGTAGCCGCCGGCGAGCAATACGCGGCCTTCGGCGGTCCTGAGCCGCGCGTACAGGTGTGGCCGTCGGTGCCGCAGCCGGGTGCCGAGTTCCCCCATGCCGTTGATCAGGTTCTCCGCTTCAGCGATGTTCCGCAGCGTGCTCCCGGACATCATGTGCTGCGGCGCCGGTCCCCACAGCACGCCGGTGGCGTAGCGGACCGCGCCCTCGGCGACCAGCTCCGTCAACGCCACCTGGAGATCGAGGTACTCCGTCGGGACCACCGCCGCCAGAGCCTGGAAACTGTCGCGCACCCCTTCTCGTCCGCCTTCCTGGGCGGCGAACGTCGGCTCCATCCCGACGAGGTTGGGGACACCGCTGCGGGCACCGCCCGGGGGCGACCACATCTCCAGCCAGACTCCCCATACCTCGGGCAGGGTGCCCGCGCGTTCCCGGTCCGCGGCCAGATCGTCGGTCACCGCGTTCAGCGAGCCGCGCAGGTGTCTTCGCCGGCCCATCGCCAGCAACTCCGCCGTCTCAGCGTCGATGTCCCCCGGGGCGGCCGGTGCCGGTCTTTTCCGGCGGGCGCTGTCCGACCGCAGCTCGCGGGCCGCGTCACCCAGCCGCCCGGTGACGATGTCATACCGGGCCCGCGACCGCCGGACCGAGCGGGTCGACCCGGCGTCGGGCTCCGCCAACGCCGCCGCGTCGGCCAGCATTTCCTCCGCGACCTGGAAGTCGCCCTCCCACAGGGCGAGTTCGGCCCCGCTCAGCAGCGCCTCCACCGCCTGGGGTGCGAACGGCCTGACACTGAGGACGGCGCGGCACCGTTCGTGTGCCGCCGCGACCCGGCCGACGGCCGACCTGGCCCGCAGCGAGACGACGTCGAGCTCCGTGCGCACCGCGTCCGCCTCGCGCCGGTCCCTGCCAGGGGAATGGTCGTCGGGCCCGACCGAGGCCTCCACCATCTCTACCAGCCGGTCCGCTTCCACCGGGTCACCGTGCAGGAGATGAAACCGCCCGCAGCGCGCGACGAAGGTGAGGGCGGACACCGTGTGGCCGGGCCCCGCGGCCCCCGTTCGCGGCCAGTCCATCATGCGCTGGGTCAGCACGGGCAGCACCGGGCGCAGGACCTCGTACGGGCGCCAGGTGTCCGGGTCGGCCGTGGGCTCGGCACACAGACGGCGGACGGCGTCGAACAGGTCCGACGCGACGGCGTCGGCTCGCTGCGCGTCCATGGCCTCGGCGTCGAGCAGCCGAAACCGTTCCGCACTGGCCAGCCGTACGGTGTGGGACGAACGCTCGGTGAGCAGTCTCTTCTCGACGAGCCGACGCCAGCCTTCGCCCGGCGGCCACTCCACGAGGCTCCCTTCGCCCGACAGCAGCAGGTCCAGTACGTCCGGGGGGACGCCCTCTCCCGTGTCGAGGAGATGGACCAGCCACCGCGCGTACTCTCCGGCGGACAGGCCGGCCGGCCCCCGGGCGGGCGGCGGCGGAAGCACGGAGCGCAGGTCCCACACCTGGGCCCTGCCCTCGGCGCTGGCGGTGGCCAGCAGCGGTTCGCCGTGCGGGCCGTCGAAGGAGGCGACCGCCACCAGGTGCCACCGCGCCCGCGTGTCCAGGCGGGCGGCGAGCCCGCCGGTCGCGGTGTCCCACAGTTCGACCACGGCGTCACGCCTGATCGCGGCGATCAGGTCGGGCCGGCCCTGGACGCGTACCGTGGCGAGCGCCTCGACGCCGGCGAGTCCGGCCGGCAGCGGGCTGACGACCTGCTCGCCGGTCACCGTGTCCCGGACTTCCGCCGACCGGTCCTTCTCGTGCACGATCACGGCGAGGCGGCGGCCGTCGCGTGCGGTGACGACGGTGAGCGCCCTGACACGGGAGACGTGCTCCGTCAGCGGCGAGTCCACCGCGTCGCCGGTCGTCGCGTCCCAGAACCGCACGGCGGAGTCGCGGCGCGCGGTCACCAGGATCCGCCGCCCGTCCGCGCGGACGAACGCGGTGACCAGGTCCGCGGCGAGGACCCCGTACGGCTGGAAGCTGTACTGCCTTGCCCCGGAGGGGAGTTCGCGGATCACCACGGCGCCGCCGACCCCGACGACGGCGAGCACCGGGCGCCCCGTGGCGTCGGGAAAGACCGCGAGTGTCTGGACGGCGCCGGCGGCATCGGAGATCGCCGAGCCCTTCGCCGCACCCTCGGCGGAACCCCAGAGACGTACGGGACTGCCGTATCCCGCCGCCGCCAGCCATACGCTCCCGCCGCGGACGAACCCGGCGAGGCCGCGGTCGCCCTTCACGGCCGTCCATTCGTGCAGCGGCCGGGGGGCCACGCCGGTCGCGGGCTCGTGGGGAGGCAGGGGAGGCGGGTCGGTCGCCGGGTCCGGGGTGTCGGCGGCGAAAAGGGCGCCGACATCGAGCAGCGCCAGTTCGGCGGGGTCCGTGGGCAGCGTCTCGGCGAGCCGCAGCACCCTTCTTCGTGCCTCCTCGTCTCCTTGCGGCAGCCGGGGTCCCAGGACGGCCGTCAGATACTCGGCGATCTCGGCGCGGGTCAGCGGGCCGAGAGTGATGCGCCGCTTGAGCAGCCGGTGGGTGTGCAGGCCCGCCGAGGTGACGATCACCCCGCCGCGGCCGAAACGGGGAACGTGGGGAACGTTGATGCCGATGCCGCGGTCCGCCGGGAGCCGGTCCAGCACCAGCAGCCAGTCCTCACGGACCTGGAGCGTGTCCCAGATGTCCTCGATGAAGTCCGACGGGCTCCCCAGGGCGGCGCCCAGCGCGCGCAGTCCCTCGTCGAGGGAGTCGTCGTCGCTGGCGTCGATCCAGTGGATGAAGCTGTGCCTGCCGCCGTACCGCCGTACGTACTCCTGGACGAGACGATTGCCGCTCATGCGCGGTCGGCAGTCGATCAGCACGACGGACGGCGTGGCCTGGCGCCAGTCGCCCCGGCGCCGCGCGGCCGGCCGCAACGCCTGCTCCAGCTCGGCCAGTTCGGTCGCGCGGCCGATCATCGTCTCGGGGTCCGGCGGGCTGACGACAGCCGGCACCGGCCGCAGGAACTCCGGGTGCGGGACCGCGCGGGGTTCGTCCGGCGACCGGGTTCCCTCCCGCTCGCCTTCCCCCGGTGCCCAGCTCCGCCCCTCCGCCGCTGCCGCCAGCCGTGCGGCCAGCGACGTGTGCTGGCCTCCCGCACCGCTCAGTACCGCCACCGCGACCTCGGCGAAGGGCAGGCTGGCTTCGGGGAGCAGTCGGCGCGACCCCGTACCCGCGCCGTCACCGTCCACCGCGGACACGGCCCCGCCCTCCGCGAGCGCGGCCAGCGCACGGAAGTCCAGGGTGCCCCCGAACGTCGCGGCCACCCGCCCCGAGACCTTCGCCAGCACGTCCTCCAGAACGTGCAGGGACTCCGTGCGCGTCAGCTCGGCCAGGAGTTCGTCGCGGACCCCGGGGGCGAAGTCGTACACGACCTCGTCCGGGTCGGGGCGCAGCTCGCCTCGGCGTCCGATGAGGCCGGAGAGGAAGAGCTGGGCCAGGTCGGTCGGGCCGGACCGCGGCATCGTGGCCTGCTGGACGAGCCGCATGACGGGGAGGCTGAGGGGCGCCGCCGCGAGATGGCAGGCGAGGCGGAAGGCGTCCGGGGAGGAGCCCGCGCGGAAGCGGGCGACGCGGTCGGCGGGGCCGGCCGGGGGCGGGGTGGTCGCGGGAACGCGGCGCGGACGGGACACGCCGCGGACGGGGGCGGCCAGCATCGGGGTCCAGCCGGGTACGCGGCCCGCGACGAGTCCCGCCCAAGGGGCGAGCCAGCTGCCGTCCACCTCCATGACGGGCAGCCACCGCACGCCGGGAAGCCGTTCGCCGCGCGGCGGCCCGGGGAGCGCGGCCGTGGTCCGCACCTCGGCGACAGGGCGCGCCGGGTCCGCCACCCGCAGCTCGACCGGCACCGTACGCAGGGCCGTCCGGTGCCACAGCCGGCGCGGCAGCACCTGGAGCGCGGCGGCAGGGCGTTCACCCGCGACCCGCGCGAGGTATTCCGGTAACTCCGCGCCGTACCAGGCCGGTCCGACCCCGTCGGTCAGCACCAGCAGCACGGCCCGCCGCGTCGGATCCTCCAACGGCCCCCACCAGCGCGTGGACTGCGCAGGGCGGGAGAGGGCGTGGCCGGGAGGGTGCGCGGGCCGGGACGGGGCCGGGGGCACGCGTGGGGGCCGGCCGTCCCGGTCGGTGCGCTCCCCGCCGCCGTGCCTGCGCCGGAAGGGCGCCAGCCGCGGCACCGGGCCGTCCGTGTCGAGCGACCAGCACCGCACGGCCGCGAAGGCGCCGTGCCGTTCGAGCAGCGTGCACAGCTCGGCCGCCAGCCGGTGCCAGACGGCCATGGTGGCACCGGTGTCCACCAGCAGGTCCACCGAGAAGCGGCGTTCGGCGGCGGGCCGGCTGACCGGGATCGTCCGGCCCGCCTCGGCGGTGGCCTGCGCGGTGGCCTCCTCGTCCAGCAGGGCGGGACCGGGGGAGTCGACCGTCTGCCGCAGCGGACGCAGGGCGCGGGCGAGGTCCAGCGCGCCGGTGAGCGCAGCCGGTTGGGTGACCCGTACGACATACGCGGCAACGCCGCCCTCCGTCCGGCCCGCGCCGAGCGGAAACAGCCCGACC
>NZ_DATDBG010000019.1:0-2157 GCF_036524955.1 Streptomyces sp.
CGCTTGATCTGGTCGCTGATGGGGGTGTCGTCCTTGCTCACGGAGTGCCTCCCGAGGTCTCGACCCGCGGGAACTCCGCGAGCGCTTGCGCGGCGATCTGCCGCATCATCCAGGTGTCGATGACGGCGCCGATGATCCCGCCGACGAAGGGCACGCCGCGGCCCAGGCGGGAGAAGAACCGTTCGAAGACGCCGCGCATCAGGCGGAACGCGACGGCCTTGTTGACGACCATCAGCGCGGCCGGTGGCAGCCTGCCGAGGGCCAGCCTGGTCATCGATCCTCCGCTCGTGGAGAGCCCCGCCTTGGCCAGCACCTCGTCGGCCCTGGCGCCGACGAGGGTCAGCATCACGGCCGTGCGCACCTGCGGGTCCGCGAGGTCGTACCCGCGCAGGGTCGCGATCCCCCCGACCATCCGCGTCGCCTGGATGTAGAACTCGGCGATGTTGACCGGCAGCGCGACCGGCATGGTCACGAAGCCGCCGAGGCCGGTCACGAACCCGCCGACCGCCCCGCCCACGACGTGCAGCCGGACGACCCTGTCGACGCCCTCCTCGGGATCGGAGGTACGGCGGCGGGCGGCCTCGGCGATGCTCGTCGCCGACCGGAGAGGTCCTCGTCCGTCGAGGCCGGCGTCCATGAACACCTGCACCAGCCGCCCGATGGCGCTGTCGTCCGGTGCGTTGGCGCGCGCCGCCTCGAGGGCTGACGCCGTTCGCTCGGACTCGTCACGGCCGGGCCTGAGCAGGTCGAAGAGTCCCATGCGTCGAGTCTGTCATCCGGAGGCGAACCGCCTAGTTGCCGCCGCCGCCGTCCCCGCCGCCACCGCCGTCGTAGCCGCCACCGCCGTCCCCGCCGCCGCCACCGTCGTAGCCGCCTCCGCCGTAGTCGGCGCCGTCGAACGAGCCGGAGGCACCCCCGCCGCCCCAGGGAATGGGTGGCTGGAACGCCCACATCATCACCGCGGAGCCGGCGAAGTACCCGTCGGCGTACGGCTGGTACCCGGCGCCCGCGTCCCAGTACGGGACCTTGCGGGACCCCATGGCGACCTTGCGGATCTCGGGCGGCTGGTGGTCGGCGACCCGGGCGGCGTCCTGCGCGCACGCGGGGACGCTCCGGGTGCCACGACCGGGCTGGGTCCACACCACGTTGACCGTCGACGGCCCGTGCTGCGGGTTGAAGAAGCACGGCTCGCGGGGCTCCGGCAGCGGGGTGCCGGCCACCCGGGCCTGGACGCACGCCAGCGCGTACCTCCCGGCCGACAGCGTGGTGGTGACCGTGCTGACGTCCTCGGCCTTGCGGATCCGGGGGACCTCGCGCCGCGCGGTCTCGTACGCGTCGAGCGCCGCCTGGTAGTCGAGCTGGGCGTCGGCACCGAGCGGCTGCCCTGCGACCTGTGCGTCGAGGCGCTGGAGCTGCTCGCCGAGGTACGTGACGTCCTCGTCGGCCAGCTGCCGGATGCCGTCGAGCTCCTCCACCTCCTCGCGGTGGTGGGACCTGCGGCCGAGCATCTGTCGGGCGGCGAGCCCGCCTCCTCCCGCGACCAGCAGCAGCAGCAACCACTCCATGGTGTCCCCCTCGAGGGCCGTTCTCGCCCCGCCCTGTCGATGGTCCTCCCGTGGGCCTCGATGCGCCACCCGCCCCGGGACGTCATACGAACGGAGGCCCGTAGACCACGATTGGTATGACGTTGTGGGCCTGTCGGGTCACCGCTCGTCAGAACTGTGGTGGGGAGCCCTCGGCGGGGACGGAGGCGAAGAGGTTGAGGCCGAGCCGTTCGGCGAGGTACTTGGTCGCCAGCTGGCCGCGGATGCTGTTGCCCGCCGCGTCCAGGGGAGGGGAGTACGTGGCCAACCCGCCCTTGCCGGGGGCGACCGTGACGATGCCGCCGCTGACGCCGCTCTTGCCCGGGACCCCGACCTGGTAGAGCCAGTCGCCCGACAGCTCGTACAGCCCGGCGCTCGACATCACGGCCAGTACTCGCCGGCACACCCCGGGTCTGATCACCGTCTCGCCGGTGACCGGGTTCACGCCGCCGTTGGCCAGGGTGGCCGCCATCACCGCGAGGTCGTGGACGGTCACGTCCAGGGAGCACTGACGGGTGTAGACGTCGGTCGCCTCGTCGGGGTCGAAGTACAGCCGCTCGTAGCTCTTGAGGAG
>NZ_DATDBG010000020.1:0-47263 GCF_036524955.1 Streptomyces sp.
ACGTGCAGCGCGTCCCGGTCCGGGTCGGCGTAGACCGCTACGCTGGCGATCCCGGCATCACGGCAGGCACGGGCGACGCGGACTGCGATTTCACCGCGGTTGGCGATGAGCACCTTGCGCACGATGGCTCCCTCCTTGAAACAACTCCTTGAAAACAAGCCGTCTCGTCTCGGTTCCGGCTCGGCTACCGCACGCGGCTGATCAGCCAGGCGCCGGGCCCGCGTTCGGTGATGTGCTCGGTCAGGTGCAGCGCCCGGCGGCTCCACCACCGCGCGGGCGGCCCGGCCCGGCCGCCCGCGGGCGCCACGAGCATGGCCGAGACCGAAGCCGTGAGGGCCACCACGACCGCGGCGACCTCCTCGTCGGTCGGGCTGCCGTGCGTCACCCGCACTCCTCCGGCGCCCTTCACAGCGGAATGTTGCCGTGCTTGCGCGGCATCCGGTTGACGCGCTTCGAGCCCAGCATGCGAAGGGCGCTCGCGACGTGGAAGCGGGTCTCCCGAGGTCTGATCACGGAGTCGATGTAGCCGTGTTCGGCGGCGATGTACGGGTTGCACAGCGCGTGCTCGTACCCCGCGCGCAGGCGTTCCTTCTCCGCCTCGGGGTCGTCCGACTGCCGGAGCGTCTCCTTGTGCAGGACCCCGACCGCGCTCTCGCCGCCCATGACGGCGATCTCCGCCGTCGGCCAGGCGAGGTTGACATCGGTGCCGAGGTGCTTGGAGCCCATCACCCCGTATCCCCCGCCGTACGCCTTCCGGGTGACGACGGTGACCATGGGGACGGTCGCTTCGGCGTAGGCGTAGATCAGTTTGGCGCCGCGGCGGATGATGCCGGCGCGCTCCTGGTCGACGCTCGGCAGGAAGCCCGGCACGTCGACGAAGGTGAGCACGGGGAGGTGGAAGGCGTCACAGGTGCGGATGAAGCGGGCCGCCTTCTCGCTGGCGTCGATGTCCAGCGCGCCGGCGGCGTACATCGGCTGGTTGGCCACCACGCCCACGCTCCGGCCCTCGACCCTGCCGAAGCCGCAGATGATGTTCTGCGCGAACAGCGGCTGGACCTCCAGCAGTTCTCCTCCGTCGAGGACGGCGGACACCACGCGGCGTATGTCGTACGGCCGGCCCGCGTCGTCGGGGATGAGACCGTCCAGCGCCGGATCGCCGTCCCCGGGACCGACGCCCGCGAGGTCCGGGTAGTACGGCGGGTCCTCCATGTTGTTGGACGGCAGGTAACTCAGCAGCGCCCGCGTGTAGTCGAAGGCGTCCTTCTCGCTGCGCGCCAGGTAGTGCGCGGCGCCGGACAGGGTGTTGTGCCCGACGGCGCCGCCCAGCTCCTCCCGGCCGACCGACTGGCCGGTGACGATCCGCAGCACCTCCGGGCCGGTGACGAACATGTGCGAGATGCCGTCGACCATGACCACGAAGTCGGTGACCGCGGGCGCGTAGACGGCACCGCCCGCGCAGGGGCCCAGCATCAGCGAGATCTGCGGGATGACCCCGGACGCCTGCACGTGACGCTTGACGATGTCGGCGTACAGGGCCAGCGACCGCACGCCCTCCTGGATGCGGGCCCCGCCCGAGTCGTTGAGGCCGATGACCGGACAGCCGGTGCGCAGGGCGAGGTCCAGTACCTTGACCACCTTGTGGCCGTACATCTCGCCGAGGCTGCCGCCGAAGACCGTGAAGTCCTGGGCGAAGACGAACACCTGGCGCCCGTCCAGCGTGCCGTGGCCGGTCACCACCCCGTCGCCCGGCGGTCGGTGGTCCGCCATTCCGAAGTCGTGGCACCGGTGCCGGACCATGGCGTCCAGTTCCACGAAGGAACCGCCGTCCAGCAGCGCGTCGATGCGCTCGCGGGCCGTCAGCTTGCCCTTGGCGTGCTGCCGGTCGACCGCCTCGGGCGCGGAGGGAGCCAGCGACTCCGCACGGCGGCGGTCGAGTTCCGCCAGCCGGTCAGCGGTGCTTCTCCCCCGTGGGGTGCTCACCGGGCCACCCGGAGCGCGGAGAGCACGGAGCGCCAGGCCAGGTGCAGTTCGCGCTCCCAGTACGGCCAGGCGTGCGTTCCGGTCACGTAGAGATGGGCGGTGACGTCCACGCCCGCCGCGCGCAGCCGGTCGGCGAAGGCCCGCGTCGGGGGGTAGGCCGGGGCCTCCAGCAGACCCGCCGCCACCGGTGCGTTCCGGGCGAGCGGACCCGGCAGACCGGCGGCGGCGGAAAGGTGCACCTTGACGCCGCGGAACCGGTTCACCATGCGTGCCGGATTGTGCTCGTTCCACACCGCGCGGTTCTTCTCCGGATCGCCCCACAGCCGCATCGGGTCCACGCCCTCGCGCATACAGGTGAGGGTGATGCCGCCGCGCAGCCCCGGGTCGTCGAGGTCGACGACACCGCTGAAGGAACCGGCGAAGACGTACTGCCCGGGGTGGCGGGCCGTGTAGGCGAGGGCGCCGAGCCCGCCCTCGGAGAGACCGAGCACCGCCCGCCGGGTGTTGGCGCGGAACCCGCGCTCCAGGATCTGCGGCAGTTCCACGGTGTGGAAGGTCTCCCAGTTCGGGCCGCCCTTCCGGCCGTAGTTCCACCAGTCCGTGTAGAAGCCCGCTCGACCGCCCTCCGGCGTCACGACGATGACGTCCGCCTGCGGCGCCAGCTCCTCGATGTCGGTCTCACGGGTCCAGGAGGTGTAGTCGTCACTCGCCCCCTGAAGCAGGTAGACGGTGGGGAAGGTGCGCCGCGCATCGGGGGACCAGCCGGGCGGCAGCATCACCCGCACCGGCATCCGGGCGCCCATCGCGGGCGACTCGATGCTGAGATCGGCGACGTTCGGCCCCAGCCGCCGGATCGCGCTGACGTACGCGCCGTCGTCGGCCCGTACCGGCGGAACGTCCTGAACTGCCAGGTCAGGGCCGGTGGCGGAGACGCTCGGGGTCGCGCCTGGCAGGGTGATCGCGGTGAGGAAGCCCACGCAGGCCACCACCGTGCAGAGCCCGCGGGTGAGCGGGCGGCGGTGCCTCGGTCTGGCTCGGACCCGTCGATGGCGTGGAGCGTTGCGGGGTGCCAAGGTCTCTTCCTTCGTGTCGGTGGGGCGTGCTCGGTAGGCCGGTCGGTCCGGTCGCGTGCGTCAGGCGCGGTCGGTCAAAGGGCGGTGGCGAGATGACCGGCGATGACCTCCACGTACGGTGGATCGATCAGCGACAGATGGTCGCCGGGGACCGGGACCACCTCCAGCCGGGGGCACAGCGGTGCCCATCCCAGGTCGGCGTCGTCCCGCAGATAGCGGGGGTCGATGGCGGTGGTCAGCGCCTGCGCCTTCTGCGCGCGGTAGAGGACGACGGGCTCGGGGCAGGGGCGTGGGCGGTAGCGCTCACCGATGCGGGCGTCGATGTACGAGGTGCGCTGGTGTTCCAGGACGCCCGGGCTCATGTCGAGCCCGGCGTCGGCGACGTGCCGCATCAACGTTTCGACCTGCGCGTCCTCGTCCATGGCCGCCAGCTCCCGGTACGGCAGCCGCAGCCGCCGTCCGTAGGCGGTCTCGACGTACTCGGCGAACCGCGCGAACCGCTCCAGCAGGATCTCCTCCGGCGGAGGGCCGGGCAGGGCGGCGGGCAGGATGGTGTCGATGAGGCCGAGGTAGCCGACCCGCTCACCGCGCTCCCGCAGGCGGGCCGCCACTTCGTAGGCCAGGCAGCCGCCGAAGGACCAGCCGAGCAACCGGTAGGGGCCCTCGCTCCGGACCTGGCGCATCAGCCCGAGGTAGTGCTCGGCCTTGTCCTCCACCGAGGTCAGCGACTCCACCCGGTCGAGGCCGAAGACCGGTTGGCCCGGGGGCAGCAGATCGGTCAGCGGCCGGAAGACGCTCGTGGACCCGCCGGCGGGGTGGAAGACGAACAGCGGCGCCCGGTCGGTCCGGGGGCCCGGGTCCCGCAGGACGCGGAGCGGCGTATCGCCCGCGCCCTCCAGCGCCGGCCGGACCAGGTCCGCCACGGCGGCCACCGTGGGACTGCGCCGGATCTGCGCGGCGGTGGGGGCGGAGATGTCACCGCCGAGCCGGGCCCGGATTCCCTCGGCGAGCGCGACGGCCGACGCGGAGTCGTCCCGCCACTCGGGCAGTTCCTGATGGACGCTCCCGGCGGGGCGCCCCGACACCCGCGCCCACACGCCGGCCACCAGCCGCTCGGCGGCGTCCCGGGGAAGGACGGTGCCGGGGAGGGGCGGGGCGGTCTGCGGCGGCGCCGAAGTGCCCTCCGGGCCGGACACCGACGTACCGTCCGGGCCGGGTCCGGAAGAGCCGCCCGACACCGGGGTGCCGTCCGCACGGGGTCCGGGAGAGCCCTGCACCGGGGTGCCGCCCGGACCGGGTCCGGGAGAACCGCCCACGCCCGGCACAGCGGTGCCGCCCGACACCGGGACCCCGCCCACACCCGACACCGAAGTGCCGCCCGGGCCGGGTCCGGGAGAGCCGCCCGGCGCCGGGGTGCCGTCCGGCGCCGCTGTTTCCGCCGTACCGCCTGCCAGGGAGCCCTCCGCGTCAAGCGCCGACAGCAGTGCCGCCGCCGCCTCGTCCAGTGAGCCTCCTCTCAGCAGCAGGGTCTCCGGCAGGACGATCCCGAAGTCCTGCTTGACGGCGTTGCGCAGACGCACGGCCACCAGCGAGTCGAGACCGAGCTCCGTGAGCGGCACCGTCGTGTCGATCTCCTGCTCGGCGAAGCCCATGACCGTCGCCACCCGCGCGGCGAGCCGGCGGACCACCGCCGCCAGGGCGGACGTACGGTCCAGCCGGCGCAGCTCCTCGACGCCGAACCGCTCACCGGTGTCCTCGGCGGCGGAGCCCAGGAGGTCGGCGAAGAACGGCACCGACTCGATCCCGGGGAACGCCCGCACGACACGGCGGGCGTCGAGGCGTACGACACCGGTGTAGGGCCGCCCCGCGCCGACGATCGTCCGGAGGGCGTCCAGCCCCTCGTCCGGGGTGAGCGGATCGACGGCCAGGGCTGCCATGTCCGGAGCGCCGCCGGTTCCGGCCCACGGACCCCAGGCGATGGACTGGCCCGCCGCTCCGCGAGCCCGGCGCCGGCGCACCAGGGCGTCGAGGTACGCGTTGGCGGCCGCGTACGCGGCCTGCCCGGGGGAACCCAGCAGAGCGGCGGCGGAGCTGAACACCAGCCACCAGTCGAGGTCGTGACCGGTGGTGGCCTCGTCCAGGTGGCGGCCTCCGTCGGCCTTGGGCCGGAACACCGCGTCCACATCGCCCGGTTCGAGCCCGGTGAGCACGGCGTCACGCAGGACCCCGGCGGCGTGGGCGACTCCGCGCAGCGCATGCCCGTGGCACACGGCGCTCGCCACCAGGCGCGGGGCGGTGCCGGGTTCGGCGATGTCGCCCAGCACGATCTCCACCTCGACGCCGAGCGCGCGCACCTCCCGGAGCACGGCCTCGGCTTCACCCCTCGGCGGGCGGCGCCCGTTCAGTACCAGACGGCCCGCCCCGCCCTCGGCCAGGCGGCGCGCGGTGGCCAGGCCCAGACCGCCGAGCCCGCCGGTCACGATGTACGCGCCTCGCGGACGGACAAAGGGCACACCGGCGGCTTCCGCAACCGGGTCGACCCGGGAGAGCCGTGCGGTGAGCCGGGTGCCGGCGCGCCAGGCGACCTGGTCCGCGTCGCCGTTCCCGAGCAGTTCCCGCGCGAGGTCGTCCTCCGCTCCCGGCGCGGTGTCGATGTCGACCAGGCACGGGCGCAGATCCGGGTGCTCAAGGGCGAGTACCCGCAGCAGACCGCGCAGGCAGGCCCGGTCCGGGTCACCGGGCTCCGCACCGGTCACGGATTCCGCGCCCTCGGTGACCAGGAACAGGCGGGTGGACGGGGCGTGACCGGCGGTGCCGACGAGCGAACGGGCCACATCCGCGGCGGTGAGGATCGTCTCGCGCGCGCCGTTCGGGCCGACTGGCCCGGTGCACAGCAGGACGACAGCCGCCGGGGCGTCGTCCGCCAGGCCGTCGTGCCAGGCGGTCACGGTACGGCCCGAGGACCGCGCGTCACCGCGGTCGACGGTGGTACGGCCTCCCGCCCGCCGCAGCGCGGCGCACAGGGCGGTGGCGGTGCCGTCGCCGTTCCCTTCCGCGCCCGCGGGTCCGGCGGTGAGCACGAGCCAGTCGCAGGGCGCGGCCGGCCGCTGATCGGGCAGCGGGGTCCTTCCCCAGGCGATGCCGTATGCCGTCTCGCTCACCGGCAGCGGAACTTCGCGCGCTTCGGGGACCCGCAGCGCGACGCCCTCCGCCTCGAGCACGACGGCTCCGCCGGCGTCCTCCAGGCAGACCGACCAGCGGGCGGGGGCGCCGTCCGGGTCGCCGGGCGGGGTACGTCCGGACCGGTCGCCGGCGGGGGCGGGCCCGGTCCGGTCACCCGTGGGCACCGTCGGCCGTACGCGGCACACCCCGGGTGCCGCCGTCGGCCGGCCCACCCGCAGCCGGCCGATCGCCACCGGAACCGCGTCCTCGGGGACGGGCCCCGCCGGACCGCCGCGCGTGGCCGACGCGGGTACGCGCAGGCACGCGTCGAGCACGGCCGGATCGAACTGCCAAGCGGTGGCCGGGCCCTCGGGCACCGTGGGCAACTCGACGGTGAGGGTCTCTCCGTCCGGCTCGGCGCGAACCCGGTTCTCGGGCGGGACGCCGATCTCCACGGTCGCGGAGGCGTGACGCGTCCACGTACCGGCGGCCGACCGGGTGTGCAGGGTGACGGTCGCCCGGCCCGGCCCGGTGGGATCGAGGAGGGTCATGACCGGTGTGCCGTCGGCGAGCGGCAGCAGACGGTCCAGCGAAAGCCCGTGGACGACGACGCCGTCCGCGGCGGTGGCGAACGCCTCGGCCGCCGCCGCGACGACCGTCTCGGCGCATACGGCCAGCGGCAGCACGGAGGTGCCGTGCACCCGCTGGTCGAGGCGGCTCCAGCCGTCCGTGCCCAGTTCGCCCCGCCACAGGGTGCGCCGCGTGCCGGGCACGTCCAGCCGGGTGCCGAGCAGCGGGTGTCCGCCCGCGCGCACCGGGCCGCCGGTTCTGGCCGCCACCCAGTGGCGGGTGTGCCGCCATGGAGCGGTGGGCAGCGATGTCCGCCGGCCGGTCGGCCACAGCAGGTCCGGGCGCCGCTGGATTCCGGCCGTGTGCAGGGCGGCCAGGCTGGTGTGCAGCGCCGACGCCTCGTCACTGTCACGCAGCAGGGTCGGCAGTACCAGGCACGCGCCGTCCGTCGTCGCGTCGAGCGTCTCCCGCAGGGCCGCGGCGGCGACAGGATGCGGTGAGATCTCCAGGAAGGCCCGGTGTCCGTCGGCCGCCGCGGCGGCTACCGCCTGGTGGAACCGCACCGGGCGGCGGGCGTTGTCGCACCAGTAGCCGGCGTCGGCCCGGGGCGCGAGCCGGGGGTCGTCGTGGGCCGTTCCGTACCAGGGGATCGTGGGCTGCCGGGCGCGGATGTCCGCGAAGGCGGCGCGCAGGTCCGGGAGCACCGCGTCCACGGCGGCGGTGTGTCCGGCACCGCCGACATCGAGCAGGCGCGCCTGGATTCCCCTGTCCTCCAGTTCGGCGACCAGGTCGCCGACGGCGCCGGCCGGCCCGGCCACCGTGCAGCGCCGCGGCGACGCGTCCACCGCGACCTCGACTCCGGGAAAGCGCGCCAACGTGTCGGCCCGCTCGTCACCGGGCAGCGCGACCGCGGCCATGGCCCCGGCCCGGTCCGCGTCGACCGCGCTGAGCAGCTCCGATCGGCGCAGCATGACGCGGAGTCCGGTGGCGGGGTCGAGAGCCCCGGCCACCACGCCCGCGGCGACCTCGCCCATGGAGTGCCCGACGACGGCGGCGGGCTCGACCCCGTAGGCGGCCCATGTGCGGGCGAGCGCCAGCTGAAGCCCGTACAGCAGCGGTTGGACTTTCGCGACGGCGGTGAGCGGGACGCCCTCGGTGATCAGCCGGCTCAGCGGTGTGCCCGTTTCGGCGGCGAAGACCGGATCGAGGTCGTGGACGGCGGCGGCGAACGCGTCGTCGTCGGCCAGCAGCCGGCGGCCCATGCCGGCCCACTGGGAGCCGTAGCCGGTGAAGACGAACACCGGTCCGGGGCCGGCCGATTCGATCACCGGTTGCCGCGGACCCACCACGCCTTTCGCCGCCCGGTCGGCGCCGAGGGCGCGCAGCCCGCGCGCGAGGGCGTCCCGGTCGCGGCCCACGACGGCGGCGCACACCGATCCGTACCTGGTGTTCCCCAGCGTATGGGTCACGTCGTCCAGGGACGCCCGCGCGCCGGCCGGGCCGGTGAGCCAGTCGGCGAGTCCGAGCGCCGTGTCCGCCAGCCGGTCCTTCGATCGCGCCGACACCACGAGGACGCGCGGCACGGAGGGCGCGGCCGGGGCGCCGGTGTCCTCGCTCGGCTGCCCCTGCCACTGTTCGAGGACGGCGTGCGCGTTGGTGCCACCGAAGCCGAACGCCGAGACTCCGGCCCGCGCGGGACGGCCCGGGTGAGCCGGCCACGGGGTCGCCTCGCTCACCACCCGCAGGTTTCCCGCCGTGAAGTCGATGTGCGGGTTGGGCCGCCGGAAGTGCACGGTCGCGGGAAGCGTCCCGTGGTGCAGGGCCAGGACGGTCTTGATGAGACCGGTGATGCCCGCGGCTCCTTCCAGGTGTCCCAGGTTGCTCTTCACCGAGCCGATCAGCAGCGGGCGGTTTTCCGGCCGGTCCCGCCCCAGTACGGCGCTGAGCGCGCCCGCCTCGATCGGATCGCCGAGCAGCGTGCCGGTGCCGTGCGTCTCGACGTAGTCCACCTCCGCCGCGTCGGCCCCGGCGTCCCGCAGGGCGGCCCGCAGCAGGGCCTGCTGCGCCACGGGATTGGGCGCCACCAGTCCGGACGAGCGTCCGTCGGAGTTGACCGCGGTGCCGCGGAGCACCGCCAGGACGGTGTCCCCGTCGCGGACCGCGTCCGCCAGTCGCTTCAGTACGACGACGCCGCAGCCCTCGCCGCGGACGATGCCCCGGGCCGCGGCGTCGAACGGCCGGCACCGGCCGTCCGGCGCGAGCACACCCGCCTGGTCGAAACCGGCGGTGATCATCGGGGAGAGCAGGACGTTGACCCCCGCGACCAGCGCCGTGTCGCACTCTCCGAGCCGCAGGCCGCGGCACGCCTGATGCAGCGCCACCAGCGACGACGAGCACGCCGTGTCGACCGTGAGGCTCGGGCCGCGCAGGTCGAGGACGTACGACACCCGGTTCGCCACGATGCTCCCGGCCGATCCCGTACTGGTCCACTCGGTGACCCGGGACAGATCGGCCGCGGTCAGAAACCCGTACTCCAGCGCGCTGAGACCGACGTACACCCCCGTCGAGCTGCCCTGCACCGTGGGCGGCGGCATTCCGGCATGGTTCAGCGCCTCCCACACGACCTCCAGCAGCAGCCGCTGCTGAGGGTCCATCAGTTCCGCTTCGCGAGGCGTGATGCCGAAGAACTGGGCGTCGAACCCGGCCACGTCGTCGAGGAACGCGCCCCAGCGGGTGGCCGGGGGAAGGGCTGTCGCGGCGGCGACGGTGTCGGCGCCCCATGCCCGCCACCGCTCGGCCGGCACCTCGCTCACGGCGTCGCCGTCGCGGAGCAGGAACTCCCAGAAGGCGTCGGGGCCGCCGATGCCTCCGGGGAGGCGGCAGCCGATACCCACGACGGCGACGGGACCGGAGGCGCCGCGGGACGCGGCAGGGTCGTCGGTTGCGGCGGGCTGCGGGGTCGCCTCGGCCGCCGCGGCCTCCTCCGGCGCCTTCCCCGTGTCCCCCGTCTCCTCCGTACCCCCCGTCTCCTCCGTGAGATGGCGGACCAGCTCCGCCAGGCTCGGGTTCTCCCACAGCAGGGTGGCCGGAAGCGGCCGGTTCAGCGCGTCCTCCAGTTCGCCGGAGATGCCGACCGCGTCACGGGAGGACAGACCGTAGTCCGCGAGAGGACGGTCGGCCTCGATCTCCTCCGGGGCCCTCCCGCACGCGTCGGCCACCAGCCGGCGCAGCAACGCCGTCAGGCCGCCGGGACCGAGGGGCCCGTCGGATCCCTGCCCGCCGTCCCCACCGTCCCCACCGCGCCCGTGGTCCTGGGGCGGCCTCATTCCTCTCCCCCCGCTCCGGCGAGGTCCGGCTCGCCGTGCTCGGCCCGCTCCACCCGCTCCACCCGCGACGTCCAGCCGCCCGTCAGGTACTGGTCCCGGCAGGCGCCGCGCGCCACCTTGCCGCTGCTGGTGCGCGGCACCGTTCCGGGCGGCACCAGCACGAAGTCGTGAAGGGCCACGCCGTGTCCCGTCACGACGGCCTTGCGCACCGTACGTACGACCGCCTCCAGTTCCAGGCCGGGCTCGGTCACCCGGCGGGAGTGCTCGGCGACGACGACCAGGCGCTCCTGACCGCCGACCGTCAGCGAGAACGCCGCCACGTGGTCGACCCTGATGACCGCGTGCGCGTCCTGCACCGTCGCCTCGATGTCCTGCGGGTAGTGATTGACGCCGTCGATGACGACCAGGTCCTTGATACGGCCCGTGACATACAGGCAGCCGCCGTGGAACGCCCCCAGATCACCCGTGCGCAACCACGGCCCGGCCCCGTCGGCCTGTGACGGGCCCTCGGTGGCCAGTGTCGCGCCGAAGGTGTCCGCGCTGCGGCCCGGGTTGCGCCAGTACCCGCGCCCGACGTTCGGACCCCGCACCCAGATCTCGCCCACCGCGTCCTCCGGAAGGGAGCACCGCGTTCGGGTGTCGACGATGGCGACCTCCTGTCCCACCGGCACCCCGCAGGCGACGAGTTCGGTGGTTTCCTCGGCCGCGACGCCCGTGACGGGCTGGAGGACGCCGTGCCCGAGCAGTTCCCGGTTGAACGCGGTGACCTCCGGTGCCCGGCCGGTCGGCGACGTGGAGACGAGCACCGTCGCCTCGGCCAGGCCGTACGAGGGGCGCATCGTGTCCGGGCTGAGGCCGGCGGTGGCGAAGGCCCGCTGGAACCGGCTGATGGTGGCGGGGCGGATCGGTTCGCTGCCGTTGATCATCACCGACACGTCGTGCAGCGCGAGACCGGCCTGTCGCGGATCGTGGATCCGCCGGGCGCAGTAGTCGTAGGCGAAGTTCGGCGCGGCGGTGACGGCGCCCCGGTGGTGGGCGAGCAGCCGCAGCCAGCGCAGGGGCTGCTGCACGAACGCCGTCGGGTCCATGATCACCGACGGCACCGCGCAGACGACCGGGAGGGCGACCGCGAGCATCAGGCCCATGTCGTGGAAGAGGGGCAGCCACGAGACGACCTGGTTGCGGTCGCGGTGGATGTCGAACACCTCTACGGCCTGCCGCACGTTGGCCACGACATTGGCGTGGGTGATCTCGACGCCCGCCGGTTTCCTGGTCGAACCGGAGGTGTACTGGAGGTACGCGCAGTCCTCGGGCCGCGGCCGAACGGGGTCCGGAACATCGGTACGCACCGGCGGGCATTCCTCGATGTGCGCCCGGCCGAGGGAAAGGATCCGGTCGGCGCCCGGGAGGCGGCGGCTCGCGCAGAATTCGGCGACATCGGCCCGCGCGCCGGGAGTGGTGATCAGGCAGACCGGATTCGCATCCCCCAGTGCGGCGGCGAGCCGTTCGTCATGGCCGGGCAGGTGCGGCGGAAACAGCGGCACCGCGATCGCGCCCGCACGCAGCGCACCGAGGAAACCGACCACGTACTCCAGTTCCTGCGGAGCGACCACCGCGACACGCCCGCCGGTGCCGCCGGCCCGCATCAGGCACTGGGCGACCGCCTCCACCCGCAGGTCGAGTTCGGCCCAGGTCACGGTGGTACGGCGGCCCTGCGGATCAGTGGCGAAGTCCACGAAGGTGAAGGCGGCGGATTCCGGGGTCAGCCGCCGGGCACGGGCCAGGTGACCCACGAGTGTGTCCGCCGCGCCGTCCGCGTCCTCCGGCGCCGCCATTCGACCGGTACCGGACAGGAAAATAGAGGAACGTCCCTCCGATGGATGATCCGCCATAGCCTGGCCTCCGCCCGAGTGAGCCCACGGAAAAAGCAAAAGAATCATGGGCCTGATGTGATTCCTGGAGCAGCGGACACCGGAATTCCCCTGCCGCCGCCGCGCGCAGGACGTCGGAACCGGTGCCGAATGAACTGCCGTGACTCGCGAACATAACAGGTCAGGGGATCGACTTCGCATTCGACGCGTAACCCTTCGGCGGACTGCGGGAGCACCGGGGGGTTACAGCGTTGACACAAAGGGGTGGTACATCAAAGACTCCGAATTTCACCACCTCAATTAATACGACTATTGCTCCGCGCCTTGATTTTGATTCACCCCCGGTGATTTGCTGTGCATATCCAAACCGGCGGGCCGCCCACCTTTCCCGGGGGAGTTACGACAGGCGGTACGCCGTTGACTCTCACAGTCGGCGGGAGGTTGTCCGGCCGCCGGCGTCGTTGGGCAAGCTCCCCCGGGAGGGACATGGATCCACCAGTCGGTGCCACTCCAGGCACCGACTGGTGCGGCTCCCGAATCAGGGCAGAAGGGGCATCCCATGCGAGCTTCTCGCACGATCTCAGCCATGCTCGGCACCGCGGCACTGGCAGCGGGCCTGTCCCTCGTACCCACCAGCGCCCACGCCGTGCAGTTCGTGGGATGCAGCGAAAACGCACTGGTCAACGCGATCAACGCGGCCAACACCATGGGCGGCGACGACCTGGTGCTGTCGCCGTTCTGCTGAACTCGGTGACCCTGCGGGGCGGCAAGGCCTCGACAGGCGGTGTCGGCGGGGGCATCGCCAACCTCGGCGGCACCGTGACGCTCAACGCGGCCACGCTCCGCGACAACACCGCCCAGGCCGGCAGCGTGCCCTTCTGCTCCGGCTGACCGGAGACACTCGCGCCCCCGCGCGCGCCGCCGTGGCGCGTCACGCCCTGGTCGCAGCCACCGAACGGCGTGCGCCGTTCCACTCCTGCCGAGCCCGGCACCCCCAGCTCAACCAGCCGACTCGGCGAGCCGACTCGAACGGCTCAGCTCCAACCGTCCAGCCAACCAGTCGAACCAACCCAACCCAACCAGCCAAGCCAGCCAACCAGGCCAACCAGGCCAACCAGGCCAACCAGGAGGATCCCATGCCGATCTCACCCAACCAAGGCTCGACCGGCGGAGGAACGACCGTGACCATCACGGGCACCAACCTCACCGGCACGAGCGCGGTGCGCTTCGGGACCAAGCAGGCCACCGGCGTCACGGTCGTGTCGCCCACCCAGGTCACCGCCGTCTCACCGTCGGGCACCGGGACGGTCGACGTCACGGTGACCACACCCGGCGGGACCAGCAACCCCATACCCTTCTTCTACGTCGGGGCGCCCTTCAAGGCCGCGCTCAGCGACAGTTCCGGCCCGGTCGCGGGCGGCAACACCGTCACCATCACCGGTACCGGACTGAGCACCGCCACCAGCGTCGCCTTCGGCCCCAACTCGGCCACGCCCACGGTGGTCTCCGACAGCCAGATCACCGTCGTCGCGCCGGCCGGGACAGCGGGCACGGTGAGTATCAGCGTCACCACGGCGGGCGGGACCAACAACGGCCTGTCCTACACCTACGTCGCAGTGCCCACGGTCACCACCGTCAACCCGAACACCGGTCCTGAGTCCGGCGGCACCGCGGTGACGATCAGCGGCACCAACCTGGGGAGCACCCAGTCGGTCACCTTCGACGGCAACGCCGCGCCGTTCTCGGTGATCAACTCGACCACGGTGTCGGCCGTCTCCCCGGCCGGTACCGGTGCCGTCGACGTGGCCGTCACCAACCCCGCCGGCACGGCCACCGCCGTCGCCGGCTTCACCTACGTCCCGGGACCCGGCATCTGATCGACGGCGATGAGGGCAACCAACCCATCGAACGTCACGCACGGGTCATCTCGGGACCTGGAGGACACCACGGGGGTCCTCCAGACGCGGGCTCCAGCCGACAAACCCCCACGGTCGGCCGGAGTCCGCGCATTCGTCACCACCCGGGAGCAGCCATGACCAGTCCTGAAGCCTCGCCCACGACCAGGTCTCTCACGGCACACAACACCGCCGCCGCGTCGACGGTGCCGGTGGTCCCTCCCCGGCCTCACGGGCATCGCACCCGCCCAAGGGCCGACGTCGGGCGGCAATACCGTCACGCTGACCGGTGCCGGCCTCACTCTGACCCAGGCCGTCACGTTCGGCACCGCACCGCCGCCTTCACGGTGCTCTCCGACACCCAGGTCACCGCGATCGTGCCGCCGGACCCGCCCTTCCGGTTCCTGTCACCGTGGCCACGCCCGGGGGAATCAGCACCAGTGTCACGTACACCCGTGCGCCTCCACCGCAGATCTGAGACCGGGTACCGCGAGCCGAGCGGCGACCCGAGGCGCCCCCCTATACCGCACGTCTCGGTCCGTCGTCCTGCCGACACTCCGC
Organism: Streptomyces sp.; assembly: GCF_036524955.1. Lineage (GTDB taxonomy): Bacteria > Actinomycetota > Actinomycetes > Streptomycetales > Streptomycetaceae > Actinacidiphila. The sequence continues at coordinate 14,439 of NZ_DATDBG010000020.1, forward strand.
ATTCCCTGCACACCACTCGAATGATGGAATCCTGAATCGGGGTGGAAGTCGTTATCGATGCATGAGCGAGTTCAACGCGAATACGGTACCGGCAGCTCCCACCACGACGGCCGGCTACTGGCTCGGAGGGTGGGTGTTCATCCCCGCCACCCTCGGATCCATCGGCGACCGCCGGGACGCGTATCTGGAGCGCGAGGGCGAACGGGTCCCGCTCCTGCACTGCTCGGTGGATCTCACACAGTTCGTGGAACTCATGATCGGCATCGAGGCGGAACTCGCCCATGACGACGCCGACGCCCCGGAACGGGAGTGACGAGCCCGTGCGTCCGGTCGCCAGAGCCCGGCGTCACTTCCTGCTCTGCGGCCGCGCCGGCGCGCACAGCGACAGGTCGCGGACCTGCTCGTCGTACTCGTCCAGAAGCCCCCGCAGCTGTTCGAGCAGTTGCGCGGGCATCTCCGGGGGCGGGGAGTCGGTGACGTAGCGGGCGGCAGCGACCAGGGCCGCCAGCTCGTAGACGTGGAACGTGCCCCGGAGCACCGTCAAGCGCACTCGTTCGAGTTCCATGTCAGGCTTGCGACCGTACGTAGTCGACGACCTGAGCCAGTTCGGCCGCGAACTGGTCGTAGTCCTCCTGCATGCCGTTCAGGTACGCGCTCCAGCCCAGGCTCGCCTTCGCGTAGTGGACGGCCTCCTGGATCTCCTCGTCCGTCGCACCGAAGAGCTTGGCGGCCTCGGTGTGGAACAGGCTGCAGTAGCGGCACTTCGTCTCGGCGTGCAGGCCGACGCCGATGAGCTCCTTGTACTTGTTCGGGATCAGCGTTTCGCCGAGTTCGATCTTCTTGAAGATCTCCCACTCGGCTGCGAGCAGGTCGGTGGGGATGCGCTGGAAGAAGTGCGGGACCAGACCCAGGGTCTGCTTGATGTCGGCCTCGATCTCGGCGCGGTTCGGGGTGGCAGCCATCACGGCTCCCTCCTGGGAGGCGCCGCGTGCCCGACCCGGGCCCCGTTCGTGCCGTTCACGAGCTGGGAAGGCGTCGGGTCTCCCGATGGCACTCACGGCCCTCACCTCAACTCAAGCACGGTGGGGCCGTGCTGTCACCCGGCGCCGTCCCCACCGCTTCTTGACCTGGCCGACCGCATCCGTGAACTCCCGTTCCGGTGACGAGTCACCGCACTCGGGGTCCCCGACCGGTTCCGGAGCGTGATGCCGATGCGGATCAGGGGCGGCCCAGCGCCCGGTACTCCCAGCCCGCCGCGCGCCACTCGGCGGGCTCGAGGGCGTGCCGGCCGTCGACGATGCGCCGCTGGGCGACCACCGCGCCCATCGCCTCCGGGTCGATCTCGCGGAACTGCGACCACTCGGTGAGCAGCACCACCACATCGGCTCCGCCGGCGGCGGAGATCGCGTCCGTGTCGTACGTCAGCTCCGGGAAGGCCCGCTGGGCGTTCTCGGTGGCCGCCGGGTCGGTGACGGTGACGTGGGCGCCCAACCGGTGCAGGGTCATGGCCACGTCCAGGGCCGGGGCGTCGCGGATGTCGTCGGAGTTGGGCTTGAACGCCGCTCCCAGCGCGGTCACCCGCGCGCCGGCCAGTTCGCCGCCGGCCAACTCCCGTACCAGGTCGACGGTACGGGCGCGGCGCCGCAGGTTGATGCCGTCCACTTCGCGCAGGAAGGCGACGGCCTGGCCGACGCCCAGTTCCTCGGCGCGGTGGGCGAAGGCCCGGATGTCCTTGGGCAGGCACCCGCCGCCGAAGCCCAGGCCCGGCTTGAGGAACCGGCCGCCGATCCGGTCGTCGTAGGCGAGCGCCTCGGCGAGTCCGGTCACATCGGCTCCGGCGACCTCGCACACCTCGGCCATCGCGTTGATGTACGAGATCTTGGTGGCGAGGAACGAGTTGGCCGCGACCTTGACCAGCTCCGCGGTCGCCAGATCGGTGACCACCACCGGGGTGCCCTGGGTGATGATCGGCTCGAAGGCGGCGCGCAACTGCTCCTCGGCCCAGGCCGAGTCGGTGCCGAAGACCAGCCGGTCGGGCCGCAGGGTGTCGTCCACGGCGTAGCCCTCGCGCAGGAACTCCGGGTTCCAGGCGAGTTCGACCTCGGTCCCGGCCGGGGCCACGCGCTGGACCAGCTCGGTCAGCCGGGCGGCGGTGCCCACCGGCACGGTGGACTTGCCGACCACCAGTGCCCGCCTGCGCAGGTGCGTGGCGAGCTCTTCCACCGCGCTGTCGACGTACGTCAGGTCGGCCGCGTTGGACCCCTTGCGCTGCGGCGTTCCCACGCAGATGAAGTGGACGTCGCCGAACTCGCCGGCCTCCTCGAAGCTCGTGGTGAAGCGCAGCCGGCCGGAGTCCAGGGCCTTGGCCAGCAGCTCCGGCAGGCCGGGCTCGAAGAAGGGCACCTCGCCCGAGCTCAGCCGCTCGATCTTGGCCGGATCCACGTCCACGCCCAGGACGTCGAAGCCCAGGACTGCCATGCAGATGGCGTGCGTGGCACCGAGGTAGCCGGTACCGATGACGGTGAGACGAGGAGCTGGTGCGGTCATGGTGGCCTCCAGGAGTGCGTGGGCGGTTGACATGCGTCACCCGCGAGTGATGTGTCGTGTATGTCGCGTATGCAGGAGTGTTTTCGGGTGTGCGAACCCACCGTCACGGCCGGTGACGGTTCATGGGGGATCAGGTTGTGTCAGGGCGCGCTGGGGGGCGGGACGTGCGGTACGTCAGGACGTGCGGTGCGGCAGGAGGTACCGCGTGTCCGGGCGTACCGCGTGTCAGCGGGTGCAGTTGATGTTGGCCTGGCCCTGGGCCGCGCCGGTCACCTTGTTGTCGCAGGCGACGGTGTTGCCGTCGGAGGTGAGGTGGAACCCCCAGCCGGGTCCGTCCACCTGCGCGGTGTTGCCCTTGAAGATGTTGCCGGTGCCCCAGCCGTCGAGGATCTGATGCGTCTGGAAGCCGTCTCCGTTGGAGTGGCGTCCCGTGTTGCCCTGCACCAGCCAGCCGTTGCCCTTCACATCGACCCAGGAGTCGTTGCTGGAGCCACTGAGCTTCGATCCGTCGAAGGTGTTGCCGATGACCTTGCCGCCCGTGGTGCCTTCCTTGATGTCGATGGATTCGGCGGTCGTGGCGCTGATGTGGTTGCCGATCACGACGTTGTTGTTGCTCGCGTCCGGCTTGCAGTCGCTGTTGGTGCACCAGTTGGACTTGGCGGACCCGATGTAGACGCCCTCCCCGAACTTGTCGCGACGCAGTCCGGTGGTGCTGATGGTGTTGTCCCGGACCACGTTGTCCGAGCTGAATTTGCGCAGGTGGATGGCCTCGTCACCGATCTGCGTGACGGTGAGGCCCTGGATGACCGCCCCCTGCACCTGGTCCGCCACCACACCCTTCTGGCCGTTGCGGACGGTGAAGCCGGCCAGCCGCCAGTAGCTCGCGCCGTCGAGGTGGAAGGCGTAACCGCCCTTGATGCCGCCGCCGTCGATCACCGCACCCGCGCCACCGCACAGGAAGATCGGCTGGTCGGCGGTGCCGGGGGTCGTCGCGGTGAAGCGACCGGTGTAGGTGCCGTCGGCCATTCGGATGCTCTGCCCGGGCTGTGCCATGGCGAGGGCCGCTTTCAGGGAACGGGCGTCGTTCACCGTGACCGAGGCGGTCGGGCAGTCGACCGGCGCGGACGGCGTCGGGCCACCGGTGCCGGAGGACGGCGTGGGGTCGTCGGTCACGATCGGCCCGGCCGAGGGCGTCTCATCGGGCAGGCTGGGCAGCTCCGAGGACGCCGAGGGCCTGGGCCCGGACGAGGTGGCTCCGACGGTTTCCCCGGGCCCCGACCCGCCGCCGCTCCCGGCGACAGCGACGATGAGCGCCACCAGCGCGACCAGCAGTGCCGCTCCGCCCAGCCAGACGGCCGGCCCACCGGGCAACCGGAACGTGCCCGGGGGCGGCGACTGCGGCGGGGGCGTGTGGGACATGATCAGTAACTCCGGCTCGGCGAAATCGGATTGGCGAGGCGTGCTCGGGGGCGGCGATCACTCTGTCATCGCCGGAACCCTGTGCCGTCCACGCCCCACCGCCTGGATCTCGGTGACCCTACCGGGCAGCGGCGCCTTGTCGGCGTACGGGTGGGTGCCTCGGACCAGGTGGCCCCGGCGGCTGTTCCGCCGGGCGCCGACGAGCGCCGAGAACAGGATGAGCAGCAGCACGAACGACCAGAGCAGCGTCATCGGGCTCGCGTAGTGCCGGAACTTGATCCAGAAGGCGCTGGTGTCGTGCCAGGCGAACGTCTGGTTCTTCTTGGCCGTGATGCCGCCGTGGGCTCGGCTGGTGTCCACCGCGCTCGGGCCGACCCCGGCGATGACGTTGTACGAGATCGTGGACTTGGACACCTTGCCCACCAGGGAGATCCCGTGGTCGGTGACGTCCTGGATCGTGTTGCCCCGGATCTCTGCCTGCGAGTCGCGGACGTAGACGCCGGTGTCGGCGCCCTCGACGATGTTTCCGGTGACCGTGGCCGCCGACACGCCGTCGCGTACCGAGATGCCCTGCCGCTTCTGGCCGGTGAGGTGGTTCCCGGTGATGGAGACCTTGGTGGCTTCGGCGCGGGCCACGATGCCCATGTCACCGCCGTCGACCTGGTTGTTCTGCACGCCGACGTTTGAACCGCCGTAGACCTCGATGCCGTAGCGCCCGTTGCCCCGGGCGGTGCTGTCCGAGACGGAGTTGGAACCGTAGCTGCTGATGGACTCGCCGGAGGCGGACGGGCCGCTGGCCAGCGGCCGGCCGCTGAGCGTGAAGCCGTTGCCGCTGTTGGACAGCGACTTGGAACCGGTGACCCGGACCTGCTCGGTGGCGCGGGACAGGACGAAGCCGTCGCCGCCGTTGCCCTCGGAAATCGTCTTGTCCACGACCGCGTTGGTGACACCGCGGTGCATGACCAGGCCGTGCTCCATGCTGTCCTTCACCCTGGTCCGGCTGATGTTGACCCCGGTGGCGCCGGAGATGAACAGCCCGTACAGGTTGCCCGAGATGATGGAGTTGGTGATGTTCGCGGACACGTAGGAGAGCGTCGGCACCGAGAACCGGCTGTCCGGCGTGGTCAGCGGACCGGCGGGCTCCGCCATGATGCCGCCGCTGCTGGGCGCCTGCGAGTTCGGGTTGGGGCCGTCGATGTTGCTGGTGTCGGGCCGGTCGGTGCCGGTGAGGCTGAGGCCGCCGGTGCGTCCGCTCCAGAACCCCAGATCGGTGACCCGGGCGTAGTTCATGGCGAACTGGCCGCCGACGGCGCGTACGTAGGCCCGCCCGTCCCGCACGTCCGTGTCGAAGGTGTTGGTGCGGGTGTCCCAGCTGCTGATCCTCATCGGGGCCTGCGGGGTGCCCGCCAGGGTGAGCCGGCCGCCGAACGAGACGATGGACACGAAGCCCTTGTTGTTGCTGGCCAGCCGCAGGTTCAGCCCGCCGGGGGTGGACAGGCTCAGCTTGGCGCCGGCGTCCACGTAGATGTTCTCGGTCAGCAGGTACGAGCCGTCGTGCTTGCGGACGAAGGTCTGGGGGGCGAGCTTGATCAGGTCGGCGACGCCGTAGGGCTTGGTGCGCTGGGTGAGCACCAGGGTGTACCCGCTGCCGGTGTCCAGCCGGTACGGCTGCGTCCAGCGTTGGCCCTTCAAGGCGGCGACGGCGGCCACCGCGCGGACCTGGTCCAGCCGGTGGTCCTCCGCTGCGACGAGCCCCGCTTCGTTCTCCGAGTCCGCGGCCGTGATCTTGTGCGTGCCCTTGCCGCCCGCGCCGTCGGCCGGCGCCGCGAGGGCGGTGGCGGTCGGCGCGGCGAGCAGCAGCGCGCCGACGACGGGCGGTACGGCCGCGAGGCGCAAGGCCCGTGCGCCACGAGACCGCTTCCGCTCACGAGGTATGTGGTGGTGAGTCATCGCTACAGCGCCCCCGCCCCGGTAGTCGCACCGGCCGCGCCCGCGAGCGAGGCAGAGCCCTGCCCCTCGCCGCCGACGCTGTCGCTGGTGCGGGTCAGCCAACCCTGCTTGTTCATGGTGACGAACGCGTACAGCTTGATCGGCAGCGAGATCATGATGACCACGAGGGCGAGCAAGGGCAGCAGCACAATTTCCTGCGGGTGTCTGCGCAGGTGGGAATAGCCGCGGATACCGCGTCCGACGAGCAGCCAGATCAGGATCAGCACAATGCCGCGGCCGTTCAGTTCCAGCCGGCTGAACAGCAGGTAGCTCAGCGCCATGCCCATGGTCACCGGCGTCATCAGGATCTGCAGCACAGTGATCTTGGTGACCAGCGGCACCCGCCAGATCCAGCCCTTGTAGACGGCGGTCAGGTAGCACCGGTAGGAGTTGCGGCTCCACCGCACCCGCTGCTTGACGAACGCGCGGAACGAGGTGGGGAACATCGAGATCGCCCGAGCGGAGGTCTGGTGCACGGTCTTGTAGCCGGACGCCAGCACCAGCCAGGTCAGCCGGCCGTCGTCACCGGCGATACAGCGGCGGCCCAGGAAGAACTCGTTCTCCAGGTTCTCCAGGACCGGGACGATCGCGGCGCGGCGGTAGGCGGCCGTCCGGCCGGAGAGGCAGGCCACACCACCCGCGCGGCCCATGGCCGGTACGTAGTCGTAGTAGCGCAGGTTCACCAGCCAGTCGGCGATGCGCCGCCAGACGCTGCTCCGTCGCTGGTAGACATTCTGCTGGGTGCCGACTCCGCCGACCTCGGGGTCGATGAAGGGCATCTGAACCGCCGCCAGGAGCCCCGGCTCCCAACGGGTGTCGGAGTCCACCAGTACCACGACTTCGCAGGTCGCGGCGCGGATGCCCACACCGAGCGCGGACCGCTTGCCGCGGTGCTCGAACGCCAGCACCCGCACGCGGGGGTCCTCCACCAACGACAGCCTGCGGATGACCTCCGTGTCCTCCACGTCCGGCACGATGATGATCTCGTTGGGGTCCTGCGCCAGCCAGGTGTCCAGACAGTCCAGCAGGATGTCCGGGTCCTCGCGGTACGCCGGCACCACGACCGACACCGTCGTGCGGAACTCGTTCACCACTGGTCTGGCGAACCGGGAGAGCACCGCCCGGTAGAGCCACAGCCCCCAGACGAAGGCACCGGCGAGGCCGAGCGGCATCACCTCACGCCATGACGTCTCCTCGACCGCCGTGACCATCCACGACCACACTGCATCGAAATATCCCGACACGTACCCCGGTCCCCCACCTCGCGTGCCAAATGCACGATTTATCCAGAGAAGTGCGCCATGCGCGTCTGTATGGGTGAATGTAGTGCCTCTGCGGGAGGACCTTCACACGTGAAACACAAAGTTCACCAACTCTTCGCCATCCACGGACACCGCTTCCACGCCGGCTACTGAAACATCTGCTCACCAGTGGTACTGGTGAGTCGTGGCCACGGACCGCGGCGAGAGCACTCCCCTTCACCCGCGGCGGTACCTGACCTGCCCGGACACCCCCACCACCGCGACCGAGGCCCCCTCCGAAGACGAAAGAGCACATCCCGGCGAAAAAAGCCCGGCAGTTGTCCGCTATGTGGACACCTGGCGTACCGCGAGGGCGAGTTGTCCACCTACGAGGCGGACGTCCCGGTTCACGGCGAACGGCGAGTCAGCCGCGCGGAGCCGCCGACGACGCCGAACGGTCGCCCCGCGGGCGGCCGCGGGCACGGCCCTCCCCCCCGACCGACACCCGCAAACCAGAAGGAGGGCCGTGCCCGCGCTCACGTCCCACCCGGGAGGCGAGGGCCTTCCGGCCGTCGGCCTCGCGAACCTCGCACCCCAGGACTCCGGGCGCCTCACCCGCACAGCCGTATTGACGCTATGTCATGTTATGTCGAAGCGCCTGCTGTTGCCGCAATGTGTCATGTCTATGACTTCCCTTGGCGGCCTTGTCCCGCCCCTGTCACGCACGTCATCCTTGTCTCGGTGGGCGGAAGCGGAACACCGATTTCCGAACCCGCGTCCCCGTGGCCAACGCCCTTCACGTCACCCCCGAGCAGAGGAGAACCCTCAGATGGCAGTGATGCGCTTAACCCGGCGCGGTCTGGCCGCAACAGCCGCGGCGACCCTGGCGGCCACCGCGCTCGGGACCGGCGTCGCCCTTCCGGCGTCCGCCGCCCCCGCTCCGGCGGTGGGCAAGGTCCTCTACGCGGACTCGCCCACCGCGATCCCGGGCAGTTACATCGTCAGGCTGGCGAGCGACGCGGGGTTCGCGTCCTCGTCCACCAAGGGCAAGGCCCTGGCAGCCAAGTACGGCGCCACGGTGACGCACTCCTACACCGCGGCGCTGAAGGGCTACAGCGTCAAGCTCTCCCCCGCCCAGGCCGCCCGTTTCGCCGCCGACCCGGCCGTCGCCTCGGTGGAGCAGGACCAGACCTTCACCATCGACGCCACGCAGACCGGCGCGACCTGGGGCCTGGACCGCATCGACCAGCTCGACCTGCCGCTGGACTCCACCTACACCTACCCCGACACCGCCGGCTCGGGCGTCACCGCGTACGTCATCGACACCGGCGTCCGGATCACCCACACCCAGTTCGGCGGGCGCGCCTCCTACGGCTACGACGCGGTCGGCGACGACTTCGTCGCGGCCGACGGCAACGGTCACGGCACCCACGTCGCCGGCACCATCGCCGGTTCGACCTACGGCGTGGCCAAGCAGGCCAAGATCGTCGCCGTCCGGGTGCTCAACAACGCCGGCTCCGGCACCACCTCCGGTGTGATCGCGGGCATCGACTGGACCACCGCCAACGCCGTCAAGCCGGCCGTCGCCAACATGAGCCTGGGCGGCAGCGCCAGCTCCACGCTCGACGCGGCCGTGAGCAACTCCATCGCCTCCGGCATCACCTACGCCGTCGCCGCGGGCAACGAGACCGACTACGCGTCGAACCACTCGCCCGCCCGGGTGGCCAGCGCCATCACCGTAGGCGCCACCACCAGCACCGACGCGGTGGCCGGCTACTCCAACTACGGCCCCACGGTGGACATCTTCGCCCCCGGCTCCTCCATCACCTCGGCGTGGAAGACCAACGACACCGCCACCAACACCATCTCCGGCACCTCGATGGCCACTCCGCACGTCGCCGGAGCCGCGGCCGTCTACCTGTCCGGCCACCCCAGCGCCACCCCCGCCGGCGTCGACAGCGCCCTGAAGGCCGGCGGCACCCCCAACACCCTCACCGGCGTCATCAACGGATCGCCCAACCTGCTCCTGCACATCGTCCCCTGACGACCGCCTGACCGGGGACCCGGCTCCCGCGCGGCACCCCCCTTGCGGTCGGTCTTCCTGCTCGCTCCCTGCGCGGGTGGCCTCGTTCCTCGGCTCCTCCGGGCGACAGGGTCGGCGCACCCGGGCCTGCCCATGGCGTCGGGGCGGACGCCGACCACGCGACATACCGGGTGAGCACGCTGCCGCCGTCCTGGTCCGGCCGGAGCCTGCGACCTGGACAGGCCGCACCCCGACGAGACGGCTTTCACCGTTCCCGGTCGGCGGCGACGAGCCTGCTCGCGTGCTGCTCGATGATCCGCGCCACAGCGAAGGTGAGCCGGTGTGACCGGGCATCGTCGAGCGAGAGCCAGACGGGAGACTCGCCTTCGTCGTTCACCGCCACCTCTGACGCCGCGGCGACGTCCAGCAGGTAGGCGTGCCAGAGATGTGCGTCGGAGCCCCTTCGGCAGACGTCCCCCCGCAGGTGGTGACTGGCGATGAGGCGGAGGTTCCCGCTGCGAAGTCCGACTTCCTCCATGAGTTCTCTGGCGGCCGCGCTGGCCGGGGGTTCACCGCGTTCAACATGTCCTGCGGGAACGGTCATCGAGAACGGGTAGGCCAGCCTTCGGAAGAACAGGAATCGCCGCCGGGGGTCCCGTACGAACACGCCGGCGCTTTCATGCCAGTATTCGCCGCCCTCGTCCGTCCACCACGAAATACCGGGGTCGATGACAATGGCCCGTTCGGCCCGCTCGCCGCACGATCGACAGATGCACTCCTTTCTCCCGTCCACAGTGATCCATTCGATGGCCGCCGCATGGCAGTGCAGGCAGTACTCGCCATAGGTGTCGTCGGACCGCTGGAGGAAATCGATTCTCATTCCGACCTCCGGTTGAGGATCTCTCCGTACGCCGCTGAATCCGGCCCGGGCAGCTGCGTCGACGGGGATGGGAAGTCCGAGGCCGCGGTCTGGACACTGCGAGCGGTGACCAGCAGGAGCGCGGCGCCCAGCGCCGCGAAAAGCGATGTCGCGGCAGTCGTGCCGCTCCAACCCCCGTATTTCACCGCCAGGCCGAAGGCAGGAGGTCCCATCAGCACGCCCAGGCTGCCGAACTGGGCGAGGGCGCCGTTGGCGAGGTCGACGTCTTCGGCCCGCCTGGCGATGGCCGGCACGGCCGCGAACACCACGGAGATGAGCAGCCCGTCGACGAGCAGAACGACGGCGGCGGCGCTCACGCCCGCGCCGACCGGGATGTCCGCCGAGAAAGCGGGCAGGCAGGCGAGCGGCATCAGGACCGCGAGCGGAGCGAGCGCCCTGACGGCGACGCCGCGTCGCAGCAGCCAGCCGGCGAGAAGGCCCCCCGCCGCACTCCAGGCGGTGACGACGGCGGCGACAGCCCCGGCCTCCGCGGAGGTCTCGTTCCGGGCCTCGGTGAAGAAGGTGGGCAGCATGACCACCACGGCCACACCGATCAGTGACAGGCAGGCGTACGCCCCGGCCGGCCCGAGGAACCGGACCCACGTGCCGGCGGCGCGAGGCCGGGGGCCGATCGCGGCGTTCGGCAGCCGCGGAAGGGTGACGGCCAGGAAGCCGGCCAGCAGGAGAGGGCCGATCCCCGTGACACCCAGCCAGCGGTTCCAGGTCAGCTCGGACGACAGGGCTCCCCCCGCGGCCGCGGCGGCGGCGAGTCCGGTCGGAACGCAGGTTCCCCACAGGGCGAGTGCCGCTGCCTGCGTGCGGCCCCGTGTCAGTCTGGTGAGCACGATCGGGCCGGCTACGAACACAAGGAGGTAGCCGGCGCCTTCCACCGTTCGCAACAGCAGCAGCAGACCCCACGTGTCGGCGAGCGCGCTGAGCCCGGCGGCCGCCGAGATGACGAGAAGGCCCGCAAGCAGCGCACGACGGGCACACAGGCGGCTGGTCCACCAGCCCACCGGGATTCCGAGCGCCGCGCCCACGGCGGTCATGGTGGAGGTGGCACAAGCGACCGTGCTGATGGAGAGGCCGAACGAGGACTGGACCGCGGAGCTGACCGGCGAAACGGCGCCCAGTCCCACGGCGGCCTGCACGCCGGCGAGCCATGTCGCGACCACATGCCGCCAGGGTGAGGGCGACCTGCCGCTGCTACGACCACTTCCGTACCTGTGGAGCACTGGTTCTCCCGGTGGCGGCGCCGCGCCGCCGGCGCGGCGGGATCCGACTCCAACTCGTGGCGGGAGGGGACAGTGAGCACCTCCCGCCACGCGAGCCTGCATCACTCAGTCAGGCCGAACTTTCCCAACAGCTCCTGGTGGCCGGCGACGTAGGAGGTGTCGGTGATGACGGTCTGGTCGGACGGCCCGCGGCTGCACATGCACAGGTGGCGGCCGCTGGAGGTCACGCGGACGGCCCGGGCGCCGCCGGACGACATGATCTCCTCGGCGATGTCCCTGACCAGGTACTCCTGGATCTGGAATCGCCGGCTGTAGGCCTGCACCAGGCGGGGGAACTTGCCCAGGCCGAGGATCCGGTCACCGGGGACGTACGCGATGCTGACCTTCCCGAAGAAGGGCAGAAAGTGGTGCGCGCAGATCGAGAAGTAGTTGGCGTCATGCACGTGCACGACGCCGGCGTGCTCCCCTTCCACGAGACACGTCGTCTTGAGGATTTTCGATGTGTCGATGTCATAGCCGCTCAGCAGTTCCCGGTAGGCGCGGACGATACGATCCTCGCATTCCGGTCCGCTATACCAGCCGAGCGCTCTCTCGTCGGCGGTCACATTCTGTTTCAGCCACTCTGCGATGGTCACGGTGGACCTCCGTTTCCGCTCTGACCAACGGTCCTGGAAGGACTCAGATGGAGTAATTCCACTGTCGCGCCGGATGTGGCTCTTGAATAGGGCTTTCCCCGACTGTCACTCGACCAGAGCAATGCCGAGATGGTCACACCATAGGGAAATAGTGGCGTGAAATTCCGGAGAGAATACCAGGCGTCCGGCCCCCGGGCCCCACTACCGGCGTCATATACCGGCTTTTTGCACGCGGTCACCATATGCGATCGGCACCGCCCCGATCCGGCACCGAATCCGTGCCGATGCGCTCCCCTGGGACGACACGCACCAGCGCCTCGCCCGGACCCGGCGTCCGCCTGTCGGGCTCGACGGCTCACCACCCCCCGGACCGCCTGGGTGTGCTGCGGTCGTCCGTGCGCACCGTACGCAGCATGCGAAAAGGGGCCGGAAGGCGGATTCCCGCCTTCCGGCCCCTTTTCGTCTGCTCGGCGCTCAGCGGCGTGTCGCCTCCCACAGGGTGATGGCCAGTGCCGTACAGGACGTCACGGCGGCCAGCGATGGAAGAGGCCAACGGGTGCGTTCGAGGGCGTCGAGGCGGTCCTCGTGCTCGCCGAGGGTCTTGTCGGTCTGGTCCGCGCGCTGCAGGAGGAGGGCCAGGTCGCCACGGGTGGTGGCGAATCCGACGTCGACGGAGCGACGGAGGCGCTCCAGTTCGACGGCGATGCCCTCGGCTTGCCCTGTGGTCACGGGCCGACCTCCTTCCGCAGCCAACGTGGCAGCAGCCGCTCCACCGCCGGCACGGACATCAGCCGGCTGAGCGCCGCTGCGGCCACCACCACGCCGGCGAGGGCGGGTACCTCGCTCAGCGAAGGATCCCCGGCTGCTGTCGGGACGAGTGCTACCAGGATCTGCAGCGTGGTCCGCAGAGTCCTGCGGGTGGCATCACTCATGAACCGGCCCTCCCCCAAGGTCCGGCGCGTCGCTTCACTCATCGCGCCCCCTTCAGGTATGCGGGACGCGCAGCTTGTCCCAGCTGACACGTCCCGGGATGCCGTCGGCTGCCGCGCCCGCGTAGCCGAGCTTGCGCTGCCAGGCGGCGTACGAGCGGACGTCGGCCTCGCCCCACACCGGCCCCGGCCCGACGGCGTACCGTCCGCAGCCCTCGGCCACCAGCCGCTCGCCGGCAGCGGTGATCAGTGCACCGCGCCGACCCGGTACGAAGTAGGCGGTACCCGGGAAGGGTTCGTACGCGCCGGCGGCCGGGGCAGGCCGCGGTACCGGCTTCAGGCTCAGCCGCGCCTCGATCCGCGCACGCATCACCGTCATGGAGAACGAAGGGTCGATCTTGCGGCGCGTCCACTCCTTGTGACCGATCACGCTGGCCGAGGACCAGCCATGGGCCCGGCAGATCGCGGCCGACAAGCGTTCCACAGCGGCGAGTTGGGCCGCCGGGTACGGGTCTCGGCCGTTGCCGAGGTTCTCGGTCTCGAAGCCGTAGAAGAGGGCGTTGCCGTCCACGGCGTCGGGGCCCGGGGACGGCGGTGTCCGCTCGGCCACGACCGCGTCGAGCACGGCGGCGGAGCCGGAACCCGCGTGGTTGGTACGGCCGTATCCGAGCAGGTGCGCCGTGCCGTCCTTCGCGATGAGGCCGATGCACAGCGGGCCCGGCAGCGACGCCGTGCCGTCGCGGCACAGCCGGAGGCTGTTCCTGCCCGCGGTGTGGTGCAGCATCACACCGCGGACCGGACCCCAGGGGCCTCGGTGATTGCGGTTGTGGGTACGCCAGTCGGGGTGTTCCACGACCTGGACGCCTTCGGCGCGCAGGGCGTCGGCGAATGTGTCAGCGGTCAGAGGTACTGCCATGGGGCCTCCTCAGGGTACTTGGGGACTCTTGGCGGGATCGGCCACGAGACCGGCTACGGGATGGGGTCGACGCGGATGAACCGGTTGTCGAAGTGGGCGGTGTTGCCGGTGTTCCCCGACCGGTAGGCGGGTGTCGCGGTGTACGTCGCGCCCGGGGTGAGGCCGGTGACCGGGAACTGCGCCGACACGGACGCCCTGGTGGCGTTCTGGGCCCAGGCGGCGCGGGCGTCGTCCGCGGCAAGGACGACCGTGCCCGACGCGTTGCGTACGTTCGCCGACATGAAGGAGGTGTACGTGGTCGTCGAGGACCACAGGAAGCCGCCGACGGTGACGACGACCTGGCCGGAGCCGGTGCGGTGAACGACGCGTTCACGGGGTCGCCGACCGCGTCGGTCAACGTCTCCGTATAGGTGAAGGACGTCGTTTCCCCGCCGTCGACGTTGATCTTGAACACCGGCGTCAGGGCGGCCGGGACCCATGCCGAACCCGTCCAGTACATGAGCCGGCCGGGTGTGCCGATCCAGGCCAGCATCCCGGCGACCGGCGCGGTCACCTTGGCGTCGCGGGCCGCCACGTCCGCGAACCGCAGGACGACGCGTCCGTCCAGGGCGTCGGCGAGCGCCTTCAGATGGGTCGGTAGGTCGGCCGGGTCGGATGCCTGCGGGTAGGGCAGACCGCTGATCGGCGTGTACTGGGTGGTTATGCTGACTCCTCCTGATGGGGGGCGGGGTGAGCGGGCACACGGGCCCTCGGATTCGAGGCGAGCCAGTGGCCTGGGCGGTGTTCGGGAAGTGGCGCCGGCGCCCGGAGCGCGGGACAGGCGGGACTTCCAGACCACGGCCTAGTCGGTGGGGGGGTCGACCGTGACGGTCAGCAGCTCCCGGCCGGCGGGCGGCTCGGTGTCGTACGGGTCGGGTTCGAGGACGATCGCCTCGGCGAACTCGCGCAGCTGGTCGTCGGTCGGCTGCACGGGTTCCGGTGCGGGTTCGGACATGGCTGGTCTCTCTCTGGGACAGGGGAGTTCTGCTGGTGCCGCGTCCTGGCTGACGCGGTACTAGACGCCGGCCCACGTCGGGTTGGCCGCGAGCAGACTGGCGAGCGTCGGATACGCGGCGGCGACGGCTGCATACGTCGCCGAGGTGTCCGACGGTGCGGGGAGCGCCGGGGCGTCCGGGGTGAGGCCCGCGTCGGCGGGCACAACGTTCGCCGAGACACCGCGCAGACTCAGGGTCTGCTGGACCCCGCCGTCCGCGGACGCGGACGTGTTGATGCCCACGACCCAGGCGAGGGTGTCGAGCACGGCACCGGTCGTGTCCTGCACCCGCACCACGTCGCCGAGCTGGATGCGCGGGTCGTACAGCACCTGCACATCACCGATCACCGGCGCCGGGTACTCGCCGGCCTTGCGCATCGCGTCCGCCAACTGCCGTGCCGCGCCCAGGTCCTGGACCCAGTCGGAGGCTTCGCCGTAGAACTCCTGGCGACCGTGGAACCGCTCGCTCGCGCCGCCGGAGACATACGAGACCGCTTGCCGTTCCATCGGATCGCGGTCGGGTTTGATCGGGACGATGCGGATGGACGGCTCGCCGCTTTTGGTGACCGTGTAGAGCGTCTGAGCGGTGCGGTTGGTGAGCCGCAGCACGATGGTGCCGTCCTCGCGCCGCACCTGCGCCTCGACCGCGCCCTTGACGGCCGTCGCGCCCGCCGCGTGCTGAGCCGCGACGCGGAAGTTCGAGCCGGGGGTGTCCACCGAATCGTCCGGTTCACAGTCAAGAGGAAGAACGACCCCAGCGGCTGTCCCCTGAGGAAGCAGCACGGAGAATGTGCGTACCGACCGAGCTGCGGGACCTTTTCGTGAAAGTGGTCCGGCAGTTTCTGCCGGACGCCTCCTAGGCGGAAGCGCCCATGGGTGTGCCGGTGGTCAGAGCCGTTTCCCTCAGCATTCGATGACGTTGACGGCGAGGCCGCCGCGGGCCGTTTCCTTGTACTTGGTCTTCATGTCGGCGCCGGTCTCCTTCATCGTCTTGATGACGGTGTCGAGGGAGACGTGGTGGCGGCCGTCGCCGCGCAGGGCCATGCGGGCGGCGGTGACGGCTTTGACCGCGGCCATACCGTTGCGTTCGATGCAGGGGATCTGGACCAGGCCGCCGACCGGGTCGCAGGTCAGGCCGAGGTTGTGTTCCATGCCGATCTCGGCGGCGTTCTCGACCTGTTCCGGGGTGCCGCCGAGGATCTCGGCGAGCCCGGCGGCGGCCATGGAACAGGCCGAGCCGACCTCGCCCTGGCAGCCGACCTCGGCGCCGGAGATCGAGGCGTTCTCCTTGAACAGCAGGCCGATGGCGCCCGCGGCGAGCAGGAAGCGGACCACCGCGTCGTCCTGGTCGTCCTCACGGCCCCCGCCCGGGTCCGCCACCGCGCCGACCGAGCCCACCGAACCGCCGGAGCCGCTGGGGCCACTGGGGCCACTGGGGCCGAGGAAGCCGGTGGAGTAGTGCAGGACCGCCGGGATGATGCCGGCCGCGCCGTTGGTGGGGGCGGTCACGACGCGCCCGCCGGCCGCGTTCTCCTCGTTGACGGCCATCGCGTAGAGGGTGACCCAGTCCATCGCGTGGGCGGCACGGTCGCCGCCGGCGCGCAGCCGGCGGGCGGACTGCGCGGCGCGGCGGCGGACCTTCAGACCGCCGGGCAGGATGCCCTCGCGGGTCATACCGCGCTCCACGCAGGACCGCATGACCCGCCAGATGTCCAGGAGCCCGGCGCGGATCTGGTCCTCGGTGCGCCAGGCCTTCTCGTTCTCCATCATCAGCGCGGAGATCGACAGACCGGTGTCCCGGCACATGCGCAGCAGGTCGTCACCGGTGCGGAAGGGGTGGGGCAGCGCGGTGCCGTCCGGCGTGACCCGGTCGCCGCCCTCGACGAGGGTGTCGTGGTCGACCACGAAGCCGCCGCCGACGGAGTAGTACGTCTTGTCCAGCAGCGGCGTGCCCGCGCCGTCGAACGCCCGGAGCGTCATGCCGTTCGCGTGGTGGGGCAGGCTTCGGTGGCGGTGCAGCACGAGGTCGCCGGCCGGGTCGAAGGCGATCTCGTGCGCGCCCAGCACACTGAGCCGCCCGGCCGCCCCGATACGGGCCACCTCCTCGTCGGCCGACTCCACATCGACCGTGCGGGGCGAGTGACCGGACAGGCCGAGCAGGACCGCCTTCGGGGTGCCGTGGCCGTGACCGGTCGCACCCAGCGAACCGAACAGCTCGGCACGAACGGAAGCGGTGTGCGCCAGCAGGCCCTCCTCCTTCAGTCGGCGCGCGAACATACCTGCCGCCCGCATCGGCCCCACCGTGTGTGAACTCGAAGGGCCTATACCGACGGAGAACAGATCGAAGACGGAGATGGCCACGGTGTGCCTCCTGCGGGGGGGGTGGGTGTCTTCTCTCTCACGCGCCCTTCTCCGGTCGGCGCGGGACTGCCTGGCGCGAAGCCGGCGCCGGTTCGGCCGGTGCCGGCTCGGTCATCGGTGGTTCAGCGGACCGGGGCGGCCGCGCGAGCGAGCTCCCGGCGCAGCCGCGTGAAGGGGCGGGGCCGGTTGACGGCGAGCACGGCGGTGATGCGCCCGTCCCGCTCATAGATGGCGAGGAAACTCCCAGCGTCCACGTCGCCCTCCGCGATGTGAGGAATATCAGTCGGCAGAGCCCGGCCGGCGAACTGGATGCGCGTGCCGTACTGGTCGGACCAGAAATAGGGCACCCCCCGGCAGTGTTCGACAGTACGGCCGGCGAGCAGGTTGCGCACGGCGACCGCGGGCTGTTCGGTGGCGCCGGTCCAGTGTGCTGCCCGTACACCCGCCGTTCTGGCCACGTCGCCGACGGCGACGACGCCCGGCAGCGAGGTGGCGCAGCCGGCGTCGCACACCGCCGCGATGCCGCCGCCGAGATCTCCCGGCTGGCGGGCTTTCTCGGTCCCGGGTGAGGGCAGGCCGCCGCCCGGCCCCGGCTGCGACAGACCCCGACTGGTACGGGCCGCGCGGCACCCGCACACCGACCGGTGGATCCAGGTTCAGCGGACGACCGGATCGGCGGCGTCGAGCAGCGCCAGCTCTCGGCGGCGAGGCAGTCCCTCCCAGTCTCCCGGCACGGTGACGGCGAACGCGCCGGCGGCTGCGGCGGTCTCCAGCCGGGCCGCCGCGGGCTCGCCCGACATCAGTTCGGCGAGATACCCCGCGACGAACGCGTCTCCGGCGCCGACCGGGTCGACCGCGCGCACGGCCATCGCCGCCTGCTCATGCACGGAGTCGTCGATGACGGCGACGCAGCCGAGATGTCCGCGCTTGAGGACGGCTTGGCGCGGGCCGAGCGCGGACAGGCCGCGTGCCATCCGTTCGGGCGCGTCCTCTTCCACGAGCAGCGCCGCCTCCTGCTCGCCCGCGAACACCACGTCGGCGTACTTGACCAGGGCACGCAGCGCGGTCGCCGCGGTCCGCGTGTCCCACAGAGCCCTGCGGTAGTTCAGGTCGAGCGAAACGACGACACCGGCGGCGCGGGCGGTCTCCACCGCCGCGTGCACGGCGGCGGCCGGTGCCTCGCCCAGCGCCGGGGTGATCCCGGTGACGTGCAGGACTGCGGCGCCGCGGATCGTGTCCTGCTCGACGTCCTGCGGGCCGAGCCGGGATCCAGCGCTTCCGGCCCGGTAGTAGGCGACCGCGGTGAGGTCGCCGGTGCGCCGGGTTTTGATCATCAGCCCGGTCGGCGCGCTGTCCCGGACGGCGGCGACAGCGACGTCCTCGGCGCGCAGTTCGCGCAGGACCAGGTCGCCGATCTCGTCGCGGCCGACCCGGCCGATCCAGGTGGCGGCGCCGCCGAGTCTGCGCACGCCGATCGCGACGTTGGACTCCGCCCCCGCGATGCCGAGGCGCAGCTGGGGCACATGGTGCAGCGGACCGACCTCGACGGGGCTGAGCAGTCCCATCGTCTCGCCGAGGGTGACCAGGCCTGCCCTCGCGGTGGCGGCGCTCATCGGGCGTCTCTCGCGGCCGCGACCCGGGCCAGCACGCTGGACGCGCGTGCACGCAGCCCGTCCATGTCTCCGTCGTCGAGCGCGTTGCCGAGCAGCGGGCCGCCCATGCCGACGGCCGCCGCGCCGGCGGCGATGTAGCCGTGCACGTCGTCGACGCCGATTCCACCGGTCGGCACGAGCGGGATCCCGGGCAGCGGCTCGCGCAGGCTCCGCAGGTGCCGGGGGCCGCCGCTGGCCGCGGGGAACACCTTCACCGCGCTCGCGCCGGCCTGCCAGGCGGTGAGCACCTCGGTGGGGGTCCACGCTCCCGCATAGCAGGGAATCCCGGCTGCGGCGGCGCAGGCGATCACGTCGGCCCGCACCACCGGGCTCACCACGAACCGGGCGCCGGCCGCGACGGCCTCAGCGGCTTCGTGCACGCTGGTGACGGTGCCGGCGCCGACCGACACGTATGCGGGCAGCCGCGCGGTGAGGGCGCGGATCGCGTCCATCGCTCCGGGGATGGTCAGGGTGACCTCCAGGCAGGTGACGCCGGACCCGACGAGGGCGTCGACGGCGGCCGGCACGTGCCGCGCGCTTCGGGCGCGCAGGATCGCGACCACGCCGGTGTCGAGCAGTTGCGGGGTGAGCGCGGGCCGGGCGGGTGCGCGGTCGGGCTGGGCTTGCGTGGAATCGGGAGGTGCGGTGGGCATCGGTTTTCCTTGCGGGACGGGATCGGAACGCCCGGACGGACTCGTCGGTCGGGCGTAGGCGCCGGCTTCAGACAGCCGGGAACGCGATGGTCGACATGAGCGCGTTCTCCGCCTGGCGGGAATCCAGACGGGTGTGCTGCACGACGATCGGCAGCGACGCGCGGATCACGGCCGAGTAGTCGGTGGCCGTCGGCACCGGCTCGGGGTCGGTGAGGTCGTTGAAGCGCACGTGGCGCACCCGCTCGCCGGGGATACCGACGCGGTAGGGGCCGGCCGGCGGCCGGTCGGCGAAGTACAGCGTCACCTCGACGTCCACGGCCTGCCGGTTGGGGTTGAGCATGCAGGCGCTCTCGTGGCTGGTCATCTCCGGGGCCGGCCCGGTGCTGGTCGGGGGGATCCAGCCGTCCCCGATGACCCACACGGTGTTTCCGATCACGGTGTTTCCGATCACGGTGCTTTCCGTCGCTGTGTTTCCGGTCACGGTGGCGGACTCCTTTCAAAGAACGTGGTGCGTGAGAAAAAAGTGGTGCGTCGCGTGGCGACGAACGGCTCGGCAGGGCGGCGCGGCACGGCGGAGTGGTACGCCTGCTCTGCCGCGCCACGCCCCGCGGACGGGCCGGCGTGTGCCCGGTCCGTCCGCGGGAAACGTTCCGTCCTGCGTGTGCTGATGCGCGGTACGCGTGGGCGTGTCGCGCGGGGCGCTTACTCGACTGCTGCCGTGCCCAGACGGTTCATCATCGACGGGTGCCTGCGCCGCAGCCACGCCGCCAGGACGATGCCGACGACCGCGTAGGCGACGAAGCCGAGGTTCAGCCACAGGAAGGCCCCGGCGGGCAGCGGGTGGTACGAGCCGTAGATCGCCGTCAGGGCCACGGCACTGCCCGCCAGGGGGATCATCACGTGGCGCACCGGGTGGAACTCCTCGCGGCGCTCGCGCCACATGTAGACCAGCAGCGAGACGCCGACCATGGTGTACAGGAGGATGACGGGCAGGCCGCCGACGGCGCCGAGGTAGCTGTACGCCTGCGGGTAGGGGCCGAACGCCCCGCCGAGGGCGAATTCGATCACCAGGCTGACGGTTCCGACCACGGTGATCGCGACGGCGGGAGTGTTGCGGCGGCTGTCGACCTTCGACAGCCGGGCCGGCAGCAGGCGGTCACGGGACATGGCGAAGATGACGCGCACGAGGCCGTTGCCCGCGGCGAGGGACACGGCGAAGGCGGAGACGATCACGGCGATGTCGACCAGGACGGCGTAGCCGCTGCCGATGTAGCGCTGGGCGAGGTCGTCGAGCGGCAGGGGCGTGGCGGCGAGCTTGTCCGCGTGGTGGCGGCCGTAGCCGATCGTGATGGCGTAGGTGATGAAGAGGAAGAAGACCCCGGTGACGGCGACGGCGCCGATCATCGCCCGCGGGATGTTCCGGCGGGCGTCGCGCGTCTCCTCGGCCACGGTGGCGGCCGATTCGAAGCCGATCATGGTCAGGAACGCGAACACCAGGCCGAACAGCAGTCCGGAGGAGACGTGCCCGGAGGCGGCGGGGGTGAAGACGGCCGCGGTGTTCCCCTCGGCGCCGCCGCGCGCCACGATCACCACGGCGAGGCCCAGCAGCACGGCCACTTCGATGCCGATCATCGCCAGGTCGACGCGCACCGACAGGCCGAGTCCGCGGATCGCGATACCCGTGATCAGCACGGTGGCGAGTCCGGTGAAGACCCACCAGGGGACGTTCAGGCCCGCGTGGAGTCGCAGCACCGAGGAGAGGCTGTAACCGAAGGCCAGCATGTTCTGCGGGAACGCGGTGAGGTAGCCGATCAGCAGCAGCCATCCGGAGAAGAAGCCGGCGCGCGATCCGAGTCCGCGGGAGTTGAAGGCGTAGAACGAGCCGGCGCTGGAGACCGCGCGGGCGAACTGGGCGATCGTGTACGCGATGCACAGACAGCCGACCAGCGCCATCAAGTACACGAACGGCACCGCGGCGCCGGCATGCGAGGCGACGATCTGCGGCAGGAACGCCATTCCGGCGGCGGGGGCGATGAAGGCGATGCCCATCGAGGTGGCGCCGGGCAGCGAGATCGCGTTCTTCTTCAGCCCCGGGCGAGCCGCGGGGGGAGTCTGGGAGGTGTCGGGGGAGATCGGCTCCAGGCCGTTCGCCGTTCGGGAGTCAGCTGTCATGATCCACCTGCTTTGCGGTTGTGCAGGGCACGCGCTGCGTCGGCGAAGCGCTCGAGGGCGTCCCGGTCGAGTTCGACGCCCAGGCCGGGCGCCTCCGGGAGGGGTATGGTGCCGTCGACCATGGCCGGCTCCTGGCGCAGCAGCTCCTTGCGCAGCGGCGACTCACTCAGGTCACGGGGGAGGTATTCGACGAACGGGCAGTGGGCGGTCACCGCCGAGAGGTGCACGGCGGCGGCGACGGAGATGCCGGTCTTCCACAGGTGCGGGATGACGCGCAGTCCGCGGCGGCCCGCCATGTCGGCGACCCGCAGCGCCTCGGTGATGCCTCCGACGCGGCCGATGTCCGGCTGCGCCACACTGAGGCTGCCGCGCTCGATGAGCGGGGCGAACTCGAAGCGCGTGGTCAGCCACTCGCCGGTGGCGATCGGGATGTCCTGCTCGGTGGCGACGCGGTGCAGTCCCTCCACGTCGTCACTGGGCAGCGGGGTCTCGACGAAATAGAGATCGAACTCTTTCCAGTCCTTCAGGACCGACAGGCAGGTGTCCGCGTCGGGGAACGCGTACTGGACGTCGATCATCAGGGCGAAGTCGTCGCCGACGGCTCGGCGCAGGTCGGCGATGACCTCCGTCGCCCGGGACCACGGCTCCCGCAGGCCGCGGTGCGCGTACGGGCCGGAAAGCGTCAAGGACGCCTTCGCCGCGGTGAAGCCGCGGCGCTTGGCCATGACCGCCCAGTCGACGATCGATTCATGGTAGGCGTCGAAGTTCTCGGTCTCGGGCTGCAGGGAAGCGTACGGCACGATGCGGTCGCGCACGGCCTCCCCGAGAAGCCGGTACGTGGGGACGCCGTGGTACTTCCCGCGCAGGTCGTGCAGGGCCA
Source organism: Streptomyces sp. (assembly GCF_036524955.1). Taxonomy (GTDB): domain Bacteria; phylum Actinomycetota; class Actinomycetes; order Streptomycetales; family Streptomycetaceae; genus Actinacidiphila. The sequence continues at coordinate 37,043 of NZ_DATDBG010000020.1, forward strand.
TGTCGAGGGCGCCGATGGCGTTGATCACGGCACCGCGGCGGCCGTTCATGGCCGAGCCGACGTACAGCCGCTCCCACAGGCCCTCGACGTCGAGGGGGTCCTCACCGATCAGCATCTGCGTGAGGCTCTGCCCCATGCTGTGGGTGCCCGGCGCGGTGATACAGGCTTGGGCGATCCACGGGTTGACGTCCGCCTCGCCGATGCCGACCAGGCCTTCGTCGGTGTGGATCTCGACCACGATGTCGTCCTGCGCGGAGCTGGTGGCCGACAGATCCGGGTCCGGATCGGAGAGGACGTGACAATCGATTTTGGTGATTTTCATGGGTTCCTCAGTAGATGGATGGGATCGTCCACGGATGGACGCCCCGGACACCCGCGCCTTCAGACGCTGATGGAGGCCTTGGCCAGGACGCCGCCGTCGCAGACGAGATGCGAGCCGACCACGTAGGACGAGTCGTCGCCCAGGAGCCAGAGGGCGGCGCGCGCGGGCTCCTGCGGATCGGCCATGCGCCCGATCGGCACCTCGTCCTCCACGACCGCGCGCATGGCGGACCGCTGCTCCTCGGGTACGGCGGCCCACATCAGGGGCGTCTCGGTGGGGCCGGGGACGATCGCGTTGACCCTGATGCCGTGCCGCGCGTAGTCGACGGCAAGGCTGCGGGTCAGCGCGGACACGCCGCCCTTGGACGCCGAGTACGCGGTCGCGCCGCCCGCGGCGAAGCCCGCGAAGGCGGCCGGCGAGGAGCACAGCACGATGGACCCCGGCCGGCCCGCCTCGATCAGCCCGCGCAGCGTCTCCCGGCTGGCGAGGAAGGCCCCGGTGAGGTTCACCGAGAGCACCTGCTGCCAGCGGGCGGCGCTCAGTTCGTGCGCGAATCCGCCGAGATCGACCCCGGCGGCCGCGACCAGGCCGTCCGGCGTCCCGAGCCGCTCGCGGATCTGGCGGAACGCGTCGGCCACCGCCTGCTCGTCGCTCACGTCGCACGCCACGGCGACGGCCCGGCCGCCGTGGCGTGCGACGGCCCGCACGACCTCGTCGGCCGCCGCCGCCTCGCGGTCGAGGACCGCGACATCCGCCCCGGCCGCCGCGCACAGCAGCGCGGCGGCCCTGCCGATGCCCGACCCACCGCCGGTAACGGCAATCACTCTGTCTTTCATGCCGCAGACGATTATCTATAATCGATTGTGAGTCAAGCGGTCGCGACGAGGTTTCACCTGGGAAACTGGCTGGCAACGAGCCGGAGTTCGTAACGTAACAAAGGGGAAAAAATGGATCATGTCGGGCCTGGGCGCGGCACCGCCGCGACCGCACCGGGCGACCCCGCAGGGTCCGTCCCGGCCCCGCGCTGGCACCTGCTCGCCCCGGCATCGCGGCGCCAGCAGGTGGTGGACCTGCTGCGCGACGAGATCATCACCGGCAGGGTGGCCGCCGGCGAGCAGTTGAAACAGGACCACCTGTGCGCCGCCCTCGGCGTCAGCCCGGGACCGGTCCGGGAGGCACTGCGGCAACTGGAGAGCGAGGGCCTGGTCGAGCACTTCCCCAACCGGGGCGTCTTCGTCACGCAGGTCAGGACCGACGAGTTCATCAACCTGCTGCTGCCGGTGCGCCTGGCCATCGAGACCTACGCCGTGCCGCTGGCCGCCGAGCGGATGACCCCGGAGCGGCTCGACCAGCTCGAGGGGTTGGTCCTCACCATGGAACGGCACGCGGACGAAGGCGACCTGCGTGCCATCAACGAGGCGGACGTCCGCTTCCACGAGCTGACCGTCGAGGCCTGCGGCTCGACGCACTCGCTCCAGCTCTGGCACAGCGTGCTGCCCCGTATCCGCGCGCAGATCTTCAGGCTCGCGCCCCGGCACCGGGACCTGCACGAGATCGCCCGCGAGCATCGTGATCTGCTCGAAGCCCTCACCCACGCGAGCCCCGACGACCTGCGCGCGGCGATCGAGCACCACATCGTCGGCACCGCGACAGAACTGCTGCGCTCCGCGCGGGCAGCCGGGAAGGAGAATCCGGCTGACGGATGACGCGGGCGGGGCGGGACGGTCGGGAACGCGGCCGGGGAGAATGGGGGGAGGGGGTACCTACCGCCCGACGGGCGGAGGAGGGGGACGCGGCAGTGGTGCTCAATCTCGTGGCCACCGGGTTATCCGTGGTGGCGTTGATCGTCACAATGTATTCGGCGACCCAGCAGGCCGTTCTCCTGCGGCGGAGCAATCAGTTGCCGGCGTACGTGGACCTGCTCGCGGACTTCCGGTCGGTGGAGTTTCATGACCGGTACTGGTTCGTGACGCAGCGGCTGTCCGTCGAGTACGACCCGGTGATGGGGCTGTCCGGGCTGCCGGACGAGGTGCGCCGGGAAGTGTACGACGTCGTGTACTACTACCAGAACATCGCAGTGTTGCGGCTGGCAGACATCGTGGACGACGAGATGGTGGCGCTGCTGCGGATACGGGTCATCAAGGTGTGGGAGGCCGTCGCGCCGTTCGTGGAGCGGGAGCGCGCGGTCATGGGGACGAACGGTCAGTATCTGCTGCGGAGTCTGGAGGACTTCGCCCACGATGCGCGGCACATGCCGCACGGCGCCATCGATCACCTGCTGCACGTCAACCGGGTCCAGCGAAGCCGGCGGCGTCGTCGTGCCGTGCTGCGGCGGCTGACCGCAGCACCGGTCCCGCACAGGGCGCCCCCGGAGTCGACCGAGGAGGCGGGGGCGTGACGCCCTGAGGCGGTGACCGGGTGGTGCCGACGCCGGGCGGTGCCGACGCCGGGCGGTGGCGAAGGCCGGCACCCCGGTCGCGGCATCGACGTACGACGCGGCCGAGCGCCGCCCGCCCTCGGCCCGGTCGCTGCGCGACGCTGAACTGGGCGCCGGGATCCGGCGAATCCACCGGGCCGCCCACGGGGTCGGTCGGTGTCGTCCCCGTCCGGCACCACCGCCGGGCTCTGGTGCCGGCGGGCCCAAAACGGGCCGCGGGCCCTGGTGCCCACGGGCCCAAAACGGGCCCGGTGATGGTGGGAAGCGGGCGCCCGCCAGCCGCGGCGGCACCTCGACCACTGCTCTGACCTGGGGCGATACCGTGGACCACGCAGGCACAAACGGCTACGCCCTCGGGGTTTCTTTCCTGTTCAAAAGGGATGAAGCTTTGCTTGAATCAGGTCGCGAGCCCGAGCGGGCATCGTTACGGCCACCGAGGGAGGAGGTGCGGAGTGGACGCCGAGGAGCGCCGCCGGGGGATGCTCGAGCTGGCCCGGCGCGCGGGCTCCGTCGACGTCATCCGGCTCGCCACGGACTTCCAGGTGTCCAAGGAGACGGTGCGCCGGGACCTGGGCGCGCTGGAGGAGCAGGGGCTCGTGCGGCGCACGCACGGCGGTGCGTATCCCGTGGAGAGCGCGGGCTTCGAGACCACCCTCGATTTCCGCCGGACGCAGCATGTCCCGCAGAAGTCACGGATCGCCGCCGCAGCCGCGGAACTCCTCGGCGGCGCCGAAACGGTCTTCATCGATGAGGGTTTCACGCCCAAGCTCATCGCCGAGGCCCTGCCCCGGGACCGGCTGCTGACCGTGGTGACGACCTCCCTGGCCGTCGCGGGTGCGCTCGCCACCGGTGAGAAACGCACCGTCCTGCTGCTGGGCGGCCGGGTGCGCGGCGGCACGATGGCCACCGTCGGCCACTGGGCCGTCCACATGCTGTCCACCTTCGTCATCGACCTGGCGTACGTCGGTGCCAACGGGATCTCCCGCACCCATGGGCTGACCACACCCGACCCGGTGGTCGGCGAGCTCAAGGCGCAGGTGGTGCGCGCAGCCCGGCGGTGTGTCTTCGCCGGGGTGCACACCAAGTTCGGCTCCGCGAGCTTCAGCCGGTTCGCCGAGGTGGCCGATCTTGAGGCCATCGTCACCGACACCTCCCTGCCGCTCCCCGAGGCCAACCGCTACTCGTTCATGGGCCCCCAGGTCATCCGGGTGTGAGCCACGGGCAGCAGAACCGCGCCCGCTGACGTCACCACCCCACCGGGCGGGCAGGCCACACGCCCGCAGCCGGGCAGCCGTACCCGTTTGTGCTGTCCGACCGGTCAGTCCACGTCCCACACTGCCCCCTTTCCGCGCCGCCCCACAGGCACCCCACGGTGCCATCAACCCGAGCGATCAGGAAGCGAAGGAGCATTCCGTTGCGCGCAGTCCTCTTCACGGAACCAGGTACCGCCACCACGGCCGAGGTACCGGACCCGCGCCCTGCCCCCGGTGAGGTGGTCGTCGAGGTGGCCTCGTGCGGGCTGTGCGGCACCGATATGCACATCCTCGACGGAGAGCTGCCCTCGTCGCGCTACCCTCTCGTGCCCGGCCACGAGCTGACCGGCAAGGTCGTCGCGCTGGGCGCGGGCGTCACCACCCCGGTGGTCGGCACCCGGGTGGCCGTCGATCCGAACATGCCGTGCGGCGCCTGCCACTACTGCCGGATCGGCCGCGGCAACCTCTGCGACGACTACAGCGCCATCGGTGTCACCCGCGACGGCGGCTTCGCCGAGCTGGTCGCGGTGCCCGCACGCTGCTGCTACACCCTGCCGCACACGCTTTCCGCGGCAGCCGCCGGCCTGGTGGAACCGCTTTCGTGCGCGGTCCATGCCCTGAACCGGCTGCCGCGCCGCCCCGCCGAGCACTACCTGATCTACGGCGCGGGCACGATGGGCCTGATGATGGCGGCGGTGGTCCGCGACGCGGGTGCGGCCTCCGTTTCCGTGGTGGACCCGAACGAGGACCGGCTCCTGTTCGCCAAGTCCTTCGCTGCCGACGCCATCGCGACCGACTCCGCGGCGTTCGACCGCCCGCAGGGCTTCGAGGTCGTCATTGACGCGACCGGCGTGATCGCCGCCATCGAGGACGGTCTGGGCCGGGTCCGCAAAGGCGGCACCTTCCTGCAGTTCGGTGTCGCCGACCCGGCCCGTACCGCGGCCTTCTCGCCGTTCCGCGTCTACAACAGCGAAATCGACATCATCGGCTCGATGGCGGTCCACAACAGCTTCCAGCCCGCCGTCGACCTGCTCACCTCGGGCCTCACCCTCGATCCCCTGGTCAGTGACGTCTTCGGGCTGGACCGGTTCGACGACGCGGTCGCCGCGTTCCGGTCCGGCACCGGCCGGAAGATCCACATCGCCCCGGTCGGGATCTGAGAGGAAACGCCGTGACCAAGACCATGAACAATGCCCCGATCCGCTCGTGGTTACCGCGTCCGGCGTATTTCGGAAATTCTGGGCGACTTGCACGAAGGAGTGCGTATGGACGGACATCTCAGAACAGCGATCGCGTGCGTGGCCGCTGCCCTGGTGCTCGCGGGCTGCGGCACGTCGGCGGTGCGCACGAGCGGGCCCGACGGGCTGCGGGGACGCGGGCCGATCACCTTCGCCCAGGGCAAAGACCGGGGTGTGGTGCGGCTCCAGGTCGAGGCCTGGAACAAGGCCCATCCGAGGGAGCGCGTCACCCTGATCGAGCTGGCGGAAGCGCCCGACGCCCAGCGGCAGCAGATGGTCCAGAACGCGCAGACCCGGTCGGACGCCCTCACTGTGCTCAACCTGGATGTGGTGTGGACGGCGGAGTTCGCGGCCCACCGGTGGATCACCGAGCTGCCTCGGGACCGCTTCGAGCTGTCGGGGTTCTTGAAGCCGACGATCGACACCGGCACCTACCGGGACCGGCTGTACGCCGTGCCCTACACCTCGGACGGGGGGCTGCTGTACTACCGCAAGGACCTGCTGGCCAAGGCCGGGGCCCGGCCTCCGGTGACCTGGGAGCAGATGCGGCAGACCTGCGCCAGGGTGCTGGCGCTGCCCGAGGCGAAGGGGATGAGCTGCTACGCCGGGCAGTTCGACAAGTACGAGGGCCTGACGGTGAACTTCGCCGAGGCGGTCGACAGCGCCGGCGGCGAGATCGTCGACGCCCAGGGGAGGGCCCACGTCGACACCCCGCAGGCCAGGCGGGGCCTGGAGTTCCTGGCCCAAGGCCTGCGCAGCGGGACGATCCCCAAGGACGCCGTCACCTTCCAGGAGGAGGAGGGCCGCCGCGCCTTCCAGGCCGGCCGGCTGGTCTTCCAGCGCCAGTGGCCCTACCAGTGGGCGCTGGCGAGCAGGACCGACGGCTCCTCGACGGTGGCCGGCAGGTTCGAGGTCGCGCCGCTGCCCGGCCTGACCGGTCCGGGCACCTCCAGCCTGGGCGGGCACAACCTGGCCATCTCGGCCTTCGGCAGGAACAAGGCCACCGCGGCGGACTTCATCCGCTACCTGACCAGCGAGCCGCTGCAGCGCCAGAGCCTGCAGGAGCAGGCCTTCGCACCGACCCTGGCCGACCTGTACGACGATCCCGCGCTGCGGCGCCAGTACCCCTACCTGTCGGTGCTCAAGGCCTCGATCCTGCGCGCGAAGCCGCGGCCGAGGCTGGTCTGGTACGGCGATGCCACCGTCGCGATCCAGAGCGCGGCTTATGCCGCACTGACCGGTACCAAGCCGGCCGACCGGGCACTGGCCGACCTGCAGGCCGACCTCGCACAGCAGACCAACCGGTGAGCGCCGCCCAGTCGGCGACCGTCCGCCGGGCCGCGACGACGCGGAGCAAGGAGACCTCATGACCGTCCCTACCACGACGATTCCGGCGCGCGGCGCCGACCGCACGACCGGACGCCGGGGGGCGGACGGCTCCCAGGTGCCCGGCCGGCCCCGTGGCCGTTCGGCGGGGACCGGGCGGCTGGTCGCGCTGCTGCTGTCCCCGATCTTGCTGGTGCTGGGGCTGGTGGTGGCCTACCCCATCGTGGCCGCGCTGCACCAGTCGCTGTACCGCTCCAGCGAGCGCCTCGACAGCCAGGGCTTCGTCATCCAGGGCGAGCAACCGCCTTCCGCCGTCCCACCGACCAGTTCTCCAAGACCCTGCTCCCCCAGCCATGGTCGCTGGCCAACCTGCGGGCAGTCTTCCAGCCCGACGTCGGCTTCGCCCGGGCGCTGCTCAACAGCCTGATCGTGGCCGGCACCACCACGGTGCTCACCCTGCTGATCGGCTCCTTCGCCGCCTACGCGCTGGCCCGGCTGGCCTTCCGCGGCAAGAACCTGGTGCTCGCGCTGGTCATCGCCACCAGCATGTTCCCCGGCGTCTCGCTGCTGGTCCCGCTGCTCAAGCTGTTCACCACCATCGGCTGGATCAACACCTACCAGGCGATGATCGCCCCCAGCCTGTCCTTCGCGCTGCCGCTGGCGGTATGGAACCTGACCACCTTCTTCCGCCAGATGCCCTTCGAGCTGGAACAGGCCGCCCAGATCGACGGTTGCACCCCCGGCCAGGCCTTCCGCAAGGTGATCGTCCCGCTGGCCGCGCCGGGTGTGTTCACCACCGCGATCCTGGTCTTCATCACCGCCTGGAACGAGTTCATCATCGCCCTGACGACGGTCAACAAGAAGGAGTTGCAGACCGCCACCGTCACCGTCTCCAAGTTCACCGGTGCCTACGGCTTCGACCAGCCCTTCGGCACCCAGATGGCGGCCGGCGTCATCGTCACCGTCCCCCTCGTCGCCGCCGTCCTCATCTTCCAGCGCCGCATCGTCGCCGGCCTCACCGCCGGCGGAGTCAAGTAACCCACCACCAGGCTGCCCAGTCATCCCCGAGCCGGACCACCACCGCCACGCCTCCAGGAGAAATCCCTTGCCCGATCAGAAGAACACCGACCTCCGGTCAGCCGCCTGGTGGCGCAGCGCGGTCATCTACCAGGTGTACATCCGCAGCTTCGCCGACGGGAACGGCGACGGCGTCGGCGACCTCGCGGGACTGCGGGCCCGTCTCCCGTACCTCGCCGACCTCGGTGCCGACGCGATCTGGATCAACCCCTGGTACCCCTCACCGATGGCCGACGGCGGCTACGACGTGGCCGACTACCGGGACATCGAGCCGGCCTTCGGCACCCTGGACGATGCCCAGGCCCTGATCGGCGAGGCGCACGCCCAAGGCCTGAAGGTCGTCATCGACCTTGTGCCCAACCACACCTCCTCGCAGCACCCGTGGTTCGTCGCCGCACGCAACGCCGCCCCTGGCAGCCCGGAGCGGGCCCGGTACATCTTCCGCGACGGCCGGGGTCCCGACGGCGCCGAGCCGCCCAACGGCTGGCAGTCCGTCTTCGGCGGCCCGGCCTGGACCCAGGTGCCCGACGGGCAGTGGTACCTGCACCTGTTCGACACCGCGCAGCCCGACCTGAACTGGACCAACCCGGAGGTCGGCGACGAGTTCGCCGACGTCCTGCGCTTCTGGCTCGACCGGGGCGTGGACGGCTTCCGCATCGACGTGGCACACGGCCTGGCCAAGGACCCGGCGATGCCGGACCTGCTCACCAGCCTCGATCCGGCCCTGCCCGTGCACGTCGCGCAGGCCGGCCACCCGTTCTGGGACCAGGACGAGGTCCACGACGTCTACCGGCGCTGGCGGCACATCATCGACAGCTATCCCGGTGAGCGCACCACGGTGGCCGAGGCATGGGTGTACGACCCCGAACGGCTCGCGCTCTACCTGCGCCCCGACGAACTGCACACCGCCTTCAACTTCCTCTTCCTCATGGCGCCGTGGGACACCGCCGCCCTGCGTGCGGCGGTCGACGACACCCTCGACGCGCTGCGCACGGTCGGCGCGCCGGCGACCTGGGTACTGTCCAACCACGACGTGGTCCGGCACGTCACCCGCTACGGCGGCGGCCCAACCGGCCTGCGCCGAGCCCGCGCCGCGACACTGCTCATGCTGGCCCTGCCCGGCGGGGCATACCTCTACCAGGGCGAGGAACTCGGCCTGGAAGAGGTCCTCGACATCCCCGACGAGCTGCTCCAGGACCCGAACTTCCTGCGGACCGGCGGACGCGACCGCGGACGCGACGGCTGCCGCGTGCCGCTGCCCTGGTCGGGCACCGAGCCACCGTTGGGATTCAGTCCCGACCAGGCGCAGACCGCGCCATGGCTGCCGCAGCCACCGTCGTGGAAGGGGTCCACCGCCGAGGCCCAGGCCAAAGACCCCGGATCGCCCCTCGAGCTCTACCGGACCGCCCTGCGGCTGCGCCGGGAACACCCCGCCCTCGGCGACGGAACACTGCGGTGGCTCACCTCCCCCGAAGGCACGCTCGTCTTCGCCCGGGAGCCGGAATTCGTGTGCGCGGTGAACAGCTCCGGAGACCCGTTGCCGCTGCCCGCCGGCAGCCGGGTCCTGCTGGCCAGCGGACCGCTGGACGAGGGCCGTCTGCCCCAGGACACCGCAGTCTGGTACACCGCCGGCTAGATGATCAATTCCAAGGGGTCAGTGATCGTAAGGGGTGAGCGAGCGGAGGGTGGCTTGTCCGGTGTGGTCGTTGTGCCAGATCGCGGCGGTCAACGCGAGGATTCGCTGCATGACGCGGGCGATGACGCCGCGGGGTGTGCGTCCTCGGTGCTGTTCGAGGTCGAGCTGTCCCTTGAAGGTTTCGTTGACGGACTCGATGACCTGCCGCAACGGTTTGAACAGGGATCCGCCGGGCCGTGGCCGTTCGCCCTTGCGGGTCGGCCGTAGCAACTGGATGCCCTGCTGGGCGAGTTCCTGTTCGAAGGTGCGGCCGTAGTAATTCTTGTCGCCGATCAGTGTCTGGCCGGGCCGGGTGGCGGTGAGGTGCGGTTCGGCCGCGAGCAGGTCCAGCAGGGTCTCGCGCTCGTCGGCCTTGGCCCCGGTCAGGGCGAAGGCGACGGGCAGTCCCTGCAGGGTGCACACCAGGTGCAGTCGCAGGCCCCAGAAGAAGCGGCTGTGGCTGGCGCAGTAGCCGTACTGGGCCCATCCGGCCAGGTCGGAGCGTTTGACGGTCTCCCGGGAGCGGCCGCATTCCACGGGTGTGGAGTCCACGATCCACACATCGTCGCTCCACACCGAGGTGCTGGTGGCCAGGATCCGGGTGACCCGGCGCAGCAGTTCGGCGGCCTTGCGAAGCCGCTTGTTGTAGCCGGATTGCTGCGGCAGATAGGGGAACAGATGCCGCAGGTGGGCCCGGGCATGCCGGAGCCACCTGGCCTCGGAGGTGAAACCGAGCATGGCCTGCATCATCGCGAGGGTGTCAATCCCCTCGTAGCGTGGAGACGTTGTTATGCCACTTCGGCCCTGAGCTGGGCCATTGACGTTCTCCGTGCTTCTGCCATGTGCTGTTCGAACGGGATCGGGGCGAGCCCGTCGTTGGCGCTGTGTCTTCT
>NZ_DATDBG010000021.1:0-3434 GCF_036524955.1 Streptomyces sp.
GAGCAGGAAGCCCGCGTGAGCTGCTCCGGGCCGACGCCGCGAACCGCGCGACAGCACTGGACCGAACGCTTGCCGGAATCCGGGCCGACCTTACACCCGGTGCCTGCCCGCCGCCCGGCAAGCCTCCGGCCCTCCCGCACACCCGGCCCCCCCCAACCCGCCCCACATCCCCGGCGGGTCGGCGCCCGGCACCGGAGGAGCCCCCAGGACTGCCGCACGCCGCACCGGCCGGGTCGTTTCGGCGTACGCCGTCACCGGGCCGTCCACCGGATCCGTCGACCCCCGGTGCCACGGCAGCGGTCTCCGCGGTGCGTTCCCGCGCCGTGGCGACCGTGACGACAAGGCCGGGTGCGTCCTCCGCGGCGCCGTCACGGCTGCAGCCCCGTCACCATGTTCTGCTGCGGGGCGCACTCACAGAACGGTCGGCCGGTAGGCCTGAGCCTGCCCCAGCAGCGACGTTTCACACGATCGTGCTACGAGCTCTCAGGATCCGGGGAATCCACGGTCCGGCCGACCGGGCCAGCCGTGCCGTACAGCGCTGAGGTCCGCCGCCACCGGTCTGCGCGGAGACCGGCGCTCAGGGAAGGAAGCCGCGTGCGGCGGTTCGTGGCCGGACCTGGGTCCGCAGCGCCGTGCCGTAGCGCTGGGCGATCATTCTTTGCAGCAGGCGTCCGGCGGGTCCGGCGGCTCGGGCATACCACGCCGCCGGGCGGCTGATGGCGTGGACCGTGAAGCGGATCGAGCCGTCAGGGTGCCGTTCCACCACGAACGCTTCTTCGCCGCATTCGGGATGCCCGGGGAGCGTGCCGTACGCGAACCCGGTGCGATGCTCCTCGCGCATCGTCCATACGACCTCGCACGGCGCCCGCAGCGGGCCGAACCCCAGTGTCACGCGCACGCCGGGCGCCGCGTGCCGGGCGGTGGGCCGGACGCGCATCAGCGGGACGGCCTGGTGCATCCGCCAGCTGAACAGCGCCTCGGCCGCCGCCTCGTAGGTGCCGGGCGCCAGACCGGTGTGCAGCCGGAGGGCATGGAACCCGGGGGGCGGGTCGGAGGGGTCCGCCGTCATGCCCACGAACGGGTACGTGAGGTCGGGCATGTGCGCACTGTATCGGCCTGCCTGCCGGTGCGGGTCCCTGTCCGCTGCCCGTGGCGGCCGTCGGTTCCAGCCCGGGTCGCGTCCGCGCGGTGCCCGCTGACTGCCGCGGACGGTCCCTGCAACCGTCCTGGCAGCTCGTAGCCGATGCGCCGCGGTTCGGCGCAGGCCGGAGGGGTGTCTCAGCAGAACCAGCCGTCCTGGACCCAGCCGTGGCGGTTGATGTTGCCGTACGCGAAGCCGTAGACCCACGAGCCGTTCAGCTTCTCGACGGTGAAGGTCTGGCCCCGGTAGAGGGTGCCCATCCAGGCGCCCAGCGGTTCGGTGCGGACGTAGAGACTGTCGGCGCAGACGGTCTCGCGGACCCCGACGCGGCCGTTGGCGGCCTCGGCGGGGCCGGCGACGGCGACGAGTGCCGAGGCGGCCACGACGGCGGCGGTGGCGCCGATCGAGACGGTACGGAGCTTACGAGGCATGGCTGGCTCCCTTGGTGCGAGTCCCCTTGAACGGGGGACGACGGAGGGTGGGGCAGGAGGCGGTCGGACGCGCGGTCACCAGGAGTCGTAACCGCCGATGCATTCGAGGCGCATGTAGCCCCAGTCGTTGGGGCCGTAGTCGAAGCTGGCGGCCCAGCCGTTGTAGACGGGGTGGGCGCCCGGCGTGTGGCCGATCTTGTCGCCGTAGTAGAGGGTGCGCAGGAAGCCGGTGGGGCCGCTCGCGCTGTCGTAGTTGGCGTAGAAGCTGGCGCTCTGGCAGATGTTGATCGCGTGCCGGGGCGGTACGGCGGCGTCCGAGGCGGTGACCTGGGTGGCCAGGGCGGGGAGGGCGAGCGCGCACGCGGCGACGAGGGTTCGGCGGCGTCGTGTCATGTTCACTTCCAGGTGGTGAGTGAGGTGCCGGAGGTCGGGCGCATCACTGTAGTTTTCTGACGCGCCCCTGACAATGTCGCTCCTCGCTGGACCCACCGGCGGGCACGCACTTCCGGCCATCGTGACTCCTGCGGGCACGCGCACGTCGTACGGCGCTGTTGACGCACGTCACATGACCTGAACGGGATTCGCTCCTGGTCGCGGAGGGGCCCGGGGCGCGGCGCCGCTCCGGGGACGGTCATAGCCTCGGTGGTGGAACCCGTCGGGACACCACGCGCTGCGCGGGGGTCCCGCGGAGATCGACTTCTAGGCTGGGCCGGACGCAGCGCCGAAGAGCGAGATCGCCGGGCGGTGAGATCGCCGAGAGCGGGAAAGGGCTCGGGATGCCCGACGTACCAGAGCCGATGGTGAAGCTGGTCCGGTGGAGCACCGAACCGGTCGCAGCACAGATCGGGCGGTCCACCGCCGCCTCCGTGATCGCGTATGCCGCCGCGGTATGGCTCCTGCCGGAGCCCGCGCCGCTCACCGCGCCGCTGACCGCACTGCTGGTGGTCCAGGTGACCCTTTACTCCACGCTCACCACCGGCGTCCGCCGGGTCAACTCGGTGGTGGTCGGCGTGGTGATCGCGATCGGCTTCAGCGCGCTGTTCGGCCTGAGCTGGTGGAGCCTGGGCCTGATCATCCTCACCGCGCTGCTGATCGGCCGCGTGGTGCGGGTCGGCGAGTTCGTGCCCGAGGTCGCGATCAGCGCGATGCTGGTGCTCGGCGTCACCCGGGTGGCCACCACCGCGTGGGACCGGGTGATGGAGACGCTGATCGGCGCCGGGGTGGGACTGCTGTTCAACCTGCTGTTCGCGCCCCCGGTCTGGGTGCAGTCGGCCGGCGGTTCGATCGAGTCGATGGCCCGCCGGATGGCCGGTCTGTTCCGGGACATCGGCGGCGAGGTGGCCGGACACCTGCCGGTCGAGCGCGCCGCGGCCCGGCTGCACGAGGCCCGCCGGGTGGATCACGCCATCGTGGAGGTGGACGCCTCGCTGCGGCAGGCCGAGGACAGCCTGCGCTGGAACCCCCGGGTGCGTGAGGGCCTGCTCTCCCGGGTCGTGCTGCGCACCGGCCTGGACACGCTGGAGATCTGTGCGGTGGTGCTGCGCGTCCTGTCCCGCACGCTCACCGACCTCGCCAAGCACCGCACCGAGGAGTCGCTCTTCCCCGACGACGTCGCCCGCGAGCTGGAGAGGTTGTTCGATCACGTGGCGAATGCCGTCGAGAGCTTCGCCGTACTGATCACCACCCAGGTCGCCCAGAGCGCGGAGAACGCCGAGGGGCGGCTGGCGCAGGCGCTCGCGGACAGCGCGGTGAGCCGGGACCGCGCCGCCGATCTGCTGCTCGCCGCGGTGCAGAGGCATCCCCGGCAGTGGCAGTTGCACGGCGCCCTGCTCGCCGAGGTGGACCGCATCCTGGACGAGCTC
>NZ_DATDBG010000022.1:0-12999 GCF_036524955.1 Streptomyces sp.
GCGGCTCACCCGGGCGGGCCGGCTGGTGTGCGCCGGCGCGGTCGTGGCCACCGTTCTCGGCGCGGTGGGCGGCTCCCATCCTGCGGTGGGGCTGGGGCTCGCGGCACTGGCCGGCTGCGCGCTGGGGCGGGCCTCGGTGCGCCGCGGTGTGCGGCAGTCGGTCGTCCGCGAAGGCGTCCCCCCCTCCGCCGCGGTACGGGGCGACCGGATCGCGCTGCGGTACACGCCCGTCGGCCCGGTGCGCGGCGGGCCGGATCCTCTCATCCGCGACGCGCTGCTGGACGGCGAACGCCGGGTGCCGCTGGTGGCCTCCGGATGGGCGCTGCGGACGCCGCCGCTGCCGCGCGGGGTGTGGCGGCTCGGCACACCGAACGCGGAGTACCGCGACCGGCTCGGCCTCGCGACCGCCACGGCCGTGAGCACCGCGCCGGACGGGACGGTCACGGTACGGCCCGCCGTCCTGCCCGAGGTCGGCTGGGTCGCCGTCGCGGCTCGCCGGGCCGGCGCCCGGCACCCGGGCTCCGAGGACGCCTTCGAGGTGCGCGGGGTGCGCGACTACCTGCCCGGGGACGACCTGCGTCTGCTGGACTGGCGCAGCACCGTGCGGACGGGCCGACTGCACGTCAGGGAGCCGTCCGCCGACACCGCAGGGCAGCTCGCCGTGCTGCTGGACACCGGCATCGCGTCGGCCGGGGCGGATCACCGCACCGCCGCCGACGCGGCGCGCGACTTCGAGACCGCGGTGGACTGCGCCGCCTCCGTCGCCGTCCAGTCCTTGCGCCTGGCGCTGCCCGTCGCCCTCGCCTGCGGCGACGGGCCGCAGCGCGCTTTCGCTCCCGCGCCCGGCGTCGAGGACACCCTGCTGGACGCCCTCGCGGCAGTGCGGCCCCAACCGGGCAGGGGCACGGCCGCGCTGAACCGCGCCGCGGCCGTGCCGTCCGGCGGGGCGCTCGCCGTCCTGGTGACCACCCGCGACCCCGACCTGTGGCGGCCGGCGCTCAGCGCCCTGGCGATCCGGTACGCGGAGGTGGTCTGCGTACGGGTGACGGCGCCCGACCGCCGGCGACCCGCACGCCGCCTCCGGGGTTTCCACCTGGTGGAAGTCGCCGATCCGGCCGATCTGGCCGCCGCGGCTCTGCCGGGGCCGGTGTGAACGGCCCGCGGGCGGCGGTGCTCGCCGGCCTGCTCTGCGCGGTGGCGCTGACCGTCGCGCTCGCCCTCGTCGACCGGCCGCCGGGCGGCCTCCGAGGGGCCCTGCGGACAGCGGCCACTGCCCTGGTCGTGGTGTCGACGGCCTGCGCGGGCGCCCTGCTGCCGCTGCCCGACCTCGGAGCAGCCCGTACCGAGGTGCAGCGCGTGCGCGCCACGCCCGACGAACCGGACCCGCTGCAACTGCTGCCCACGTGGGCGGCCTCGCGGCCACGTCAGCGGGTTCTCACCGTCGGGCTCCCCGCCGCGCTGCGCGACTCCCCGCCGCTGTGGATCCTGCTGGCCTACGACGACTACGACGCAGCAGCGGGATGGCACGCCACCCCCGTCCTGCGGAGACTGGCCGCGCCGCCGGACGGCAGCGCGGGCGTGACCGTGACCCTGGACGCCGCCGCACGGCTGCTGCCGCACCCCTCACGGATGCTCGGCGCGGAGCCCGTGCTCGACTACGACAGGACGGCGGAGGCACTGCGGTCGGCGACGCCACGTACTCGCTACACCGTGGCGGCGGAGCCGACGGGCGCCGCACGGGACGGGGCGCCTCTGCCCTCGACCGTGCCCGTGCCGGCCTGTGCGCGCGACGCGCTGCGCCCGTTCACCGACGGCTCCGACGCCCGTGTGCCGCTGACGGACCGGCTCGCCCGGCTGGAGGACCTGCTGGCCGGCCACGGTCTGCTGGACAGGCGCGCGGTCGACGGCGACGGGTGCGGCGCGTTGGCCGACGTCCTGCGCCGAGGCCGGGGCGGCAGCGATCAGTACGCCACCGCCTTCGCGCTGGCCGCGCGCGTGCTGGGCGCCGACAGCCGCGTCGCGGTGGGCTACCGCCCGCGGGGCGCGGTCTCCGCCGACGGGCGCCAGGAGGTGTACGGATCCGACGCCCTCACCTGGCCTCAGGTCGCTTACCCGGGCCGCGGGTGGGTCGACTTCTGGCCCTTCCCCGACCGCAGCGTCGCCGGACTTCCCGCGTCTCCACCCGTCACCCAGAGGCCCTCCGCGTCCCCGCCGGTCACCTCCCCGCCCCCGGGCGGGGAGCCGGGCGGCGGCCACCAGGGCGTCGTCCTCGCCGTGGCGGTCCTGGCCGCGGCACTGATCGCGGTGGCCGCCTCCGCCGCAGCCGCCGCCCTGCGCCGCAGGGCCGCCGCCCGGCTGGACGCCGAGCGCCGGGCCCGCCTGCCCGCGGACCGGCGGATCCTCGAAACGTGGCGGCGGACGCTGCGTGCCGTCGAACCCGGGACACTGCCGGCCCCCACCGCCCACGACGTGGCCTCTTCCGGCAGCGCCGGCTCGCTGGCGGCACTTGCCGAGCTGGTGGACCGCACGCTCTACGACCCGGCGGCGACCGCGGGAGCCGTGGAGGTGCGGCTGGCGGAGCGCCTGGCCGCGGCTGCCAGGGCCGAAGCCCGGGCGGCCCGCCGCCGGCGTCCGTTCAGCAGCCGGGGACCATGTTGACGGTCACCTCGTCGAGCAGCTCACTGTCAGGGGGGACGCCGGCGGCCTTGCCGGGCTGCCACGTGTGACGGGCCTCGGCGGTGCCACTCGGGCTCAGCCAGTACACCAGGATCTGCGCGGGCCCGGAGTCGTTGCAGCTTGTGTAGATCATCGAGTCGCCTGTCCAGGTGTGGCGCCCGACGCGCTTCGCGGTGCCCGGCTCCACCTGGTGGGAGCTGTACATCGGCTGGTCGTCCAGCGGCATGCCCCTGCCGTTGGACAGGATCCGCACAAGCATCTGGATGCTGCCCTGCGAGCCGTCGTGGGGCGGGTAGGCGGGCACCCTGAGAGTGATCAGCGGATAGGGCGAGGGCAGGGAGTCGCCGTCGCAGGGCGTGACGAAGGCGGCGCTGTAACCGTGCGACGTCCTCGGCCGCTGCTCGCAGGCGGTGGCGCCGGCCGTGGCGGTGGGTGACGGCGCAGGCGGGGCGACCGTCACGCCCACGTGGTTGTTGTTGTTGAACACCGGGTTGTTGTCGCCGCGGACGACGCCGTGGTTGTCGTTGCCCCCGCCTCCGCCCCCGGATTGCAGCAGCCCGGGGTTGGCGGTGAACACCGCGGCGAGCACGCCCAGCGCGGCGACGACGACGCTGAGCTTGGCCTTGGTGCTCCAGCCGGCCGGAGAGCCCCCGGCGGGCGGATCACCGCCGGGACCGGCCTGCTGGTCGGGGCCCTCGGCGGAACCGGCGCTGTCGGCCATGGCGGACTTCCTTCCTCTCGTGAGCGGGGTGCCTTGGACGGACGCGGTCAGTGGCGGCACTCGTCGGGCGGCGCGTCACGCCGGGCGACCTCGACCGTGGCGAGCAGCGGACTGCCCTCGGGAATGGCGACCGGAGTTCCCGGGGGCGGAAGCTGGACCGACGTCTCGTCACCTGGCCGTAGGAGGTAGACCTGCAGTTCGAGCCGGGTGCGGTCTCCCGGGCATTTCGTTCCGGCCAGAATCGTGTACGACCACAGATCACCGTCCGACGGGGGCTCGGAATTGTCCGGGGTGATCAGTCCTTTGTCGATGGTCGCGAAGACGGGGAGACCGGGTGCGGGCGTTGTGCCGTCGGTGTTGGTGAGGACCTTTTCGACCAGGGTCAGCGAACCCGTGGTGGTGGGGTCGGGGAATTCCGAGACGTGCAGTGTGACCAATGCGGCATGGCCGATGCGGTCGCCCGTGCAGGGGCCGGCGAAACTCACCCGCAGGGTGCCCACCGCGCTCCTGGCGCCGCATCTGCGGTCCGTGGTCGGCGGGGTCGGGGTGGACGGCGCGCTGGTGGTCGTGCTCGGCGGCACGGGTGTCCGGGACGTGCGGGTCGGGAAGGCCGACGTCCGAGTCGGCGATGCGTACGTGCTGCTCACACCGCCACCTGACGGCCGGTGGCTGTTGCTCGGCACGAGCGGACCGGCGGACGGCGATCCCGGAGCCGTCCCCGTCGCGCTGGTCGGCGGGGTGTGCGTCGCCGACGGGCGCGTCGGGGACGAGTCCGACGGTGAGGCAGAGGAACGGCGGGCCCGTGGTGAGGCAGAGGACTGTGGCGCAGCGGAAACGATCGGGGCCACAGGGGTGCGAAGTAATCGGAGTTCCGTTACGGGCGCGATTTCGCGGTGCCGTACCACCTGAAACTCGACCGCCGAACCGGCCAGAACGCATATCAGCGTGGCCACCGCGACGGCTGGAACGGAATCGGTGAATCGCCGCACACTTCCCCCCGCGGAACAACACGCCCGGTCGAGCGGTGCCCCGGGCGGAATTCTATCGACGGACAGGGCCGGACGGTAGAAATCACCAAAAGCGGATCGGAGACTTCACGCCAGAACCACGGCGCGCCCGGCGGTGCGGCGCCGCATCGCCGGGAGAACCCGGCCCGCCCGCGGTTCGGGCATGCCTGCGCCCACCCGTCCGCCGTGCCACGGTGCTCCCGACGCCCGCGGCTGACAACCGGCCGGTGCGCGGCCGGTCCCGGTCGGACCGGCGAGCCGCCGAGGCTCCTCGGCTTCCGGAGCGTCGCGCACCGGCGGCGTCGCGCACCGGCGGCGCGGTGCCCGCTCCCCCGCACCCCGGTGACGCAGGCCCGACCGCCTCCTCCGTGCGCCCTCAGCGGCCGGGGTCCCCCAGGGCGCGGGCCGCGACCGCGGCCACCGCTTCGGCGAGCGCGGCAAGCGCCGGGGAGTCGAGTCTCCACTGCTGCCAGTACAGGGGTACGTCCACCGGGCGGTCGGCGGCGAGGTCGACCAGGGTGCCCATGGCGCGGTGTTCGGCGGACTGGGCGTCAGGGACCATTCCCCAGCCGAGCCCGGCGGCGACCGCCTCGACGAACGCCTCCGACGAGGGGACGTGATGCCGCGGACCGCGCGGGGCGCGCCGGGGTGCGAGGCCGCGCAGAAAGCGGTCCTGGAGGTCGTCCTTGCGGTCGAAGACGATGACGGGTGCGTCGGCGAGGAGCTGCCGTACCGGAGCGTCCGACAGCCGGCGTTTCACGAAGCCGGGGGTGGCCATCGCGCGGTACCGCATCGTGCCCAGGGCCCGCACCGAGCACCCCTGCACGGGTTCCGGGGACGAGGTGACGGCGGCCATCACCAGGCCCTCGCGGAGCAGGCGGGTGGTGTGGTCCTGGTCGTCGCGGTGCAGGTCGAAGCAGACGTCGAAGCGCTCGGCGACCTCCGTGAGTGCGGGCAGGAACCAGGTGGCGAGCGAGTCCGCGTTCACCGCGACCGGCAGCGGGGTCGGCCCGGCCCCGTCGGCCAGGCCCAGTTCGGCGGTCGCGTCGCCCTCCAGCCGGGCGAGCTGCCGTCCGAACCGTACGACGATCTCGCCGGACGCGGTGAGCCGCACCGGCTTGGTGCGCAGCAGCAGGACCCGGCCGGTGCGCTGCTCCAGCGCCTTGATCCGCTGGCTCACCGCGGAGGGCGTCACGCGCAGGACCTCGGCCGCGGCCTCGAAGGTGCCCTCGTCCACGGCGGCGAGCAGCGTACGCACCTGGTCCAGCGGAAGGTCGGTCATTGTCCGTCCCACGGTCGTCGCGCCCGGAATCGTCATCATCCCGGATCATGAGCATCGTTCATGGTACCCAAGAATAATGAGCTTGTCTTATTATCGCTCGCCCTCCTAGCCTCGGGCTGTGCGTGAAACACTCATCGCGGCCCTGGCCGGTCTCGGGACCGGTCTGTCGCTCATCGTGGCCATCGGCGCCCAGAACGCGTTCGTGCTGCGCCAGGGCATCCGGCGCGAGCACGTCGCCGCGGTGGTGGCCATCTGCGCGGCCTCGGACGCCGCGCTGATCGGGGTGGGGATCAGCGGGATCGGCACGGTGGTGAAGCAGTGGCCGTCCGCGCTGACCGTGACCGCGTGGGTCGGCGGCGCCTTCCTGGTCGGTTACGGGCTGCTCGCCGCGCGGCGGGCGCTGCGGCCCGCGGCCCTGACCGCGGACGGCGCCGGCACCGCGTCGCTGCGCACGGCCGTGCTCACCTGCCTGGCCATGACCTGGCTCAACCCGCATGTGTATCTGGACACCGTGCTGCTGCTGGGTTCGGTCGCCAACGGGTACGGCGGGGGCCGCTGGCCGTTCGGGGCGGGGGCGGCGACCGGAAGCGTGCTGTGGTTCAGCGGGCTCGGGTTCGGTGCCAGGCTGCTCAGGCGGCCCTTCGCGCGTCCCGGCTCCTGGCGCGTTCTCGATGTGGTGATCGCCTGCACGATGGTCACGCTGGGCGTGGTGATGACGGCCAGGGCCTGAGCGGGCCGGGCCCTCACCGACGCCTCACGGCACACCTGCACCTTCGGGGCGTTCACCCTCCAGGCGGGCAGGACCGTGCTGGTGAGGACGGGCAAGGGCACCGGCACGGCGGCCGTCCTCCACCAGCAGCGGGCCTGGTACGTCTGGAACAACGACAAGGACACCGCGACGCTGCGCCGCAGCACCGGCGCGGTGCAGGACGTCTGCAGCTACAACACCACCCGGTACGACTACCGGACCTGCTGACCGCGGCGCCGCTCCGGGGTCAGGTCGGCGGCGCCGGCCGGCCCCCGGAGCGGCGTCCGGCCGGCGGCGTCGGCCCGCCCCCGGTTGGCGGCGATCAGGGCGGCGTACCAGCGGGCGCTGTCCTTGGGGGTGCGGCGCTGGCTGGCGAAGTCGACATGGACGATGCCGAACCGCTTGCCGTAGCCGTAGGCCCATTCGAAGTTGTCGAGCAGGGACCAGACGAAGTAGCCGCGGACGTCGATCCCGGCACCGATCGCCCGGTGCACGGCGGACAGGTGGTCCACCAGGTAGGAGACGCGCTCGGGGTCGTGCACCGCGCCGGAGGGGTCGGCGTAGTCGTCGTACGCGGCACCGTTCTCGGTGATCAGCAGGGGCGTACGGGGCAGCTCGCGGTGGAGGCGGGCGAGGAGTTCGGTGAGGCCGTCCGGGTCGACCGGCCAGCCCATGGCGGTGCGCGGGCCGGCCGCGGGCAGGAACCGTACCGCCTGTTCGGCGCCCGGCCACGGCGAAGGGCCCTCGGGCGCCGGGCGGTGCACCGGATCGGCGGCGGCGACCACCGTCGGCGTGTAGTAGTTGATGCCGAGGGCGTCGATGGGACGGGCGATCTCCGCCAGGTCGCCGTCGTGGACGAACGACCAGTCGGTGACCGCGGCCGTGTCGTCCCGCAGGTCCTGCGGGTAGCGGCCGTGGAAGACCGGGTCGAGGAAGATCCGGTTGGCGAGCGCGTCGATGCGGCGTACCGCCTCGCGGTCCGCGGCGGATTCCGTACGGCCGCGTACCGCCGCGAGGTTGAGGGTGAGCGAGACCTGGGCGGCTTCCGGCAGCGTGCCGCGCAGTACGCCGACGGCCAGGCCGTGGCCGAGGTTGAGGTGGTGGGCGGCGCGCAGCGCGGCGGCCGGGTCGGTGCGGCCGGGGGCGTGCACGCCGGAGGCGTAACCCAGGAAAGCGCTGCACCAGGGCTCGTTGAGGGTGGTCCACAGCGGGATGCGGTCGCCCAGCGCCTCGGCGACCAGCCGGGCGTAGTCGGCGAACCGTTGGGCGGTGTCGCGTTCCGGCCAACCGCCGGCGTCCTCCAGTTCCTGGGGCAGGTCCCAGTGGTAGAGGGTGACGGCCGGACGGATGCCGGCCTCCAGCAACCGGTCGGTGAGCCGGCGGTAGAAGTCCAGGCCGCGCTGGACGGCGGGGCCGCGGCCGGTGGGCTGCACGCGCGGCCAGGAGACCGAGAACCGGTAGTCGGTCAGGCCCAGTTCGGCCATCAGCGCGACGTCCTCGGGCATCCGGTGCAGGTGGTCGGTGGCGATGTCGCCGGTGTCGCCGTTGCGGACCCGGCCCGGAGTGCGGCTGAAGGTGTCCCAGATGGAGGGGGTGCGGCCGTCCTCCCGGGCACCCCCTTCGATCTGGTACGCGGCGGTGGCCGCGCCCCACCGGAATCCGGGCGGGAACCGCAGGGTCCGGGCGGCGGTCTGGTCGTCGACAGCGGTCATGATGGAAGCGCTCCCAAGGACTCGGGCGGACGGGGTCGTTACGGAAGGGTCGATACGGGCGAGGGCGTTGCGGGCGGGGTTCGTCAGCGGGCGCCGTGACCGCGGGTGCGCGGCCGGACAGCGGCCCGGGCGGACGGCGCACCGACAAGGGGGACCGCGGGCGGGCCGGGCGGCGGCGCACCCCACGGGTGCCGTGACCCGGCCCGCCCCGCGGGGACTGTCACCCCTTGACCGCCCCCTGCATGATGCCGCCGACGATCTGCCGCCCGAGCACGCCGAAGACGACGAGCACGGGCAGTGTGCCCAGCAGCGTGCCGGTCATGATCACCGACTGGTCGTGCACGTAGCCGCCGCCGAGTTGCCGCAGCGCCACCTGCACGGTGGGGTTCTGCGAGGTCAGCGCCACGATCGGCCAGAAGAAGTCGTTCCAGGACGCCATGAAGGTGAGCATCGCCAGCACCGCCATCCCGGGCCGCGCGATGGGCACCACGATGGACCAGAAGATCCGCGCGTGCGAGGCGCCGTCCACCCGTCCCGCCTCGATCAGTTCGTCGGGCAGCGACTGCACCAGGTACTGCCGCATGAAGAAGACGCCGAACGCGGACACCAGGCCCGGCAAAATCACCGCCTGCAGCTGGTTGGTCCAGTGCAGCTCCGCCACCGTCATGAACAGCGGGATCACCCCGAGCTGCGGCGGGATCATCATCGTTCCGACGGTGAGCGCGAGCAGCGCTCCCCGGCCCCTGAACCGCAGCTTGGCGAAGGCGAATCCGGCGAGCGTGGAGCAGAGCACCACGCCCACGGTCACGGAGCCCGACACGATCAGCGAGTTGACCAGAGCCTTTCCGATGTCCGCCTGGTCGAGCACCGCATGCACATTGGCGTTGAGCCGCCCGCCGGGCAGCAGCGACGGCGGCACCTTGCTGAGGTCGGAGTTGGGGCGGGTCGCGGCGACGATCGTCCAGTAGAAGGGGAACGCGGACACCAGCACGGCGACGATCAGGATCGCGTACGCCACCGGTCCGGCACTGCGGTGCTGCCCGGCGCCCGGGCGGATCAGCGGGCGCCTGGTGGGCGGGGCGTCCGGTACGGCGCGGTGCCGGGGCCGGCGCTGGGCGGTGAGGGCGGTCATCGGGACTTCTCCTTGGCGACACGGCGGCGGGCGGCCAGGGCGTTGGCGCCGACCATCAGTACGATCAGCAGGAACATCACCCAGGCGATGGCGGCGGCCCGGCCCAGGTGGAAGTAGCCCCAGCCCTGTTCGTACATGTAGAGGCCAAGGGTCTGGTACTGGTGCGAGATGCCGCCGGACTGGCTGCCCTCGAACAGCAGCGGCTCGCCGAAGAGCTGCGTGGCGCCGATGGTGGACACCACCACGGTGAAGAAGATCGTCGGCCGCAGGCCGGGCAGTGTGACATGCAGGAACTGCCGCCACCGGGAGGCGCCGTCGATCTCGGCGGCCTCGTACAGCTCGGACGGGATGGACTGCATGCCGGCCAGGTAGATCAGCGCGTTGTAGCCGGTCCAGCGCCAGGTGACGATGGTGGACACCGCGATCTGCGAGGCCCAGGTGCCGGTCTGCCAGTCCACCGGGTGGATGCCGACCAGGCCGAGCGCCCAGTTGATCAGGCCGTAGTCGCGGCCGAAGAGCTGAGCGAAGACCAGGGTGGCGGCGGCGACCGAGGTGGCGTACGGCAGCAGCATCGCGACCCGGAAGAAGGTGCGCCCGCGCAGACGGTAGTTGAGCAGATGGGCCAGGCCCAGCGCCATCAGCAACTGCGGGACGGTGGAGATGACACCGATGGTGAAGGTGTTGCGCAGCGCGGTCCAGAAGAACTCGTCCTGGAAGAGCGCGGTGTAGTTGTCCAGACCCCGCCACTCCATCCGGCCCGGGGTCTGCAACTCGACCCGGTAGAGCGAGACGTACGCGGTGTAGAGCAGCGGGAAGAGTCCGAACGCCGCGAACAGGGCGAAGAAGGGGGCGATGTAGGCGTACGGCGACAGGTCGCGCAGCAGGCGGCGGGAGCGCCGGCTGCGCGGCGGGGGTGCGGCGACGGGGCGGACCGGGGCGGCGGCCGTGGCGGGGAGGGTCATCGGACGGACCTTCGGGGATCGGGGGCGGGTTGGTCCGGGGACTGCCGGGACCGGGAGGGGGGGTGGGGCCGGTCCCGGCAGCGGTTCGTCAGGTCAGCCGATGGCGTTCCGTACGCCCTTCTCGGCATGGCCCCAGGCGGTGTCCGGTGCGGTGCCCTTCTGCTCCACCTCACCGAGGGCGTTGGTGATCTGGGTGTTCACGTCGTTGTCGTGGACACCCAGCACCTGCACGGGCGACTTCTCGGCGGCGTCTCCGAAGATCTTCCCGATCGGCGCGCCGCTGAAGTACGGGTCCGTGACGTCCTGCACGGCCGCGATGGCACCGAGGTTGGACGGGAAACTGCCCTGCTTGGTGAAGAGGGCGGCCTGCTGCTCCTTGGCGGTCAGCCACTGGATCAGCGCGTACGCCTCCTTGGTGTGCTTGCCGCCCTTGGGGAGCGCGAGGTACGAGCCGCCCCAGTTGCCGGCGCCGCCGGGCAGGGTGGCGACGTCCCACTTGCCCTTGCCCGCGTCCCCGGCCTGGCCCTTGATGTAGCCGAGCATCCAGGCCGGGCAGGCGAGGGTGGCGAACGCGCCGCCCGCGAACGCCTGGTTCCAGGCCGGCGACCACTCGCTGAGCTTGGCGCTCAGCCCGTCGTGGGCGGCTCGCACGGCGGTGTCCCAGGCGGACTTGACGGCCGGGTTGGTGTCGTAGATCAGCTTGCCGGAGGCGTCGTAGTAACGCTCCTTGTACTGACCGTTGATGACGGCGTAGAGGCTGGCGACGCTGTCCGTCCAGTGGCTCCTGGCCGGGGCCTTCGCGGCGTACTGCCGGCCGAGGGAGAGGTAGCCGTCCCAGGTGGACCACGCCTTGGACAGCTCTTCGCGGTCGGTGGGCAGGCCGGCCTGCTTCAGCAGGTCGGAGCGGTAGCACATCGCCTCGGGGCCGACATCGGTGCCCAGGCCCAGGGTGCGGCCGTCGGCGGTGGTGGCCGCCGCCCACTTGGCGGGCGCGAACTGGGACTTCAGGCTGCTCGCGCCGAGCGGGCCGAGGTCCTCGAACTTGTCGGACTGCTGCTGGGTGACCGCGGCGATCCGGCCCACCTCGATGCCCTGGACATCGGCGAGACCGCCGCCGCCGGCAAGCCGGGTCTGGAGCGCTTTCCAGTAGTCCGCCTCGTTCTCGGTGTTGCTCTCCTTGACGGTGATGTTCGGGTGCAGCCGGTGGTACTCGTCGTACAGCCCGGCCTCCTTGTAGCCGAAGGTGCCGAACAGGTCGATGGTGAGCGTCACCTTGCCGCCGTCGGCGGCACTGTCCGCGGAACTGTCCGAGGAGCTCGATCCACAGGCGGCGAGCAGCGCTCCGGCGAGCACGATGGCGGCTGCGCGTGCGTAGCCGCGTCGGATGGTGGGCCAGGCGGCTCTGGCGTTGGGCATGGGAAGCCTCCAGTGGCTTCAAGGAGCGGAAGAAATTCTGAGAGCGCTCTCAACGCGATGGGGAGGAGAGTGCACCGCCCGGCGACCGCCCGTCAAGACTCGTCACACGACGGGACGGAATTGGTTTTTCGTGCCGAAGGAAGCGGCTGGTCGGACGGTTGCGCGCTTGCGACGGGCGCCATGCCTACGCGCGTGAGAGCGCTCTCCAATGTCGGGCCAAAGGGCGCACCGGTGTCGAAAGGGAGAGCGCGCGCAGGGAGCGAGGTACGAGCGGGCGAGCACGGTCGACCTCCCGAGGACTTCGTCCGGGGCCCCGGACACCGGGTCTGAGCGCCCGGAGGCGAGAGGGCGGAGATCGTCGCCGGTGGTTCGGCGCTGCCGGGTGTCCGCTCGGCCACCACCCCGAGAGGGCCGTGCGCGCCACCCCGGGCCGGCCGGCTCAGAGCCGGCGTCGACGGGCCAGGGCGTACGCGGCGGCCCCCGCCGCGGCGCCGGTGGCGGCGGCAGCGGTCGCGGTGGCGAGGCGGGCGGCGGCCGGTGAGGGCGGGACGGGGCGGCGCGCGGCCTTCTCGGGGTGGTGCGCGGGCTGGTGCCCCTGGAGCCCGAGGGCCAGGGCCTCGGCGAGGTGCAGCGCGCGCCGGCCAGTGCCGCCCTGCTCGATCTGGGTACGGCAGCTGAAGCCGTCGGCGATCACCAGGGCGCTGGGGGCGGTGCGCCGCACCGCCGGGAGGACGCCCAGCTCACCGATGGCCATGGACAGTTCGTGGTGGCCGCGCTCGAATCCGAAGGTGCCGGCGAGCCCGCAGCACCCCTCGTCCAGCACCTCCGCGTCGATGCCGGCCCGCCGCATCAGCTCCCGGTCGGCGTCGAACTTGGTGACGGCGTGCTGGTGGCAGTGGGTCTGCACGGTCGCGGCCCGGGTCAGTTCCGGGGGCCGCCAGCCCGCGGGAGCGTGCCGCAGCAGAAGTTCGGAGAAGGTGAGGAACTGCTGGGAGAGCCGCCCGACGTCCTTGTCGTCCGGCATGAGTTCCGGCGCGTCGGCCCGGAAGACGGCCGTGCAGGACGGCTCCAGGCCCACGATACGGGTGCCCGCCCCGATCCACGGCCGCAGCGCCTCGACGCTGCGGCGCACCACCCGCCGCGCGACGTCGAGTTGGCCGGTGGACAGCCACGTCAGGCCGCAGCAGACCGCCCGGGTGGGCACGGTGACGTGGAAGCCGGCGTCCTCCAGCACCCGTACCGCGGAAATGGCGACCGACGGGTGGAAGTACGTACTGAAGGTGTCCGGCCACAGCACGACGGTCATCGGGTCGGCGGGGTCGGGCTCGGGGGCCCGGCGTGAG
>NZ_DATDBG010000023.1:0-2022 GCF_036524955.1 Streptomyces sp.
CTGCACCCCGGTCTTCTCCAGGAAGTCCTGCAGCGCGAGGCAGTTCATCACCGTGCCGAGCATGCCCATGTAGTCGGCCCGGTCGCGGTCCATGCCGCGCTGCTGGAGCTCGGCACCGCGGAAGAAGTTGCCGCCGCCGACCACGATGGCGACCTGGGTGCCACCCGCCACCACGGTGGCGATCTGCTGAGCCAGGCCACCGACCACGTCGGGATCCACCCCGACGCGGCCGCCGCCGAACACCTCTCCGGAGAGCTTGAGCAGGACGCGTTTGTACGGACTGGTCACAAGTTCTCCTGGAGAGAGGTGTCGGAAGCGGGCCTCGAGGTCACTCAGGCAGCGGCTTCGAAGCGGACGAACCGGGTGACCTTGACCCCGGCCTTGTCCAGGAGGGTAGCCACCGGCGTCTTGTTGTCGGTCACCGACGGCTGGTTGAGCAGGCAGACGTCCTTCAGGAACGCGTTCACCCGACCCTCCACGATCATCGGGACGGCACGCTCGGGCTTGCCCTCCTCCTTCGCCGTGGCCTCGGCGATCCGTCGCTCGTTCTCGAGCAGATCGGCCGGGACCTCCTCCGGCGCCAGGTACTGCGGCTTCATGGCCGCGACCTGCATGGCCGCGGTCCGGGCCGCCGCGGAGTCCTCACCCTCGTACTGCACGACCACACCCACCTGCGGGGGGAGGTCGGACGCGCGCTTGTGCAGGTAAACGGCGGTCTGCCCGTCGAAGTACGCGGCGTTGGCGATCTCCAGCTTCTCCCCGATGGTGATCGACAGGTCGCTGATCGCCTCGGCCACGGTCTTGCCCGACGCCAGCGTGGCCGCGTTGGCGGCCTCGACCGAATCGGCCTTGGCTGCGGCGACGGCCTTGACCACGTCGTCGGCCAACGCCTGGAACTCGGCGTTCTTGGCCACGAAGTCGGTCTCGGCGCCCAGCTGGACCAGCGCGCCCTCGGCGAACACGACCAGCCCGTTGCTGGCCGAGCGCTCCGCGCCCCGCTTGGCCGCCTTGGCCTGCCCCGAGATCCGGAGCAGCTCGGTGGCCTTGGCGAAGTCACCGTCGGCCTCGGTCAGCGCCTTCTTGGCATCCATCATCCCGGCGCCCGTGGCGTCGCGGAGCTTCTTCACATCGGTCGCGGCGAATCCCGCCATCAGATCTCGTTCCTCGTCAGTTCGTGGGTGAGCAGTGTGTGGTGGTGTGCAGCCTGGTGGTCAGCGGCGCCCGGTCGCAGGACCGAGCACCACTGACGACGCGGATCAGGCTTCGTTGCGGTGCTCGCCCTGCTCGGTGGGCAGGGCGTCGGCGTCGGCCTCGGCCGCAACCACGGCCGGGACCTCGTCGGCGGGCACCGGAGCGGCATCGGGAGCCGCGGCCAGGGCCTCGGCCTCCTCGGCGACGGTCTGAACCTCGGGCACACCCTCCGCCGGGGCGACCTCGTCAGCGACCGGAGCGGTGTCCTCGGCCGCCGGAGCGGCCTCCTCGCTGGCGGCCGCGGAGGCGTCTTCCTGGGCACCGAGCAGCTCCCGCTCCCAGTCGGGCATCGGCTCGGACGCGGCACCGGCCTCACCTGTGCTCTGGCCGCCGGAGCGGGACATCAGGCCGTCGGCGACGGCGTCGGCGATCACCCGGGTCAGCAACGAGACGGAGCGGATCGCGTCGTCGTTGCCCGGAACGGCGAAGTCGACCTCGTCGGGATCGCAGTTGGTGTCCAGGATGCCGATGACGGGGATCCGCAGCTTGCGGGCCTCGTCGACGGCCAGGTGCTCTTTCTTGGTGTCGACGATCCAGACCGCCTGCGGGGTGCGGGGCATGTCCCGGATCCCACCGAGGGTCTTCTCCAGCTTGTCCTTCTCCCGGCGGAGACCGAGGAGCTCCTTCTTCGTCAGGCCCGAAGCCGCGACGTCGTCGAAGTCCATGCCCTCCAGCTCCTTGAGGCGCTGGATCCGCTTGATGATGGTGCCGAAGTTGGTCAGCATGCCGCCCAGCCAGCGCTGGTTCACGAAGGGCATGCCCACGCGGGTG
>NZ_DATDBG010000024.1:0-9885 GCF_036524955.1 Streptomyces sp.
CTCGAACTCGCCGCGCAGGCGGCCGGCCGCCTCGGGCACGGCGGGGCGCTGGACCCCCTCGCCCCGGCCGGTGAGCCGCTCCCCGCCGTGGTGTCGGTGGTGCGGCAGCGCCCGGCCGAGTGGTTCGCCGCCGAACGGCTGAACCTGACCGCCGCGGTCCACCTGGCCGGCCGCCTCGGGCGTCCCCACCTGGCCGGCGACCTCGCGCTCCAGCTCGACGGCTACCTCGTCATCCGCTACGACGAGGCCGAGCGGGAAGCGGTGCTCCGCTCGGCCATCGCGTGCTGGCCGGACCCGGCCGCGCCCGACCGCCGACTGTCCCGTCTCTACTTCGCGCTGTGCTGGGCGACGTACCAGCAGGACCGCTACGCAGAACTCGCCGATGCGGCGGGTCACGCCCTCACGGTCGCCACCCGGGTCGGCGACCCGGAGATCATCGCGGACGCCACGTGGCAGGTGGCCAAGGCCACGGCGCTGCGAGGCCGGCTGCGGAGCGCCGCCGAGCTGTACCGGAAGTCCCTGGCCGAGGCCAGGCGGCGGGGGCAGTCCGACCGGAGTCTGGCGTACGCGTTCACCGGGCTGGCCAACGTCCTCGCCGACCTCGGCAGGCCGGCGGACGCGGCCGGCCATTACCGTCAGGCGCTCAGCCACCACCGGGCGGACGACCGCACCAGGGTCGTCATCCTGCTGCGCTTCGCCGAGGCTCTGGCGGACGCCGCGGAGGGACAGCAGGCGGTGGAGCTGCTGGCCGAGGCGCAGGGGATCGTCACCGTCATCGGCGACGACGTGGGAGCGGCGCACGTGGAGCGGCTGCACGGCCTCATCGACATCACGCACCGCGACTGGGCGCGGGCGAGCGCGCGTCTGCAACCCGTCCTGGCCACTCTGCGGGACCACCGCGACGCGCTCGGTGTCGTCCACGTCCTGCGCGCCCTGGGCGACGCGGCCATCGGCGCCGGGCGGTCGGTCACCGCCCGGCGCCACCTCGCCGATGCCCTGACGGCGTGCCACCCCATGGGCGCACCCGTCGAGACCGCCCGCATCGAGGCCCGGCTGGCCGCGACGTTCCGGCTGTCCGGCGAGCTGGCTCCGGCCGACGCCCACACCGCGGCGTACCGGAGCACGCTCGCCTCCCTCGCGCTGCCGGAGGCGAGCCTGCGCCTGCCCGGCCACGTCCGCGCGCTGCTGCCCGCGCGGCCGGAGCCGGCCGGTCAGAAGGCCTGATCGCTGAAGCCGTGCCGCGCCACGCGCGCCAGCATGTTCTGCCAGGAGGTGACATCGGTGTGCGGGTTGCCGGTGATGCCGAGCTGGGACTTGGCCTGCTGGAAGGCGTTGTCGGTCAGGGGCCCCCAGGCGCCGTCCACGGCCAGGCCGGATCCCATGAAGTTGTTGCACATGGACTGGACGAACACCGTGTCGCTCCGGGAGCCCTTCACGCACAGCGTCGGCAGGTCGGCGAAGTCGGAGTGGATGTGGTCGGCGTGGTCGGAGTTGTACCAGCCGTCGAGCACGTACCGGAACCGCCTGCGGCACGTCGCGTCCACCGCCAGGTAGCGACGGCGCAGGGTCCGGTTGCTCGCGGCGTGGTGGCCGTCCAGCGGGGAGGACTGCGTCCCGCCGGCCCAGCGCACCAGGTCGAGGTCCATCGCCGTCCCCGCGCCGTGCTCGCCGGGCTTGTTGACGTAGAAACCGGCCGACACCAGGAAGTCCACCGCTCCGAGGCCGCCGTCCGAGGACAGGTCTCTCAGGTCGCGTATCCACAGGACGAGCCGGTCGTAGAAGGCGTCGGTGCACTGCCAGTCGCGCAGGGTGGTGTTGCCCCGGGCGCTGCGCCAGTAGTAGACGGGCGTGCCGTCGATCCGGCTGAACGTCCTCATCGCCAGCGTCTGAGGGGCCTGCATGGTCGCGGGCAGCTCCGCCGATTCCGCCGCCCGGGCCCCCCGCGCCACCGAGGCGCTTCCCGCGGTCACCACGGCAGCGGCGCCCATGCCTCCGAGGAACACCCGCCGATTGATGCCCTGCCCCAGCCCACCGGCCGACCCGCGTGCCGCTTGCTCCCGCATGCCGTGCTCCTTCGCAGTCTCGGTTCACCGATCGCTGCGATGCTGAAGGGCACGACTCATACGCGGCTCACGCGCGACTCATCCCGATCTCACACGACGGTCACGGGCGACTCGCCACCCGGGCGGTGCGCACCAGCACGGCGGCGAAGGCAGCGTCGTACGGGGTCGCGTCGGCGCACGTGACGGCCCCCGGTGCGACGAGATGCGGCACATGGTTCGCGTGGTGGTGCTCTTCGACGAACGCACCTCCGGCGACCGCGTGACCCTTCTGACCGACTCCAGCTATCACGGCGCGATCCTCATGTCGCGGAAGTACCTGGCCGACCGCTCGGCACAGGGCCAGTCGGCCGGGGATCTCGTACACGAGGCGACGCACAACTACGTGAACTCGTTGTTCCTCTCCGGCGTGCGGGTGTTCAGCCGGCCGACGGACAAGCTGTACGCCACGCCGCCCCGACCCCCGGCCGCTGCCCGGCGCCCGGCGGTGCCACGCACCCCCAGGGCGAAGGTCACCCCGCAGGAGTGCGTCGCTTGACCTTCCCCCTGGGGGAACCCCCAGCATCGGTGGAGCCGGGCGAAGGGCCCGGCATGAGAGGGAAGCGGGCATGGAACTGCTGGGCATCGGCGCGTTCGCCAAGGCGTCACGGCTCTCGCCGAGGGCGCTGCGGCTGTACGACGAGCTCGGCCTGCTGACACCGGCCCGCGTCGATCCGGTGAGCGGCTACCGCTTCTACGCACCCGGGCAGCTGGAGCAGGCCCGGCTGGTGGCGTGGCTGCGCCGCCTGGGAATGCCGCTCGCCCGCATCCAGCGCGTCCGCGCACTGGAGCCGGCCGCGGCGGCCCGGGAGGTCCGCTCGTACTGGGCACGTGTCGAGGCCGAGACCGCCGCGCGGCGGGATCTCGCTTCCTTCCTCATCGACCATCTGTCCGGGAAGGACCCCGCCATGTCCCCGACCGCCGCCCCACCGCTGGAGATCCGTTACGCCGCCCTGTCCGACACCGGCCTGGTCCGCGAGAGCAACCAGGACACCGCCTACGCCGATGCCCGGCTGCTCGCCGTCGCCGACGGCTTCGGCAGCGGCGGAGCGCCGGCCGGCGCCGCCGCCGTGGACGCGCTCAAGGCCCTGGAGACCGACGGTGTCCCGGCCGGCGAACTGCTCAACCTCCTGGAGGACGCCGTCGCACGGGCCACCCGGGCGGTGCACGGCGTCGCCGCGGCGGACCGGGCGCCGGGAGAGGTCGGCACCACGCTCACCGCGATGCTCTGGACCGGCTCGCACCTCGCCCTCGTCCACATCGGCGACTCCCGCGGCTACCTGCTGCGCGACGGCGGGCTCTTCCAGATCACCCACGACCACACCCTGGTCCAGTCAATGGTGGAGGAGGGACGTCTCACCGCCGAGGAGGCCGCCTCGCATCCGCAGCGGTCCCTGCTGGTACGGGCGCTGGCGGGCGACGGCGAGGGCACGCCCGACCTGCGGCTGCACGAGGCCCGGCCGGGGGACCGCTACCTGCTCTGCTCGGACGGCCTGTCCGCCGTCGTGCCGCCCGACGGGATCCGCCGGGTCGTGACCTCGGTCGCCGACCCGGCGGAGGCGGTACGCGAACTGGTCGCCCTGGCCAGGGAACACGGCGGCCCGGACAACGTGAGCTGCGTCGTCGCCGACGTACGGTAGGGCGCACCCTCGGCCGAGGTTCTTCTCCAGCGCCGCGACGCAGTTGTTGACGGGGTGGTCGCGTACACCGTCGCCGGCCGGTGCGAAGGGGTCCCCTGCGGCACCCGGACCTGTGCCGGATGCGACTGGCCGGGGGTGCGGGGGCCGGGCGGCCCCTGGGGCTGCCGTCGGCGGGGCGCGGACCGGTACGTCCTGGTGGTGGCCGAGATCGCCGGACGGGCTCCGCTTCGCTCGGCCTCGCCCGTTCGCCCGCCCTCGGACGCCTGGACGGGCCTGGTTTCGGTACCCCGCGGGGCTTCGCTGTCCTCAACCGCCGGACGGGTTCCGCTTCGCTCGGCCTCGCCCGTTCGCCCGCCCTCGGACGCCGGACGGGCTTGTGCCGCAGGCAGGGCAGTCGGTTCGACGGGGGTGCCGCTGCAGGACCGGGTCGCCGAGGGACATGAGATTGACGCCGTAACGGAAGCCGGGCTGCATCGGGGGCACGCCGGTGAGGAGGGCGAGGGCGGCGTGGGCGACGAGGGTGCCGGAGAGGGAGGCGGTGACCGCGCTCGCAGGGTTCCAGGGCATGCGCGGGGAGGCGGCGTCCTCGCTCTGGCCCGGGCGCAGGCGCAGGTCGCGGCGTTCGTCCTCGCCGGCCCGCTGGCACTCCCAGCAGGGGCCCTCCCCGGGGACGTGGACGCCGGCGGTGACCAGGGGGCCGCGGTAACCGCCTTCCACCCAGGGAAGGCCGAGGCGAAGGCAGACGCGGTTCGCCCAGCGGCGTATCTCCGGGGGGCGGTCCGCGCCGAGGACCAGGAGGTCGTACCGGGCCGCGGTCAGCAGCGCGATGAGGTCGTCTGGGCCGCAGACCTCGCGGCACTCGGAGGTGACCGTCACATCGGAGTTGAGCGCCTGGAGTGCGGCGCGGGCCGCCGTCGCCTTGGGGCGGCCGATGTCGGCCTCGCGGTAGAGCAACTGGCGGTTGAGGTTGGACAGTTCGACCACGTCGGGGTCGACCGCGTGGAGGTGACCGACGCCGGAGGCGACCAGCAGTTGGGCGGTGGCCCCGCCCGTACCGCCGACGCCGAGCACCAGCACGCGGGCGCGGCGTAATCGCAACTGCGCCTTCCAGGGGGTGGCCCGCGGGCTGAGGTCCATCCAGCGCAGCAGTGCGACGCCGCGGGCGTGCCGTACCCGGTCGCGGGCGCCGAGCCCGGCGGGCAGCGGCGCCGCCGCGTCGTCCACGAAGCCCGCCTCGCGCAGCTCGGCCATGGCCGACCGGACCGAGTCCACCGGCACCCCCGGATGCCGGGCGGTGACCTCGGCGGCGATCTGCGGCGCGCTGCGGCTGCCGTCCATCGCCTCGGTGAGGGTCCAGACCCAGCCGTCCGCGTCCTCGATCTCGGCGCCGATCCCGTAGATCACGCTGCCGATCCTGACGTTGCCGTCCACCGTGCGGTACGCCCGGTGTTCCGGTTTGATACGGGGCCGCAGCAGGCCCCCGTCCGGCTCGCCGGGTCCGCCGCCGACCCCGTGCGACTGCCCCGCACCCGTCACCTGGCCCCCTTGCGTAGGTAGCACGCGTGCTCTTGACAACTGTCGCGGGGTCACCGGACTCTTGGCAAGGCGCGGGGGAAAACCGGGGGTAAAACGGCCAACTCCCCTGCGTGGCAACCGATTTGAGGGGAGTCACTATGGCTACCACGATCGTCATCCGGCCGCTGGACAAGAAGGAGACCACGGGCGACAGCAACGCGTCCGGCACGTGACGTCGGCTATGGCCGACGCGTACCCCAGCGTCGCGGAGGTCGCTGCGGCGGCCTCCGCGTTCGCGCGTTCGCACCCGGGATTGTGCGCGCTGCGGGAGATCGGACGGTCACGGGAAGGCCGGCCGCTGCGGGTGCTGACGGTGGGGCGGACCGGGGCCGGCCGGCGCAACGTGCTCGTGGTCGCCGGGCCGCACTCCGACGAGCGGATCGGTCCCGCCACCGCGCTGAAGCTGGCCGGACGCGTCGCCGCCGACCCCCTGCTGCACGCCCGGGCGGGCGCCGCCTGGCACTTCCTGCTCTGCCTCGACCCGGACGGGACGATACGCAGCGAGGCCGGGCCCGCCGTCCGCCGCACCCCGGCCGAGCACTTCCGCCACGCCTACCGCCCGCCCGCCGACGAACAGCCCGAATGGGCACCCTCGATCCGCCCGGCCGACGACCAGCTCCCCGAATCCCGGGCACTGGTCGACCTCATCGACGAGCTGCGGCCCTTCCTCCAGTGCTCGCTGCACGGCAACGACCTCGGCGGGAGCTGGATCCAGCTCACCCGTGACATCCCGGGGCTCGCCGAACCGCTGGGCAAACTCTCCGCCGAACGCGATGTGCCGGTGCAGACCGGCACGTACGACGCGCTGTACTGGCCGAGCTCCGGCCCCGGCGTCTACGTGATGCCCGCGCCCGGCGAGCGTGCCCAGTTCGAGAGCCTGCCGGAGGACGTCAACCGCTCCACCTGGATCCGCCCGCACCGCTACGGCGGGATGACCGCGCTCTTCGAGGTGCCGATGTGGGCCAGCCGGAAGGTCGCGGACACCGCGCCGCACCCGGACCCGGCCCGCGCGATGGCCGGGCTCGCCGCGCTGCTGCGGCGCCAGTCCGACCGTACCGGCGTGCTCCTGGACCGGGTCCGGCCGCTGCTGCCCGACCCCGGCTCCCCGGCCGCCCGGCCGCTGCTGCGGATCGCCGCCGAGCTGGCCGGGATCTGCCGTGACGTCGCCGACGACTGGGACCGCCTGCACCCCTCCCCGGTCCCGCTCACCCTCGCCCACCTCAGCGCCCTCGACATCGCCGCCCGCCGCATCTCACTGCGGGTCACCGGCGTCCTGCTGCGGCTCCTGGACGGGCTGCCGGGCCCGGCGGAGGCCCGCGTGCGGGCCTCCTGCGAGCAGCAGCTCACCCGGTGGGCGGGCGAGCTGGAGGCCGGACACCACCTGGCGTGGGTGCCGGTCACCGATCAGGTGGGGTTGCAGTCGGAGACGGTGCTGGCCGCGTTCCGGCTGCTGAACGAGGGGTAGCGACCGGCCGCACGACGCGGACGGCCGCGGCTGTCCGGCGTCGTGCGGCCCGCACGAGGGGCCGACGCCTCAGACCGCCGCCAGCTCCGCCGCCACCAGCTCCGCCACCTGTACGGCGTTGAGCGCCGCGCCCTTGCGCAGGTTGTCGTTGGACAGGAAGAGCGCGAGACCGTGGTCGACCGTCTCGTCCACGCGGATGCGGCCCACGTAGGACGCGTCCCGGCCGGCCGCCTGCAGCGGGGTGGGGATCTCCGACAGTTCGACGCCGGGTGCCGCGGCCAGCAGCCGGTACGCCCGCTCGACGCTGATCGGCCGGGCGAACCGGGCGTTGACCTGGAGCGAGTGCCCGGAGAAGACCGGGACCCGGACACACGTGCCGGACACCTTGAGCTCCGGGATCTCCAGGATCTTGCGGGACTCGTTGCGGAGCTTCTGCTCCTCGTCGGTCTCGAAGCTGCCGTCGTCCACGATCTTCCCGGCCAGCGGCAGCACGTTGTACGCGATCGGGCGCGCGTACACCTCCGGCTGGGGGAACTCCACCGCGCCGCCGTCGAAGGCGAGCCCGTCGGCGGCCCCGGTGACCTTGAGCGCCTGGCTGTGCAGCTCGGCCACCCCGGACAGACCCGACCCGGACACCGCCTGGTAGGTGGTGGCGACCATGGCGATCAGCCCGGCCTCCTCGTGCAGCGGGCGCAGTACGGGCATCGCGGCCATGGTCGTGCAGTTCGGGTTGGCGATGATGCCCTTGGGGCGGTGCGCCAGCGCGTGCGGGTTGACCTCGGAGACCACCAGCGGCACGTCGGGGTCGCGCCGCCACGCGGAGGAGTTGTCGATCACGACCGCGCCCTGCCCGGCGACCTTCTCCGCGAGCGCCCGCGAGGTGGCGCCGCCGGCCGAGAAGAGCGCGATGTCCAGGCCGCTGTAGTCGGCGGTCGCGGCGTCCTCGACGACGACCTCGCCGTCGCCCCACGGCAGCGTGCGCCCCGCCGACCGCGCCGAGGCGAAGAGCCGCAGCTCCGTCACGGGGAACTTCCGCTCGGCCAGCACCTTGCGCATGACTCCGCCGACCTGTCCGGTCGCTCCGACGATTCCGATCCTCATGCGGTCTCTCTCCGATCTTGGTCGCGCTCCCGCCCCGTCGTTCGAGTATCCCCCGGGCCGGCCGTACGGCGCGGGGGGATTTCAGGTGCCGAGACGCACCCGGGCCGGCGCGGGTGGCGGACCTACGCTGACCCGCATGTACGACATCTCCGCCGACCCCGCCCGCCTCGACGTCCCGCGCGTCCACCGGTGGCTGTCCACCGACGCCTACTGGGCGCTCGGCCGCACCCTCGCCACCCAGGAGGCCGCGATCGCCGGCTCGCTCAACTTCGGGGCCTACGACTCCGCCACCGGCGAGCAGCACGCCTACGCCCGGGTCGTCACCGACCGCGCCACCTTCGCCTGGCTCTGCGACGTCTACGTGGCCCCGGCCGCCCGCGGCAAGGGCCTGGGCACCGCGCTCGTCACCGCGGTCCGCGACCACCTGGCCCCGTACGGCCTGCGCCGCATCCTGCTGGCGACCGCCGACGCGCACGGCGTCTACGCGAAAACAGGCTTCGAGCCGCTGACCGACCCGGGGAAGTGGATGGCCCTCGGCCTCCAGTAGCCGTCGGGCCCACGCACCGCCCCGGGGATCAGAAGACCTCCGGGCACCACGGGCGGCGCGGGGTGCGGAACAGGGCGTCGGCGGTCCTGGCCGCGCCGGTGCGGTGCTCGGTGATCCGGCCGAGGGCGGCCAGCCGGACGGGCGATTCGTCACCCAGGTAGAGGCAGCCCAGGCCGGCTATGTCCAGGGAGAGATCGGCGGAGGCGCCGGCCGGGGCCGGCCCGCAGACCGCGGCGCCCGAGGCGTCCGTCTCCAGCAGGAAGCGGCCACCGGACAGGCCCGACGCGTCGCTCACGTCCAGGACCAGGCAGGTGGCGCCGCCCGCGTACGTGCGGGCCGACAGGGCGGCGGGCACGTCCAGTACCCGCAGCCACATGAAGTCCGCGTACGTCTCGGTACGGGCCGCGCGCGGGTCGCCGAGCAGCAGCGGCAGCAGGTCGTCGGGGGCGCGGTGTCCGGTCTTGAGCACCGTCACCCAGTCCAGGGAGAGCAGATACCCCCACAGGGCCGCTTCGGCAGCCGGGGTGGCGGCGATCAGCTGCCGTACGGTGGCGTCCACCTTGGGCAGCTTGTTCGGCCAGTACTCGTCGTCGATGTCGTACGCGACCAGGCCGTCGACCCGGCCGTCGGCATCGCGGTAGAGGGCGTAGAAGGGTTCCTTCCACTCGAAGGACGGCAGCCGCCGCTGTCCGGTGAACAGCTCCCACCAGTGGCCGGTGCGGTTGATCGCGCCCGTGGTCACCGCGCGGACCCGCTCGTGCAGCGCGGGCCCGGCCTTCCGCACCTCGGCGATGGTCGACAGGTCCACCCGGCCGCCGTCGGCGGGCCCCGCGTACCGGGGGTCCCGTCCCGCCCGCGGCACATCGACCGTCCAGTCCGTGACCCAGGTCGCCGGACCGAACCCGTACCGCCCGTAGATCGGGTACTCCGCGGCCACCAGGATCGACACCGCGTCGCCGCGCTCCATGGCGTCCGCGAGATCCGCGGCCATCAGCCGGGTGGCCAGACCCCGGCGGCGGTGCGTGCCCGTCACCGACACGTTGGTGACGGCGGAGGCGGAGACCGTGCCGCCGCCCGGCACGGTCAGCTCCCGCGGCATGCTGCGGAACGTCGCCACGCAGCGGCCCTGGTCGAACGCGCCCCTGGTGCGCGCCAGATCGTACGTGGGACGGCGCGCCGCCACCTCTTCCTCCGACACGGAGGGCGAGATGAGGAAACCGGCGTGCAGCGCGCGCAGCCAGTCGGCGACGTCGGAGTCGTCCAGCGTTCGAATGTCGAGGGCCATGCGGGCACGCTAGGCCGCGCCGGGCCTGCCCGCACCCGAATAACGCCCGGCCCGCGGCGTCCGTCCGCCCTCGACCGCCGGACGGGCTGGGTCGCGCTGGCCCGGGTGGGCTTCGCCGTCCTCGACCGCCGGACGGGCGCGGTTTCCCGTGCCGCGCTGCGGGGGCGCGGGAA
>NZ_DATDBG010000025.1:0-30746 GCF_036524955.1 Streptomyces sp.
GCCCCGGCCGGTGCGCCCGCCGAGGCCGGCTCGGCCGTCGCCGAGGTGGCCGAGACGGACACCGCTGCCGCTGCTCCGGAGACCGCCGAAGCCGACGCGCCCGTGCGGACCCGCCGGCGCGCCACCCGCAAGGCGACGGCCCCCGCCGCTGCCGACGCAGCTTCTTCCGACGCCGGCGCGCAGGCGTCCGCCGGGCCCGGTGACCGCGCCTCGGCCGGCACGGACGACGGAGAGGCCGTCGTGGCCACGCGGCAACGGCAGGCGGCTCGTACCGCCGCCTCCGGTACCGCCGACGCCGCCGAAGGCACCACTCGGCGGACGCGGGGCAAGAAGGCGGCCGCCGTGCCGACCTTCTCCGCCGGAGAGGGGTCGCGGCGGCTGAAGCCCGGCGCGCTCGCGCCCAAGGAGGACGGTACGGCCGGTAACGCGTACACCGGGAAGGCGCTGCGGGACGGCGACGGGTGGGGCGTCGAGGTCGACGACGCCTATGAGATCCGCGGCTACGGCCAGACCGTGGAGGAGGCCACCGCGGAGGCGGTGGCGGCGGTCGCAGCGGCGTTCGGGATTCCCGTGGCGTCCGTGACCATCGACGTACGGACAGGGCCCGAGGGCGCGGAAACCGCCGTGGAGACCGAGCCGGAGGAGCCCCGGGGCCGTGGGCGGCGCCGTGCCGTACGGCCCGCGATGGCCGTCTTCCAGCCGCCGGTGTTCCAGGCTCCCACCGCGCCCGCGGCCCCGCACGAGCCGGTCGAGGCCGACGAGGACGAGGCCGACGAGGACCGCACCCCGCGCCGTCGCCGTCGTCGTCGTGGCGCTGCCGAGCAGCCGGTCGCCGCCGTGACCGCCGCCGACGAGCCGGAGACCGAATCCTCTGCCGACGCGGAACCGTACGACACCGAGGACGAGATCGCGGAGAGCGCGGACGGCGACGGCGAGGGCGAGGAGCGCCCGTCGCGTCGGCGCCGCCGCGGTGGCCGCCGCCGTCGCCGGGGCGAGTCCGCCGAGCACGAGGACGCCTCTGCCGACGAGGACGAGGACGAGCGGGACGACGAGGAGTCCGACGCCGAGTCCGCTGCCGACCAGGCCGACCAGGATGCCGACGGCGGCGCGGGCTCCACGACCAGCCGCCGCCGCAGGCGTCGCCGCCGTCGCGGGGGAGACGCCGCGGGCGACGACGGGTACACCGGCGACGATCCCGAGCGCACCGTCGTCAAGGTCCGCGAGCCCC
Source organism: Streptomyces sp. (assembly GCF_036524955.1). Classification (GTDB taxonomy): domain Bacteria; phylum Actinomycetota; class Actinomycetes; order Streptomycetales; family Streptomycetaceae; genus Actinacidiphila. Next base: position 1,229 of record NZ_DATDBG010000025.1, read on the forward strand.
GCCCGAAGTCGGAGCCGGCCGGTACCGGCGCCGACGAGGTGCAGTCGATCAAGGGCTCCACCCGGCTGGAGGCGAAGAAGCAGCGCCGCCGCGAGGGCCGCGAGCAGGGCCGCCGCCGGGTGCCGATCATCACCGAGGCCGAGTTCCTGGCCCGCCGCGAGGCGGTCGAGCGCGTCATGGTGGTCCGGCAGAACGGCGACCGCACGCAGATCGGCGTTCTGGAGGACGACGTCCTCGTCGAGCACTACGTCAACAAGGAGCAGGCCACCAGCTACGTCGGCAACGTCTATCTGGGCAAGGTCCAGAACGTGCTGCCGTCGATGGAGGCCGCGTTCGTCGACATCGGCAAGGGCCGCAACGCCGTCCTGTACGCCGGCGAGGTCAACTTCGAGGCGCTCGGCCTGTCCGGCGGCCCGCGCCGCATCGAGTCCGCGCTCAAGTCCGGCCAGCCCGTGCTGGTCCAGGTCACCAAGGACCCGATCGGCCACAAGGGCGCCCGCCTGACCAGCCAGGTCTCGCTGCCCGGCCGCTACCTGGTCTACGTGCCCGAGGGCTCCATGACCGGCATCAGCCGCAAGCTGCCCGACACCGAACGGGCCCGGCTGAAGACCATCCTGAAGAAGATCGTCCCCGAGGACGCGGGAGTCATCGTCCGCACCGCCGCCGAGGGTGCCAGCGAGGACGAGCTGCGCCGCGACGTAGAACGGCTCCAGGGGCAGTGGGAGGACATCCAGCGCAAGGCCAAGAGCGGCAACGCGCCGACGCTGCTCTACGGTGAGCCGGACATGACCGTGCGGGTGGTCCGCGACATCTTCAACGAGGACTTCTCCAAGGTCATCGTCAGTGGCGACGACGCGTGGAGCACGATCCACGAGTACGTGTCGCACGTCGCGCCCGACCTGGCGGAGCGGCTGTCGCGATGGACCTCAGAGGTGGACGTCTTCGCGACGTACCGCATCGACGAGCAGTTGCTCAAGGCGCTGGACCGCAAGGTGTGGCTGCCGTCCGGCGGTTCGCTGGTGATCGACAAGACCGAGGCGATGGTCGTGGTCGACGTCAACACCGGCAAGTTCACCGGGCAGGGCGGAAACCTGGAGGAGACCGTCACCCGCAACAACCTGGAGGCGGCCGAGGAGATCGTCCGCCAGCTCCGGCTGCGGGACCTCGGCGGCATCGTCGTCGTCGACTTCATCGACATGGTGCTGGAGTCCAACCGCGACCTGGTGATGCGGCGGCTGCTGGAATGCCTCGGCAGGGACCGCACCAAGCACCAGGTGGCCGAGGTGACCTCGCTCGGCCTGGTGCAGATGACCCGTAAGCGGGTCGGACAGGGGCTGCTGGAGTCCTTCTCCGAGACCTGCGTGCACTGCAACGGGCGGGGCGTCATCGTCCACATGGACCAGGCGACGACGGTCGGCGGCGGTGGCGGCAAGCGGAAGCGGCGCGGGCGCGGCCTCGGGGTCGTGGCCGGCGAGGGCCACGAGCTCGTGCTGGAGCCGGAGGCCGAGATCGAGGAGGCCGAGGCGGCGGAGGCCGTTGAGGCTGTCGAGGTCGAGGAACTGCCCGAACTGGAACCGATCGAGGCCGGCGAGTCGGACCTGGTGCCGGCGGTCGGCGACCCGGAGGAGGAGTGGTTCAGCTCCGCCGCCGAAGCGGAGGCCGCGGCGGGCGCCTCCCGGGGCCGCACCCGGCGGCGTGGCGCCCGTAAGGCCACTGCTCCGGCGGGCGCGCCGCCCGCCGCGGACCACGAGCCGGAGCCGGCCGTGGTGGTCGTACCGGTGAGCGAGCCGGTGATGGTACCGGAGGTGGTACCGGAGGTCTCCACCGAGCCGCCGGTGCGGACCCGGCGCCGCGCGACCCGCGAGGTCACGGCCCCCGCGGGGTCCCCGCCGGACGCGCAGGACGCGGCGGTCGTGGTCGTCACGGCCGAGCGGCCGACTGCGCCCGCCGGGCCCGACGAGGCCGGGCCCGAGGTGTCGACGGAGCCGCCGGTGCGGAGCCGGCGCCGCGCGACCCGCAAGGTCACGGCCCCCGCGGGGTCCCCGGCGGACGCGGAGGACGCGGCGGTCGTGGTGGTGCCGGCCCCGGCACCCGTTTCCGAGGACGCCACGGACGAGGCCGAGCCGAAGAAGCGGGCGCCCCGCAAGGCCGCGGCGAAGAAGACGGCGGCCAAGAAGGCGACGAAGAAGGCGGCGACGAAGAAGGTCGCCGCGAAGAAGACGGCCACCAAGAAGGCCGCGGCGAAGCAGGCGGCCTCCTCCGCGGAGTAGGGCACGGAACAGGCACCCCGGCGGTGGGTGGGGCGTATGTCGCCTCCCGCCCGCCCGCCGGTGTGCCGGGTTTCCCCCCGCGCCGCGCATACGGATGCGGCGCCGTCTGCGGGTCTCCTCGTGGGTCTCGTCGTCGGCGGCTTGCGCCGGTCGACGTCCGATGCCGTCCGCGGGCCTTCCCGCAGGGCGGGTGGGCCTTCCTCCGGCCGCCCGGGTGGATTTGACCGCGTCGGACGCACTCCGTAATCTTGAGCTTCGGCGTTTCTGCGCCTGCGCCTGAGCAGAGTCCTCCTGGGATTCACCGGGAGAGGCCCCCCGCAGGGTTGTTCTGGGGTGGCTGGCATCAGGGGTCCGAATTCGAGCGAGAGAGTGAGTTCCGCGTGTACGCGATCGTGCGTAGCGGTGGCCGTCAGCACAAGGTTGCTGTCGGTGACATCGTCGAGGTTGACAAGATTCCCACGGGCAAGGTGGGCGACGCGGTCGAGCTCTCGACGCTGCTCGTCGTGGACGGGGACGCCGTCACGAGCGACCCCTGGGTGCTGGCCGGCATCAAGGTCGAGGCCGAGGTCGTGGACCACCACAAGGGCCAGAAGATCGACATCCTGCGCTACAAGAACAAGACGGGTTACCGCCGTCGCCAGGGTCACCGCCAGCAGTACACGGCGCTGAAGATCACCGGCATCCCCACGGCTGCGAAGTAAGGGACTGAGGAGAGATGGCACACAAGAAGGGCGCATCGTCCACCCGGAACGGTCGCGACTCCAACGCTCAGCGGCTCGGCGTGAAGCGCTTCGGCGGTCAGCTCGTCAGCGCCGGTGAGATCATCGTCCGCCAGCGCGGCACCCACTTCCACCCCGGTTCCGGCGTCGGCATCGGCAAGGACGACACGCTGTTCGCCCTCGCCGCCGGTGCGGTCGAGTTCGGTACGAAGCGCGGTCGCCGCGTCGTGAACATCGTTCCGGCTGCCTGAGCCTCCCGGCTTCCAGGACGGACCGAAGAACTTTCGAGGGCGGACCTCGCCTCCCGTACCACGGGAAGGCGGGGCCGCCCTCGGCGCGTTACCACCCCGGGTGACCATCCGGCAAGAGCGCGATTCCGCACCGTTCGGCACGAACCCGCGGTATCCCGCACCATCCCGTACGTATCTGGAGGAAGCACCATGACCACCTTCGTGGACCGCGTCGAGCTGCATGTCGCCGCGGGTAACGGAGGCCACGGCTGCGCCTCCGTGCACCGGGAGAAGTTCAAGCCGCTCGGCGGGCCGGACGGCGGCAACGGCGGGCGCGGCGGCGATGTGATCCTCGTGGTCGACCAGGACGTCACGACGCTGCTCGAGTACCACCACAGCCCGCACCGCAAGGCCACCAACGGCAAGCCCGGCGAGGGCGGCAACCGCTCGGGCAAGGACGGTACGGATCTGGTGCTGCCGGTGCCGGACGGCACCGTCGTACTCGACCGGCACGGCAACGTGCTCGCGGATCTGGTCGGCCAGGGCACCAGGTACGTCGCCGGCCAGGGCGGGCGCGGCGGCCTCGGCAACGCGGCGCTCGCGTCGGCCCGCCGCAAGGCCCCCGGTTTCGCGCTGCTCGGCGAACCCGGGCAGGCCCGGGACGTCGTGCTGGAGCTGAAGACCGTCGCCGATGTGGCGCTGGTCGGCTACCCGAGCGCCGGCAAGTCCTCGCTGATCTCCGTCCTGTCGGCGGCGAAGCCGAAGATCGCCGACTACCCGTTCACCACGCTGGTGCCCAACCTCGGTGTGGTGACGGCCGGTTCGACTGTCTACACGATCGCGGACGTGCCGGGGCTGATCCCCGGCGCCAGCGAGGGGCGGGGCCTGGGCCTGGAGTTCCTGCGGCACGTCGAGCGCTGCTCGGTGCTGGTGCACGTGCTGGACACGGCCACCCTTGAGTCCGACCGCGACCCGGTGACCGACCTCGGCGTCATCGAGGCGGAACTGCGGGCGTACGGCGGTGGGCTGGAGAACCGGCCTCGGCTGGTCGTGCTCAACAAGATCGACGTACCCGACGGCCGCGACCTCGCCGAGATGATCCGCCCCGATCTGGAGGCCCGCGGCTACCCGGTCTTCGAGGTGTCCGCCGTCTCCCACGAGGGTCTGAAGGACCTGTCGTACGCGCTGGCGAAGATCGTCGCCGATACGCGCGCCGCGCAGCCGGCCCAGGAGTCCACCCGGATCGTCATCCGCCCGCAGGCCGTGGACGACGCGGGCTTCACCGTCACCCACGAGGGCGACCAGTTCTTCCGCGTCCGCGGCGAGAAGCCCGAACGCTGGGTCCGCCAGACCGACTTCGCCAACGACGAGGCGGTCGGCTACCTCGCCGACCGCCTCAACCGGCTCGGCGTCGAGGACGAGCTTCTCAAGGCCGGCGCCCAGGCCGGCGACGGCGTCGCCATCGGCTCCGACGACGACGCGGTCGTCTTCGACTGGGAACCCTCCCTCGCCGCCGGCGCCGAAATGCTCGGCCGCCGCGGTGAGGACCACCGTTTCGACGCTCCCCGGGCCGCCGTCACGCGTCGTCGTGAGAGGCAGGCAGAGCGGGACGAGGCGGAGGAGGAGTACCGGGGGTTCGATCCGTTCGCGTAACGGGCTGCGGGTGGCCGGGTGGGGTGCCGTGCGCAGTCGCGGGTCGCCGTCCCGGCTGCGGCGGGCGGTGCCCCGCAGGAGCGCCGGGGGCTGCTTTCGGCGCCGTACGCGGATACCCGTCACGGGTGCGGGCGAGGTCCGGCCGTGACGGGTACCCGCCGCGTGGGCCGGACAGCGGACCGTTGCAGTGCGCGTGCGGGTGGTCACCCCTGAGTGAGCGGTGGAAAGCGACAAATACTACGCTGGGGGCTCGCAGCGGAGCAGTGCGGCGCACCGGAGCCGAGCAGAAGTGAGGGCATGTGAAGGCACGCGTCAGCGTCGTCGTGATCACTTACAACGACGCGGAACACGTCACCACGGCGATACGGTCCGCACTGGGCCAGGGTGACGCGGTCGGCGAGGTGCTGGTCGTGGACGACTGCTCGACCGACACCACCGCGGAGGCGCTCGCCCCGCTCGCCGACGCCGACCCCCGGGTCCGCCTGCTGCCGCGCACCACCAACAGCGGTGGCTGCGGCACGCCGCGCAACGACGGCATCGGCGCGGCGCAGTACCCCTACCTGCTTTTCCTCGACAGCGACGACGTACTGCCGGACGGTGCGGTGGACGCGCTGCTGCAGCCGGCCGAGCGGTACCGTGCGGACGTCACCGCGGGCCGGGCGGTACGGCGCGAGCTGCCCGGCGGCCGGGAGACCCTGTGGGCGCCGGAGATCTACGGGCAGGACGCCGCCCTGCCCGGCTCCGACACCGTCCTGCGCGGCATCGAGGGCCACCCCGAACTCCTCTGGGACACCCTGTCGGTCAACAAGCTCTACCGCACCGCCTTCCTCCGTGACCGCCGGCTCACCTTCCCCGACGGCGCCTTCCACTACGAGGACTTCGTCTTCACCGCGCGCGTCTACGCCGCCCGCCCCCGGATCGTGTACTGCGCCGCGCTCGTCTACGTCTGGCACGTCCGCCGCCAGGCCGCCCGCCTGTCCATCTCGCTGCGCCGCGCCGACGTCGCCAACTGGCGGCACCGCATAGCGGCGCACCGCGGCGTCGTGGACACCTTCCGCGACGCGGGTGCGTACGGGCTCGCCGAGGCCGCGCAGGCCAAGTTCCTCGAGTACGACCTGCCGATGTACATACGGGAACTGCCGCAGCGGCCTGCCGCGTACGTCAGCGAGTGGTGGCGGGCGACCCGTGACTACGTGGCCGGGTTCGACCGGGAGGGCGTGGCGCTGGCCGCCGTGCCGTCCCGCTGGATGGCCCGGGCGCTGACCGCGCCCGGCGCCGACGAGCCGGAGCCCGGGGCGACCGGGCTCGGCCGCCTGGTGGAGCTGGCCGCCCGCCCGCCGCGGCTCATCCCGCCGTACGGGAGCACGCCCCCGCCGGAGCTGGCCGAACTGGGCCCCGAGGCGCTGCCGGTCACCGTGGACGCCCAGGTGCAGACCGGCGCCCACACCCGGCTGAGCCTGCGGGTGCACGAACTGTACGGGCGGCTCGCCGCGCTGCACCCGGTGGCCCTGCGGGTGGAGCTCACCGAACGCGGCACGGCCAAGCCCGCCGTCAGTGTGGAGACCCCGCTGATCGGCGAGGGCGACGGCTGGACCGCCGCGCTCCGGCTGAACACCGCGGACCTCGGCCGCGGTGGGCGGCTCGCGGTCTGGCACGTCCGCGCGGAGATCCGGTACGCGGGCACCTCCGGGCGTACCCCGGTGGAGGTCCGGGCCGCCGACGGCCAGGAGGCGCGGCGCAGCGCGGTGGTCCGCCCCACCGGGCAGGTCCTGCTGGTGCAGACCCACATCACCCCGGGCCGCGCCTTGATCCTGCGGGTCGCCGACGGGGTGCAGGGCGCCCGGCGGGTGGCGGGCGGGCGGCTGCGCAGGCTGCTGGGCCGCTGAGCGCCTCTCGTGCCGCGCTCTCGCCTCCGGGCGCGCGGGGACCGGGTGTGGGGGTCCCTCCGGACGGAGTCCGGGGGAGGCCGGCCGTGCTCGATCGCTCGTTCCCCGCGGTCTTGCGGGCGCGCCCGTTTTCGGCACCGGCGCGCCCTTGCCCGACGGCTACACGCTCCCCTTCGCGAGCTCCCGCATCCGCTCGATCACCCGGACGGCCGCCTGCCCGTCGTCCAGGTCGCAGAAGACCTCCTGGAACTTCTTGTACGCCTGCCGGTACCGCTCGCCGACCGCGTCCAGGTCGCCCAGCGCCGTGATCAGCTTGTCGGAGCCGGCGATCAGCGGGCCGGGGGCCTCCCGCTCGAAGTCGAAGTAGAAGCCGCGGAGCTGGTCGCGGTAGTGCTCCAGGTCGTAGGTGAAGAAGAGCATCGGGCGGCCGGTGTTCGCGTAGTCGAACATCAGCGAGGAGTAGTCCGTGACCAGCGCGTCCGCGGCGAGGAAGAGCTCGGCTATCTCCGGGTACTCCGAGACGTCCCAGACGAAGCCCTCACCCGCGCCCGGCACGGTGTCCACCACGTTGGGGTGGCGGCGGATCATCAGCGCGTACCGGTCGCCCAGCGCCTCGCGGGCCTTGGCCAGGTCCAGACGCAGGTCCAGCTTGTAGCGGCCGGGACCGTAGAACTGGTCGTCACGCCAGGTCGGCGCGTACAGCACGACCTTGCGGTCGGCGGGGATGCCGATCCGCTCCTTGACCTCGCGGGCGATCTCCTCGGCGCGCGGCGAGTAGAGCAGGTCGTTGCGCGGATAGCCGGCCTCCAGCAGTTCGCCGTCGAAGGCGAAGGCGCGCTTGAGGATGGGGGTGGAGAAGCGGTTGGGGGAGACCAGGAAGCTCCAGCTCCTCGACTCCTCGGCGACGTTGTCCAGGTAGCGGGCGTTGGCGAACTGGACGTCCTCTATGTCGTGGCCGATCTTCTTCAGCGGGGTGCCGTGCCACGCCTGCACGATGACCTGGCCCTCGCGCCGCTTGATCCAGTGCGGCAGGTGCGCGTTGGTGACGATGTACCGGCAGCGGGCCATCGCCTCGAACCACTCGCGGCCCCACATCCGTACCGTCTGCGCGCCCTCCGGCAGCTCCACCTGGTCGTCCCTGACCACCCACAGGTGCTCAAGGGGCTCCCCGCGGCGGACGAACTCCTCGTACACCGCGCGCGGCGAGTCGGAGAACTGCTTGCCGGTGTAGCTGTCGTAGAGCACCGCGTCCCGCAGCGGCTGCCGGCGCGCCTCCGCGTAGGTGTGGGTGCGCAGCAGCCGCTGCCGGTACGGGCCGCGCTCGTCGTCCTTGAGTGAGGAGGTCACTTCGAGGGCGAGCTTGTCGTAGCCGTATCCGGCGGCCTGGTACGTACGGCCGCGCACCACCGTGGTGGCGGGCAGCCGCTCGGTCAGCTCGGGGACGACCACCACCGGGGAGAGTTCGTCGCTGACCGAGGTGTTCTGGAACATCACGTCCCATCGGCCGGGCCGCAGCGGCAGCGTGCCGGCCAGCGAGGTGACGGCGGCCGGGGTCAGCCGGACCGAGAACCGCCCGTCGGTGACGGTCGCGGTGAAGCTCTTCACCTCGTGGTGGGCGCGGTGCTTGAGCAGGATGTCCACCCGCCCGGTGGAGGTCGGGCAGTCGCCCTCGATCAGCAGTTCGCCGCGGGTGTCCCAGGTCAGCGTGTCCACCAGGGGGCGCAGCAACTGGTCGCTGAGCAGCAGGTAGCCGGGCGCGTTGCGGTGCAGGGCCAGTTCGCGGGGGAGACCTGAGGCGGCCGGCCGCACCGGGTAGTGGCCGGCGTTCAGGCCGTCGTCGGCGATGAGCTGCCGGGGCTTGTCCTCGCCGGGGACGACGATGTCGGTCCGCCAGGTCTCGGCGGTGGGGGGCTTCACCGACGACAGCGGGTTCCCGGCGGTGCGGCCCGCCACCATGTCGGCGACCGGGATGCGTACGGTGAAGGCGGTGGCGCCGTCCTTGAACGGGCCCGGCTCCAGCGGGTAGTGGTGCTCGGCGGGCGTCTTGAGGTGGTGGATGCCCAGCCGGGTGCCCTCGGTGAACCGCCCGGTGACCAGCCCGCGCAGCACGATGTGACCACCGGCCAGTTCGTGTCCGGTGGCGCGGGCCTTGACCTTCTCCACCCGCAGCCGCAGTCGGCCGCCGACGAACAGCGGCACGATCCGCGTCGCCGCGTCCACGTAGTGCACCGGCGGGTGGGTACCGGAGCCGAACGCGCCCGGGTTGAGCGCCCCGCGGCGCAGCAGCCCGCGGCTGAGGTTGCCTATCGCGAACCGCCAGGTGCCCTCGGCCCACTGGCCTTTGCTCTTCAGCCGGTTGGTGTCCAGGGTCAGCTCGAAGCCGGACCAGTCGTAGGAGTAACGGCCCTGCCCGGAACCGGCGGTGGCCTCGGGACGGCGCACGGTCCTGGCGGGCAGGATCAGGGTGCGCTTGGTCCTGCTGTTGCGCAGGCCGATGACCTTCAGCGACATGTGCCGCTTGTGGACGTTCAGATTGCTGACGTAGGAGTGGCCGGAGATCTTGAGTCTGTCGCCCTCCCAGCCGATGCTCTGCACCTTGGTGCGCAGCGCGAGTTCCTGCCCCAGTCGGTAGACATGCTTGGGCACACCGACCGAGGGGTCCTTGAAGAACGGGTACTTGGCGTACCGGCGGAAGCGGCGCACCACCGGCAGGGCGCCTCCGGTGCCCTTCTTCTCGTACGCGAGCACCTCCATCAGCTCGTCGAGCTTGCCCGCGCGGATCAGATGCCACTTCAGCCGCATGATCGACGGCAGCGCGTCCAGCGTGTGCGGGTCCACCCGGCTGAGGAAGTCGGAGGCGACCTTCATGAACAGCTCGCGGAACTCCTGGTCCGCCTCGGGCAGGACGTTGATGAAGATCCGGATGTCGCTGCCGATCGCCGACTTGTCGTACCACCGCTTGTACGTGCGGTACTCCTTGCCGGGCTGCGCGGCCAGGAACCGGCTCACCGAGTCGACGGCGGCCACCCGGTCGCGTACCGCGTTGAGCTCGGTGCGGCGCTGCGTGATGGACGGGCCGGCGCCCGCCTCGCGCTGCCGCCAGTAGTAGACCGGGTCGCTGAGGACGTCCACGCTGCGGGCCCGGAAGTGGGCCGGGATGGTGAGCGGGATGTCCTCGTAGAGCACGCCCTCGGGGAACGCCATCTGGTATTTCTCCCAGAAGTCCCGGCGGAAGACCTTGTTGGGCGCCAGCCGGTCGTATATCAGCGTCTCGTCGCGGGTGATGTGCGTCCTGAGCCGGGTGGTGGCCATCGTCCGCTTGTGCATGGGCGACTGGGAGGTGCCTGCCAGCCGCAGCAGCAGCACGTTCCCGGACAGGAAGTCCGAGCCGGTCCCGTCCAGGGTGCGCACGCACAGGTCGTACGCGTAGTCAGGGATGACGTCGTCGCTGTCGACGAAGGTCAGATAGTCCACGCCCGGCGTGCAGTTGCGCACACCGGTGTTACGGGCGCTGCCCAGGCCGCCGTTGGGCTGCTGGACGAGGGTGAAGCGCGCGTCGCGGGAGGCGAAGGCGCGGGCGATCTCGGCGCTGGAGTCCGTGGAACCGTCGTCCACCATGACCACTTCGAGCTCTTGCAGGGTCTGGCCGGCCAGCGAGTCGAGGCACTCCTCAAGGTAGGTCTCGACGTTGTAGATCGGCACGACCACCGAGAGCCGAGGGATCATGAGGCGCAACAACCTTTCCGTGGCCGGCAGGGGGGTGAACCGCGAGCCCTGCTTTCCACGAGCTTGCCGGGAGCTCTCCTGGCGTTCTTCCTGGAGCTTTCCGGTGGCGCCGGGTACTCCCGGTTCACCGGGAGTTTATCGCAACGACTTGTGCTCGCTTAGAGTGGCGATATGACCTGGATGATCACCGGCGGTGCCGGATACATCGGTTCGCATGTCGTCAAGGCGCTCGTGGACGGCGGTGAGCGGGTCGTCGTCGTGGACGACTTCAGCACCGGCGACCCCGCGCGGCTGCCCGCCGCGGTGCCGGTCGAACGGGGGAGTGTGCTGGACCGGGGCACGCTCGACCGGGTGATGCGGGAGTACGCGGTCGACGGCATCGTGCACATCGCCGCCAAGAAGCAGGTCGCGGAATCAGTGGAACGCCCGCTGTGGTATTACCGCGAGAACGTCGAGGGGCTGCGGACCGTACTGGAGTCGGCGGTCGACGCCGGGGTGCGCCGCTTCGTCTTCTCCTCCTCCGCGGCTGTATACGGAATGCCCGACGTCGACCTGGTCACCGAGCAGACCCCGTGCGAGCCGATGAGCCCGTACGGCGAGACCAAGCTGGCCGGGGAGTGGCTGGTGAACGCGGTCGGCAGGGCCCACGGCATCGCCACCGCGTCCCTGCGCTACTTCAACGTCGCGGGCGCGGCCAGCCCCGGACTCGGCGACCCGGGCGTCTTCAACCTCGTCCCGATGGTGTTCCAGAGGCTCGAACGGGGCGAGCCGCCGCTCGTCTTCGGCGACGACTACCCCACGCCCGACGGCACCTGCGTCCGCGACTACATCCACGTCGAGGACATCGCCTCCGCGCACGTCGCCGCCGCCCGCCGCCTCGTCGAGGACCCGCAGGCCGCGCTGGTGCTGAACATCGGCCGCGGCGAGGGCGTCTCGGTGGCCGAGATGGTGGAGATCATCGTCGAGGTTTCGGGCCACACTGGTGTCGAACCCGAGGTGGCCCCGCGCCGCCCCGGCGATCCGGCCCGCGTCGTCGCGTCGGCCGAGTCGATCACCAAGGAGCTCGACTGGACGGCCCGGTACGACGTCCGGCAGATGGTGGCCTCGGCATGGGAAGGCTGGCGGCTGCGGCACCCCCGGTAGGCCGGACCACCGTCAGCAGTACCAGCAGTACACACCGGATACGAGGGACGCACGTGACAGCGGCGGCACGGCAGGACGTGGTGGAGGCCCGCAGGGTCGTGGTCAAGGTCGGCTCCTCCTCGCTGACCACCGCCGCGGGCGGCCTGGACGCGGACCGGGTGGACGCGCTGGTGGACGTGCTGGCCAAGGCGAGAGGCGAGCGGCCGGGCGGGGAGCGGGGGAGAGGCGAGCGCTCCTCGGGCGACCGCTCCGGCGGCGACCGTTCGGCGGGCGACCGCGAGATCGTGCTGGTCTCCTCCGGCGCCATCGCCGCCGGTCTCGCCCCGCTCGGCCTGGACCGGCGCCCCCGCGACCTGGCCCGGCAGCAGGCCGCCGCCAGCGTCGGCCAGGGCCTGCTGGTGGCCCGCTACACCGCCTCCTTCGCCCGCTACGGCATCCGCGTCGGCCAGGTGCTGCTCACCTCCGACGACGTCAGCCGCCGTACCCACTACCGCAACGCGTACCGCACCCTGGACCAGCTCCTGGCCATGGGTGCGCTGCCGGTCGTCAACGAGAACGACACGGTCGCCACGGACGAGATCAGGTTCGGCGACAACGACCGGCTCGCCGCGCTCGTCGCCCACCTGGTCCGGGCCGACCTGCTGGTGCTGCTCTCCGACGTGGACGGCCTCTATGACGGCGACCCGCGGACCCCCGGCACCAGCCGGATAGCCGAGGTCACCGGCCCCAAGGACCTGGAAGGGGTCTCCATCGGCAGCGCGGGCCGGGCCGGGGTCGGCACCGGCGGGATGGTCACCAAGGTGGAGGCCGCCGCGATCGCCACCGGCGCCGGGGTCCCGGTCGTCCTCACCTCGGCCGTGCACGCCGCCGACGCGCTCGCCGGGCGGCCCACCGGCACGTACTTCCACCGCACCGGCAAGCGCTCCGCCGACCGGCTGCTGTGGCTGGCGCACGCCTCCACCCCGCGCGGCGCACTCCGGCTGGACGCGGGCGCGGTCCGCGCGGTCACCCAGACCGGCGGCTCGCTGCTGCCCGCGGGGCTGACCGCGGTGGAGGGCGACTTCGTGGCCGGGGACCCGGTCGACCTGCTGGACGAGTCGGGCCGCGCGGTCGCCCGCGGCCTGGTCAACTTCGACGCCCGCGAGCTGCCCAGGCTGCTCGGCCGGTCCACCCGGGACCTGGCCAGGGAGCTCGGCCCGGCCTACGAACGCGAGGTCGTGCACCGCGACGACCTCGTACTCCTGCGCCCCTGAGCGAGCCCGCTCGGTACTTCTTGGGTAAAACGGCCCCGCACTCTGCCCGAGCCTGGTCAACTTTGATGCGGAGGAGTCGTCCGCACCGCGCGGGGCCACCCGGTTCCGCAAGGGACCTTCCGCGCGCGGACGGCGCTCGGGAACGTAACCCACAGGGAGGCCGCCGGTGAAACGAGGGCGCCCAGGGCCGTTGTCCAGGGGTACGGCAGAACGCGCGCTGGTCAGCGTCGACAGCGGCGGCGGCACCGGCACGGCCGGCACCGGGGGCTCCGGTGGCGGTGGCGCGGCGGCGCCTTGCCAGGCCGAGGAGCGCGACCCTTCCCGGCTGTGGCACGTCACCCTCAGCGTCTCGGGGCCGCGGACCCCGCTGGCCGAGGTCAGACGCGGCCTCGAACAGCTCGCCAACGACCACCCCTTCCTGCTGACCAGCCGCTATGCCGTCGACCACGCGGAGGTCCGGTACTGGGAGGAGGCCCGCGACGTGCACGACGCCGCCGCGATGGCGCTGCGCCTGTGGGGCGAGCACCGGTCCACCGCGGGGCTGCCGCCGTGGGAGACGGTCGGCCTGGAGGTGATCGACCGGGCCACCTACCACCAGCGCCTTGCCGAGGGATACGGGCCGCCGCCCGCGGTGCCGGTCGGCGTTCATCCGTTCTGAACCCGCGCCGCCCGGTACGCTGCCCTTATGACCGTCCGCCGGGAATTCTCCCCCTCGCCGCTCCCCACGTCGCCCGTCATGCTCGCGGCCTACCGGGCCCGCGCCGCCGCCGCCGACCTGGCCCCGCTGCCCCGGTCGGCGAAGGACGACGCCCTGCTGGCCATCGCGGACGCGCTGATCGTACGGACCCAGGAGATCGTCGCGGCGAACGCGAAGGACGTGGCCAAGGCCGAGGAGGCAGGCACCAGCCCCGCCGTCGTCGACCGCCTGACCCTCACCCGGGAGCGGGTCGCCGCCATCGCCGCCGACGTGCGGCACGTCGCGGGCCTGCCCGACCCCGTCGGCGAGGTGCTGCGCGGATCGACTCTCCCCAACGGCCTGGAGCTGCGGCAGCTCCGCGTGCCGCTGGGCGTGGTCGGCATCATCTACGAAGCGCGCCCCAACGTCACGGTGGACGCCGCCGCACTGTGCCTGAAATCCGGCAACGCGGTGCTGCTGCGCGGCTCGTCCTCCGCGTACGCCTCGAACACCGCGCTGGTCACCGTGGTGCGCGACGCCGTCGGCGGGGCCGGGCTGCCCGCCGACGCCGTGCAGCTCGTCCCCGGCGAGAGCCGCGAGTCCGTCACCGAGCTGATGCGCGCCCGGGGCATGGTCGACGTCCTCATCCCGCGCGGCGGCGCCTCGCTGATCCGTACCGTCGTCGAGGGCTCCACCGTCCCGGTGATCGAGACCGGTACCGGCAACTGCCATGTGTACGTGGACGCCGACGCCGACCTCGACATGGCCGTGCGGATCCTGGTCAACTCCAAGGCACAGCGGCCCAGCGTCTGCAACGCGGCCGAGACGCTGCTCGTCCACCGCGACATCGCCGACCGCTTCCTGCCGCTCGCCCTGGACGCGCTCGCCGAGGCCGGCGTCACCGTGCACGGCGACCCGCGCGTCCTGGAGCTCGCCGAGTCCTCCGGCAGCAAGGCCACCGTCGTCCCGGTGACCGGCGAGGACTGGGAGACCGAGTACCTGTCGTACGACATCGCGGCCGGCGTGGTGGACTCGCTGGACGCGGCGGTCGAGCACATCCGGCTGTGGTCCTCCGGCCACACCGAGGCTATCGTGACCGGCTCCCAGCCCGCTGCCCGCCGCTTCACCCAGCTGGTCGACGCGGCGGCGGTCATGGTGAACGCCGCCACCCGGTTCACCGACGGCGGCCAGTTCGGCTTCGGCGCGGAGATCGGCATCTCCACCCAGAAACTGCACGCCCGCGGACCCATGGGTCTGCCGGAGCTGACCTCGACCAAGTACGTGGTGACCGGAGACGGCCACACTCGCTGATCGATCCGGATTCCCCTGCCCAAAGGGCCAACTTCCGCATTACCCTGGACAGATGCCGGACGATGACGAGTTCGCCTCCGTAGTCCTCGACGAAGATTTCGTACGGTCCGCCCTGTTCCATGAGCCCACAGCCACGGAACGGATGCTTGCCGTCGCCGAAGGTCCCGCGCTACCGCCCGGCCGCCCCGGACGGCATCCCAGCCGGTCCGCCGCCGTCCCCGAACTGGACGACGACGAGGCCCCCGACTCCGACGAGCTGTACCCGGCAGGGCACCCCTACCGCGGCAGCAGCACCCGCTGGCACCGCCCGGTCGCCTGGGCGCTCGCCGTGGTCATGGGCATCGGGGTGGTCGCCCTGACGTTCGCCGCCGTGTACCGCGGGGCGGGCGGCGGGCGCGACCTGCCCCCACCGCCCACCGGTCCGGTCGGCACGCGCACCATGCCGCCGGTGGCCACCACGCCCCTGCCCTGATCTCCTGTCAAGTTGACCGGTACCGGGGCGTTTATTCGCGCGCTCAGAGACTTAACCTTGTGATATGAGCGGGCCTGGAGACCCTCCCGAGGGCACGCCGGAGGGCGCCCCGGGAGGCGGTGACGACGAGTACCGATCCGTCGTATTCGACGAATCGTTTGTCAAGGCTGCCCGGATCCAGGAGTTCTCCGCACGTGAGCGGCTGGACGGGGCCGCCCGGGCCGTGCGCATCCGGCATGTGCTGCCGCGCGGCCTGGCGCGGCAGGCGGTCGCCCTGATCCTGCTCATCGTGGTGGCCTTCGGTTTCGCGGTGTACATGGGGGTGCGGCATCCGTACCGGGCCCGCACGCCGGTCACCAGCGAACAGTTGCAGGTGACCGTGATCCCGCTGGTACCGACCGGCAAGGTGTCGGCGGTGTCCGCCGCCGCGCCCTTCGACGGCGGTCGGGCCGAGCACTACCGGGTCGGCGAGGCCGGCCTCACCCTGCCCGCGGTGCGCCGGGTCGGCGACTTCGCCCAGAGCGAAGTCGATCAGGCGTTCGAAACGGCTCGGGAGTACCTGGCCGACTCCTCGCTGGACCCGAAGACCGTCCTGAACGGCGACGTCGGTGCGGTCCGCAACCTGCTCGACCCGGGCCAGCTCGACCAGTTCGACGCCAGCCTGACCCGGCCGGCCGCCGACGGCAGACACGAGGCCACCGGCTGGCTGGTCCGCTTCGACCCGAAGGCGCAGGTCCGGCTGGTCACCGACGACATCCGGGTGCACGGCACGCTCCAGGCCGGCGAGACCCACGACAACCGGCTGGAGATCGCTGCCGACCACACCTTCGTCTACGCGCTGCGCGGCCCCGCCGCCTCGGACGAGGTGTCGCTGTTCACCGTGCGGCGCCAGGTGCGCTTCCGGTTCGACCACGACGACCTGCGCCAGCACCACATCGAGGTGGTCCAGGCAGACGTGGCCGCCGGGCCGCTGGCCTGCACCGCCGTCCAGGGCCACTTCCGGCCGATACTCGCCGGGCAGAGCGCACCGGGCTCCGTGGCCGGCGCCGACCCGTACGACCACGACCGCCCGGTGGGCGCGGTGTGCGCACCGCTGACGGAGGACGCGGCGAGCGGCGCGACGCCGGGCGGTCCGAGCGGCGGAAGGAGCGCACCGACCGGCGTGACGCCGGCCCTGGCCGATCGGTCTCAGCGGTTGTGGCCGGTCCCGACCCTTTGACGCGGGCACGGATCTCCCCGCCGAGGTACCCGGGCGCCACCCGCCGGGCCGCTCGTGGCCGGGAAAACGGTGTCGGACACGGTGAGTTCGCGCAGTGAGCCCCCGGCCCGCCGATCGGTACATACTCTGGACCGCGGAGCCTGGCTGAAATTTCCCGGGACCCCGCCCGTACCATGTGCGCAGAGCTTCCCACCCGTTCCCCGAGTCGCAAAGGGTCCCGCTGATCATGTCGCCCGTCGCAGCCCACACCCTGATCACGCTCGCCGAGTCCGGCGGGGGTCACCACGACAGCCTCAGCCCGTACCTGACCGGCTTCGGCGCGCTGGGCGCCCTGCTCCTGCTGCTGTGGATCACCACCCGCTTCAACCGGGACTAGCATGGCCGCCGCGAAACAGCGCATCGGTGTGATGGGCGGTACGTTCGACCCCGTCCACCACGGGCACCTGGTGGCCGCGAGCGAGGTGGCGAGCCTCTTCCACCTCGACGAGGTGGTGTTCGTGCCCACCGGGCAGCCCTGGCAGAAGGAGACCCGCAAGGTCTCGGCGGCCGAGGACCGCTATCTGATGACGGTGATCGCCACCGCCTCCAACCCGCAGTTCTCGGTCAGCCGCAGCGACATCGACCGCGGCGGGCGCACGTATACCATCGACACGCTGCGGGACCTGCGCGCCGAGCACCCGACCGCGGACCTGTTCTTCATCACCGGCGCCGACGCCCTGTCGCAGATCTTCTCCTGGCGTGACGCCGAAGAGCTTTTCGGGCTGGCCCATTTCATCGGCGTGACACGTCCGGGGCATACGCTGTCCGACCCGGGCTTCCCCGAGGGCGGGGTCTCGCTGGTGGAGGTCCCGGCGCTGGCGATCTCGTCGACCGACTGCCGCCAGCGGGTGGCCAAGGGGGACCCGGTCTGGTACCTGGTTCCGGACGGTGTGGTGCGCTACATCGACAAACGCGCGCTGTACCGGGACGCCACCGGGTAGTGCGCCGTACGAAACACGTGAAGGGGTCCTCGTGAACGACGCAAACCCCCGCCGGCACTACGCCGAGGGCGGTCCCGACGACGAGAGCGACCCGTACGAGCAACCTCCCTATTACCAGCAGCAGCAGTACGGTTACGACGCGTACGGGCGGCCCACCGCGCCGCCGCCCTTCCCGCAGCAGCAGACGTACCAGGACCCGTACGGACGCACCGCAGCCCAGGCGCCACAGCAGCACACGTACGAGGACCCGTACTACGCCGATCCCTCCCGGACCTACGCCGGGCAGCAGCAGGGCTGGATCCCGCAGCAGCCGCAGCAGCCGTACTACGAGCAGGCGCCGCAGCAGGGGTACGGCGCCGGGCCGCGGCCGGGGTACGAGACCGGGCAGCAACCCGCCTACGACCCGGGCCGGCAGGCGGCGTACGACCCGGGCCGGCAGGCGGCGTACGACCCGGGCGGGCACACCGCGTACGACCCGGGCGGGCACACCGCGTACGACACCGGGCAGCACGCGGTCCACGACACCGGCGGGCAGCCCGCGTACGACACCGGGCAGCACGCGGCAGTCCACGGGACCACCGGCCGGCCCCAGGCGGTCGCCGAGGCCGCGCCGACCGGGCCCCTGTACCAGACCGAGCAATTCGCCTTCGTGGACGAGGAATCGGAGGAGTCCGAGGAGGTCATCGACTGGCTGAAGTTCTCCGAGTCGCGGACCGAGCGGCGCGAGGAGGCCCGGCGGCGCAGCCGGAACCGCAGGGTGGGGCTGGTCATGGTGCTGGTGCTCGCGCTGGTCGGCGGCGCCGGCTACCTGTGGCAGCAGGGGAGGATCCCGGGGCTGAACACGGAGGAGTCCGCGACCGCGACCGCGCCCGCCGGCAGCCAGAAACGCGATGTGATCGTGGTCCACCTGCTCCCGGTGAACGGCGGGCCCAGCGCCACCGCGCTGCTGGTGGAGAACGAGACCAAGGGCCGCGGCACCACCGTGCTGATCCCCAACTCCCTCTCGGTGACCGGCGACGACGGTTCCTCGACCACCCTGGCCACGTCGGTCGCCGACGGGGTCGGCCCGACCAGGGACGCGCTCAACAACCTGCTCGGCACCGACATCAAGGGGAGCTGGCGGCTGGACTCGCCGTACCTGGAACTGCTTGTGGACTCCCTCGGTGATGTCTACGTCGACACCGACACCGTGGTGAAGGGCACCTCGGGCAAGGAGAAGGGCAAGACCCTGGTGGCGCGCGGCAAGCAGCAGGAGCTCAACGGGCAGGCGGCGGTCGCGTACGCCACGTACCGGGGGCCCGGCGAGACGCAGCTCGCCCAGCTCGGCCGGTTCGGGCAGGTCATGCAGGCCGTACTGAAGAAGATGCCGAGCGACGCGCTGGACGCCACCAAGACCGTGCAGGCGCTCAGCCAGATCCTCGACCCCTCGCTGACCGACAAGCAGCTCGGCGCCTCCCTCGGGCGACTGGCCGAGCTGGCCAAGACCGGCGCCTACGACACGGCGACGCTGCCCGTGCAGAAGGACGGCACGCTCGGCGCCCAGGGCACCGACCCCGTGGTCAAGGACGTGCTCGGCGGCAACGTCAAGCAGCGCGGCGGTGCCTCCGCGCAGGCCAGGGTGCAGATCACGGACGCCACCGGGATGTCGCAGGCCGCCGCGCTGGCGCAGGCCGCGATCGTCAACGGCGGCACGTACACCTATGTGCCGGGCGGCAGGGCGAGCGACCCCAGGGCGCTCTCGCGGGTGCTGTACGCCGACCCGGCCCGGCTCGCCGCCGCGAAGGACGTGGCCGCCACGCTGGGGCTGCCCGCGAGCGCCGTGCGCAGGGGGACGCTGCCGTCCAACGCCGACATCTCGGTGGTGCTGGGCCAGGACTACCATCTGCCGGACTCCCAGTAGCGGCGCGCTGCCGCGCGGTGACCGAAATCCGGTCGGGGGCTGTCAGAGGGTCGTGAGACCCTTGAGAGACAAGCCCCCGACCGGAAAGCCGTATCCGTGACCGCCACTGACCGTTCCATCGAGCTGACCCGCAGTGCCGCGCAGGCGGCCGCCGACAAGCTCGCGCACGACGTCATCGCCTACGACGTCAGCGATGTGCTCTCCATCACCGACGCCTTCCTGGTCGCCTCCGCGCCCAACGATCGCCAGGTCAAGGCCATCGTCGACGCCATCGAGGAGACCCTGCTCAAGGAGCTGGACGCCAAGCCGGTGCGGCGTGAGGGCGAGCGGGACGGTCGCTGGGTGCTGCTCGACTACATCGACATCGTGGTGCACGTCCAGCACTCCGAGGAGCGGGTCTTCTACGCCCTGGAGCGGCTGTGGAAGGACTGCCCGGAGATCGCGCTGCCCGAGGACGCGATGGCCACCCGCGGCAAGGGCGCCGAGCACGCCCAGGCGCGCTCTGCGGCGGCGGACGACGACGGAGACCCGCGCTGAGCGCGCCGCGCGGCCGGGGGCGCCGCATCGTGCTGTGGCGGCACGGCCAGACCGCCTGGAACCTGGAGCAGCGCTTCCAGGGCACCACCGACATCGAACTGACGGCTGCGGGCGTCTCCCAGGCGCGCCGCGCCGCCCGGCTGCTCGCCGCCCTCACCCCCGACGCGATCGTCTCCTCCGACCTGCGCCGGGCCGCCGCCACCGCCGCCGAGCTCTCCGCCGTCACCGGCCTGCCCGTCACCCACTACGAGGGCCTGCGCGAGACCTACGCCGGCGTCTGGCAGGGCCTGACTCACACCGAGATCAACGAGCGGTACGGGGACCAGTACGAGGCGTGGCGCCGCGGCGAGCCGGTGCGGCGCGGCGGCGGCGAGCTGGAGACCGAGGTCGCCGACCGGGCCGCCCCCGTCGTCCTGGCCGCGGCCGACAAGCTGGACGACGGGGGTGTCCTGGTCGTGGTCAGCCACGGCGGCACCATCCGCACCACCATCGGCCGGCTGCTCGGCCTCGACCCGGCGAGCTGGGAGTCCCTCGGCGGCCTCTCCAACTGCTCCTGGTCGGTCCTCGGCGAGGGCGCCCGCGGCTGGCGACTCACCGAGCACAACGCGGGCTCGCTGCCGGAGGCGGTGCTGGGGGACGACACGTAGGCCCTCCGGGGCCCGGCGGGCCTCCCGCGGGGCTTTGGGTGGGTCGCCCAGCGCGGCTCGGGCGGGGTGCCGGTCCCCCCGAGTCCGCTGCCGTTGCGGCCCTCGCACCGCGCCGCCGAGCCGATTTCGTTTCCGGTCCGCTCACCGGCTATGCTTCTACCCGTCGCCGGGGATTCCGGCAGACGCGGGGCTGTAGCTCAGTTGGTAGAGCGCTTGCATGGCATGCAAGAGGTCCGGGGTTCAATTCCCCGTAGCTCCACACAGCAGGACGCTTTGTCGAAGCCCTGTCGGTGACCACCGGCAGGGCTTCCGCCTTTCGCGGTCAGGACGAGGCCGGTTCGCGATCAGCGGGGGCCCGGTGCGGCTGCCACGCCCTGGCCGCCGTGGAGGAGTCGGCCGCGGCCCGGGGCCACGGTGGGCCGGCGGTGGGGCCGAGGGGGAGCCGAGAGCCGGGTGGCCCCGCGGGTCCGGGGGCGCGTGCCGGGCCCTACGTGTCCAGCACCGGGTAGTCGGTGTAGCCGCGGTCGCCGCCGCCGTAGTACGTGGCACGGTCCGGCGTGTTGTACGGGCCGCCCGCGTGCAGCCTGCGGGGCAGATCGGGATTGGCGAGGAAGAGGGCGCCGTACGACACCATGTCGGCGGTGCCGTCCTCGACCAGGGCCAGCTCCTCCGGACCCGACGGGCGGCCCACCGTAAGGGCGTTCAGGATCAGCACACCGGTGAACCGTTCGCGCAGGGCCGCAGTGAGGGTCCGGTCGGCGGACTCCGCGATGTGCAGGTAGCCCGGGCCGATCGGCTCCAGCCCCTTGAGCAGGGCGAGGTACGTGGGGGCCGGCTCCGGCTCGTGCAGGTCGCCCAGCTGGTTGCCGGGGGAGACGCGCAGGCCCGTACGGTGTGCGCCGATCGCGTCGGCCACCGCCCGGACCAGCTCCACCGCGAACCGGGAGCGGCCCTCGGGTCCGCCGCCCCACGCGTCGGTGCGCACATTGGAGTTGGGGGCGAGGAACTGGTGCGCGAGGTAGCCGTTGGCCGCGTGCACCTCCACGCCGTCGAAGCCTGCCGCGATCGCGTTGCGGGCGGCTTCGGCGTGGTCCTCGACGGTCCGGCGGATGCCGTCCTCGTCCAGCTCCCGCGGCACGACGAACCTCTGGGGCCCGTCGGCCGTGTGGACCGCGCCCCTGGCGGCCACGGGGGAGGCGCCGACCGGGACCAGCCCGTCCGGGAGCAGGGACGGGTGGCCTGTCCGGCCGGTGTGCATCAGCTGTGCGAAGACCGTGCCGCCGGCCGCGTGCACGGCGTCGGTGACCTTGCGCCAGGCGGCGATCTGCTCCTGGCTGTGCAGCCCCGGGGTGTCGGGGTAGCCCTGGCCGACCGGAGAGGGCCACGTGCCCTCGGTGACGATCAGCCCGGCGGAGGCGCGCTGCGCGTAGTACGTCGCGGTCGCCTCGGTGGGGCTGAGCCCGGGACCGTACGCGCGGCTGCGGGTCATCGGCGCCATGACGATACGGTTCGCGAGGCGGCGGCCGGCCAGGTCGATGGGGTCGAACGCGGTGGTCAAGGACGGTCTCCAGGCTCGTGATTGAGGTCCGAGCGTCAGCCGCGCCCACCGTAACCCGGAAACCCCGCAGGATTGTTGACAGTTCATGAACTCCGGTGCCGGGTGGCGGGGTCCCGGGGTTCGACCCCCTGGTCACCGCCGGAATACCCCCGTTCGGCGGTCGACCCGCGCCCCGAGGGCGTGGTGTACAGCGCGCGAACGGCGAGAGCCCCGGCCACCGCCAGGAACGCCAGCCCCGCCAGGGGGTACAGCGCCGACAGGAGCATCTGCGCGGGCTGCTGCCGCAACTCCGGCCGGGCGTGGCCGTGCGGGACGAGCCAGATCGCGTAGGAGCAGAAGACCACACCGGCCGCCACCGTGCCGGCCAGCCACCGCCGGTCGTGGCGCCGTACCGCCTCCGCGGCCAGCAGGACCACCATCGGCACCGCCCACACCCAGTGGTGCGTCCACGACACCGGGCTGATCAGCAGCGCCGTCACCGCGCAGGCCACCGCCGCCCAGGCCGGGCCCACGGCAGCCGGTCCCCGGCCAGCAGCGCGGCGACCCCCACCGCGAGCCCCACCACCGCCACGACCGCCGCCGCGCACAGCCACCCGGTGCCCGGGGCCGCGGTGTGCGCGAGGCGGGCGACGACACCCCGCAGCGACTGGTTCGCGACGTTCCCGGCGAACCCGGGCCGGTTGGCGGTGACGACGACGCCGGTCCAGTAGCGGCGGGAGTCGGCCGGCAGCGCGGCCGCCGCCACCGCGACCGTACCGGCGAAGGTCCCCGCCGCCACCAGCGCGCGGCGCAGGTACGGGGTGCCGCGCACGAGCAGCCCGGCGGCGCCCAGCATCACCACGAACAGAGCGGGCGTCAGCTTGATCCCGGCGGCGACGCCGATACCGACCCCGGCCCACCGGTGTTCCGCCCTCCGGGTCAGATCCCACAGCACGAGCACCGCGAGCAGAAGGTTGATCTGCCCGTACCGCACGGTCGCCCACACCGGCTCGCACCACACTGCGAGCGCGGCCACCGCCAGCACGGCGGGCACCCGCGCGGGCCGCCCCACCAGCCGCAGCGACAGCGCGCTCAGTGCCACCACGAGCAGCAGGTTCGCCGCGGTCGCCGCCGTCCGCATCGCACCGGTCCCCACCCACGTCAGCGGCACGAACATCAGCCCCGCGAACGGCGGATACGTCATCTTCAGCTGCGCGTGCTCCACCCGCAGCGCGTACAGGTTCCCGCCGGTCCGTACCGTCCACCCCGCGGCCCGGTACACCATGACGTCCAGCAGCGACACGTCCACGGCCCGCTGCGCCACCCACACCCCGGCGAACGACACCAGGCACCCCACCACGGCCCACCCGGCCCACCGCCGCTCACCCACGCCGCCCCTTCCCTCTCCACCCGCGGAACCCCGAGGTCGGAGCCCTCCCACCCCCACAGAACCGATTTGCCGAACCGCCCCCGCCGCGATGTAAAGTGTCCCGAGTCGCCGGGCCCGCCCGCCGGCACCACGCGGGGCTATAGCTCAGTTGGTAGAGCGCTTGCATGGCATGCAAGAGGTCCGGGGTTCGAATCCCCGTAGCTCCACTCCCCGCCTTGCCGCGCACGAGACTCCGATGGACCTGTCCGGGCGTGGCGCGATACGGCGCCCCCGTCACCGAGGATCTCCCGCAGCACGGAAGCAGCCGGACGGCTCGACCGGCCGGCGCGCTGCTCAGGCGTGAGTGGTGTCGATGACGCAGAAACGGTTGCCCTCGGTGTCGGCGAGGACCACGAAGTCGGGGTCCTCGGGGTAGAGGTCCCAGTCGACGCGGCGGGCGCCAAGAGACACCAGCCGTTCGACCTCGGCGGCCTGGTCGGCGGCGTCACCCGCGTACAGGTCCAGATGGACCCGTGGGTACTCCTGCACCGGGGTCTCGCTGAGCCCGAGCGACAGCTGGAACCCGACTCCGTCCGCCGGCACCAGCACCACCCAGTCCTCCTCCGGCTCCTCGCGCGGTACGTACCCCAGCGCCTCCGTCCAGAACGCGGCGGCGCGCCGCACGTCCGAGACGCCCATCACCACGGATCCGATCCTCAGCACACGCCAAGGGTGACAGAGCCCCCTGCCGTGTCCCGGGAACTTCGCCACCGTGGTCTGCGGGTGTCCCCGAGGCCGGGAGAGTCCGACACTCCCTCCGCCACCCACCGGGCCCGGCCTGCGGCCGGTCTCGCCGCAGCCGGTTCGAGGTCCAGGCGTGCTCTCATCGACCGGTCATCGGCGGACGGCGTCCCCAGGGCGCCACATGTGTCGCTCGGATCGGCTCGCGTCGGTCCCCGGGGCGTCGTCGAGGTGGTCCGGGGGTGGCCTGATCGCTGGTCAACTCCCCGCCCGTGAGGGTTCCTTGACCCGCTCTTGGAAAACCCATGCCCCTGGCATGAACTGATCAGCGAAAGAGTGTCGCTTCGCGGTGCGCGTCGTACGCATAGCGGCGACCGCGCCACCGCGGCACGCGACAACTCGCTTCGCATGGGGGTTACATGAGACTTGAGCGCAAGAGAACCCGCGCCGCACTGGTGGCAGCCGCCGCGCTGCCGCTGGTCGCCGGCGCGCTCGCGCTTGGCACCCAGTCCGCGACGGCCGACCAGCCGGCGCGGCAGCTCCTCAAGGGCACCAGACCGGCCTGGGCGACCGCGAAGGCGGACAAGGGCGCGACGGCCGACTCCGGCAAGGTGACCGTGCGGGTCTACCTGGCCGGCCGGAACGCGGCGGGCCTCGCCGCCTACGCCCGGTCCGTGTCCGACCCGGCCTCGGCAGCGTACGGGCACTACCTGACGCCGGCCCAGACGCAGGCGAGGTTCGGTGCGACCAAGGCCCAGACAGCCGAGGTCACCGCCTGGCTGAAGTCCTCCGGGCTGAAGGTCATCGCCGTGAACCGGCACTACCTCACCGCCACCGGTGAAGTGACCGCCGCCGAGAAGGCGTTCGGCACCCAGCTCCACGACTACGCCAGACACGGCCACACCTACCACGCACCCACGGCCACGGCCTCCGTGCCCGGGTCGCTGGGGGGTGCGGTGCTCACCGTCACCGGCTTGGACAACGCGCCCAAGCTGTCCCGGCACGACGACAAACTGCCCGGCCCCGGATCCGCGTTCGTCAACTCCGGCCCGTTCTCGTCGTACTACGGGTCGAACGTCAACACCAGCCTGCCCGCCGCTTTCGGCACCCAGGCGCCGTACGCGATCAAGGGCTACACGGGCAAGCAGCTCCGCGCGGCCTACGGCGCCGGCTCCTACACCGGCAAGGGCGTCACGGTGGCCATCACCGACGCCTACGCCTCGCCGACCATCGTGGCCGACGCGAGCAAGTACGCCTCGCTCCACGGCGACAAGCCGTACAAGCCGGGCCAGCTCAGCCAGGTCCTGCCGCGGCACTACAACTCCACCGACCTGTGTGACGCGTCCGGCTGGTACGGCGAGGAGACCCTCGACGTCGAGGCCGTGCACGCGGTCGCGCCCGACGCGGGCATCGTCTATGTCGGCGGTGCCTCCTGCTTCGACGACGACCTGCTCGACGCGCTGCACAAGGTCGTCGACAGGCACCTCGCCGACATCGTCTCCAACTCCTGGGGCGACATCGAGGAGAACGAGACGCCGGACATCGCCGCCGCCTACGACCAGGTCTTCATGGAGGGCGCGGTCCAGGGCATCGGCTTCTACTTCTCCTCTGGCGACTCGGGCGACAACGTCGCCTCCACCGGTACCAAGCAGGTCGACACGCCCGCGAACTCGCCGTGGGCCACCTCGGTCGGCGGTACGTCGCTGGGTGTCGGTGCCGGTGACACGTACGAGTTCGAGACCGGCTGGGGTACGCAGAAGGGCCTGCTCTCCGCCGACGGCACGAACTGGGCCACGCCGGTGTACACCTCGGGCGCGGGGGGCGGCACCAGCAAGCTGTACGCGCAGCCGTCCTACCAGCGCGGCGTCGTACCCGACTCGCTGGCGCTGGCCAACGGCGGCACCGTCAAGCAGCGTGTCGAGCCCGACATCGCTGCGGTCGCCGACCCCAACACCGGCTTCCTGGTGGGCCAGACCCAGACGTTCCTCGACGGATCCGTCACGTACGGCGAGTACCGCATCGGCGGCACCTCGCTGGCCGCGCCGGTCATCGCGGGTGTCCAGGCGCTGACCCAGCAGGCCCGCGGCGGCGTGCCGATCGGCTTCGCCAACCCGCTCATCTACTCGCGGTACGGCACCGCCGCGTACCACGACGTGACCGACCACCCGTACGGTCCCGGGGTGACGCTGTCCGAGGTCCGCGTCGACTTCGCCAACGGTGAGAACGCGGACGACGGCACGATCACCTCGCTCCGGGTGCTCGGCCGGGACTCCTCGCTGGTCGCCACCCCCGGCTACGACGACGTCACCGGCGTCGGCACACCGACCGGGCACTACGTGAAGACGTACGGCCGCCGGCGGTAAGGGACGTGCGGCTGCCGAGGCGCGGTAACGCGTGGCGGTAGCGGGAGGGCTCGACCGGTACTCCCCTGGGCGGGGCCGACCACCGATTCCCCGGTGGCCGGCCCCGGCGTGCGGTCGTACGACCACCGTACGTGTCCGGGCGCCCGGCGCGATCCCCGGTGCGCGCCCCGGCGCCGCTACGGTAACCTGGCCTTATGCGAGCTGTGAGCCTCCTGCTTAGCGAGCCGCGCTGACCACGAACCACGTCAGTGCGGCACCCCTCCTGCGCGAGGGGCTTTTTTGTTTCCGCGGGCAGAACCGGCAGATTGGTCTCCGCGGGCAGAACTGGCAGACCGGCAGACCGGCACAGGCTTCCCGGCCGCAGCCGTCATGACATCGATGGAGTACCGAGGACGATGAGCGACACCACCCCGGCCGCCGAGACGGCTGCCGCGCCCCACCGCTACACGGCCGAGCTGGCCGCCGGGATCGAGGGCCGCTGGCAGGACTACTGGGACGCGAACGGGACCTTCGCCGCGGCAAACCCCGGCGGGGAGCTGGACGACGACCCCGAGTCGGCCGCCCGCCCCAAGAAGTTCATCATGGACATGTTCCCGTATCCCTCGGGCGCGGGACTGCACGTCGGCCACCCGCTGGGCTACATCGCCACCGACGTCTTCGCCCGATTCCAGCGCATGACCGGCCACAACGTGCTGCACACGCTGGGCTTCGACGCGTTCGGCCTGCCCGCGGAGCAGTACGCCGTGCAGACCGGCACCCACCCGCGGGTCTCCACCGAGGCCAACATGGTCACCATGCGGGCCCAACTGCGCCGGCTGGGCCTGGGCCACGACCGCCGCCGCTCCTTCGCCACGATCGACCCCGGCTACTACCGCTGGACCCAGTGGATCTTCCTGCAGATCTACAACTCCTGGTACGACACCGCGGCCGACCGCGCGCGCCCCATCGCCGACCTGATCGCCGCATTCGAGGCGGGCACCCGCAGCACTCCCGACGGGAGGGCGTGGGCGGCGCTGACCGAGGCCGAGCGCGCCGACGTCCTGGGCGGGTACCGGCTGGCCTACGCCGCCCAGTCCCCGGTCAACTGGGCTCCCGGCCTGGGTACCGTACTGGCCAACGAGGAGGTCACCGCGGACGGCCGCTCCGAGCGCGGCAACTTCCCCGTCTTCAAGGCCAACCTGCGCCAGTGGATGATGCGGATCACCGCCTACGCCGACCGGCTGCTGAACGACCTGGACGCGCTGGACTGGCCCGAGGCGATCAAGCTGCAGCAGCGGAACTGGATCGGCCGCAGCGAGGGCGCCCGGGTGGAGTTCCCCGTGCACGGTGCCGCCGACGGCGAGTACAGGATCACCGTCTTCACCACCCGCCCCGACACCCTGTTCGGCGCCACCTACATGGTGCTGGCCCCCGAACACGACCTGGTCGACACGATCGTGCCCGCCGCCTGGCCGGCCGGCACCCACGAGGTGTGGACCGGCGGCCACGCCACCCCCACCGACGCGGTCGCCGCCTACCGCAAGCAGGCCGCGGCCAAGTCGGACGTCGAGCGCCAGGCCGAGGCCAAGGACAAGACCGGCGTCTTCACCGGCGCCTTCGCCGTGAACCCGGTCAGCGGCGAGCCGGTCCCCGTCTTCATCGCCGACTACGTCCTGATGGGCTACGGCACCGGCGCGATCATGGCCGTCCCCGCCCACGACACCCGCGACTTCGCCTTCGCCCGTGCCTTCGAACTGCCGATGCGGTGCGTGGTGGAGCCGACCGACGGACGCGGCACCGACCCGGCGACCTGGGACGACGCCTTCGTCTCGTACGACGCGAAGATCATCGACTCCACCGGTACCGACTCCGCCGGTGCCGGTGTGTCGCTGGACGGCCTGGGCGTGGTCGATGCCAAGGCCGCCATCACCGCCTGGCTGGCCGAACGCGGCATCGGCGAGGGCACGGTCAACTACCGCCTGCGCGACTGGCTGTTCAGCCGCCAGCGCTACTGGGGCGAGCCCTTCCCCGTCGTCTACGACGAGAACGACGTCCCGCACGCGCTGCCCGAGTCGATGCTGCCCGTCGAACTGCCCGAGGTCGACGACTACAGCCCGCGCACCTTCGACCCGGACGACGCGAACACCTCCCCGGAGACCCCGCTGTCCCGCAACGCCGACTGGGTCACCGTCGAGCTGGACCTGGGCGACGGCCCCAAGCGGTACCGCCGCGAGACCAACACCATGCCCAACTGGGCCGGCTCCTGCTGGTACGAGCTGCGCTACCTGGACCCGAACAACGACCGCGAGCTGGTCTCCCCACAGGCCGAGGCCTACTGGATGGGCCCCCGCGAGGGTCAGCCGGCCGGCGGCGTCGACCTGTACGTCGGCGGCGCTGAGCACGCCGTGCTGCACCTGCTGTACGCCCGCTTCTGGCACAAGGTGCTGTACGACCTGGGGCACATCTCGTCCTTCGAGCCGTTCCACAAGCTGTTCAACCAGGGCATGATCCAGGCGTACGTCTACCGGGACGCGCGCGGGATCGCCGTGCCGGCGGCCGAGGTCGAGGAGCGCGGCGGCGCCTACTTCTACCAGGGCGAGCAGGTCTCCCGGCTGCTGGGCAAGATGGGCAAGTCCCTGAAGAACGCGGTCACTCCGGACGAGATCTGCGCCGAGTACGGGGCGGACACCCTGCGCCTGTACGAGATGGCGATGGGCCCGCTGGACGTCTCGCGGCCGTGGGACACGCGCGCGGTGGTGGGCCAGTACCGGCTGCTGCAGCGGCTGTGGCGCAACGTCGTCGACGAGGCGACCGGTGAGGTCACGGTCGTCGACGCCGAGCCGGACGAGGAGACGCTGCGTGCGCTGCACAAGGCCATCGACGGCGTACGCCAGGACCTGGAGGGTA
>NZ_DATDBG010000026.1:0-7825 GCF_036524955.1 Streptomyces sp.
CGCCCCCGGTCCGCGGGGCGCCCGGCCGCCGGGCCACGGCGCACCGGCTCCACCCGCATCGCGCTGACGTTCATCGCGCCCGGCTTCCTGCTCTTCGTCACCCTGATCGTCTACCCGATGGTCAAGGCGTTCCAGATGAGCTTCTACGACTGGAACATCGTGGCCGGTTCGGTCAGCGAGTTCCTCGGCTTCGACAACTACAACCGCGCTTTCCACGACCCGGTGTTCTGGCGGGCAAGCGCCAACAGCGCCGTGTACATGGCGTTCACCGTGCCGCCGCAGGTCGTGCTCGGGCTGCTGGTGGCGATGCTGCTGAACAACAAGGCGCCGGCACGCGCGCTGTTCCGGGTGCTGTTCTACCTGCCGGTGGTGACCAGTTGGGTGGTGGTCTCGCTGCTGTTCCAGTACCTGTTCGCGGACAGCGGCCTGGTGAACTGGATGCTGCACGACGTGACCCACCTGACGGGTGAGCCGACGTCGTGGCTGGCGGGCAGGTGGACCGGCATGGCCGTGGTGTCCGCGCTCGGCGTCTGGAAGGGCATCGGCTGGTCCATGATGATCTTCCTGGCCGCGCTCCAGGGCGTGCCCAAGGAACTCATGGAGTCGGCGCAGATGGACGGCGCCGGGCCGTGGCAGCGCTTCCGGGCGGTGACCCTGCCGGCCGTCCGGCCGGCCGCGGTCTTCGTCACCGTGATGCTGGTCATCGGCGGTTTCAACGTCTTCACCTCGGTCCTGCTGGTCACCGACGGCGGCCCCGCGGACTCCACGCAGGTGCTGCTGACCTACATGTACCAGCAGGCCTTCAAGAACCTGGACTTCGGCTACGGCTCGGCCATCGCCGTGCTGCTGACGCTGTTCGTGTTCATCCTGTCCCTGATCCAGCTCCGGGTGTTCCGCGACGAGTCCGAGGAGGTCCGGTGAGCGTCGCAGCGCACGCGCGACCGCGCCCCGCCCCCAGCCCCGGCCCGCAGCGCCCGCGTCTGCGCGCGGCGACGGTGGGCCGTTACGTGGCGCTGGTCGTCGGCGCGACCGTGATGGTCCTGCCGTTCGTCTACATGCTCTCGACCTCGTTCAAGAGCCAGACCTACGTGCTGACGATCCCGCCGCAGTTCGTCCCCCACCCGGCGACCGTCGCCAACTACACGACGGCCTGGGGCTCGCACGACTTCGGCCGCTACTTCGTCAACTCCCTGATCGTCGCGTTCTTCACCACCGTGCTGAGCCTGCTGCTCAGTTCGATGATGGCCTACGGTTTCGCGCGCTTCGGTTTCCGCGGCAAGGAGGTCCTGTACCGGCTGCTCCTGCTGGGCCTGATGATCCCCGCGATGATGCTGATCATCCCGCAGTTCGTGCTGGCCAAGTACCTCGGGCTGCTCGACTCGCTGGCCGGCCTGGTGGTCTTCTACGTGGCCGGGTCGCTGCCGCTGAACACCTTCCTGCTGCGCGGCTTCTTCGCGGCGATCCCGGTCGAGCTGGAACAGGCGATGCAGGTGGACGGCGCCGGTCCGTGGACCCGCTACCGGCGGCTGATCCTGCCGCTGGCCAAGCCGGCCCTGGCGACCGCGACCATCTTCACCTTCCTGGCGAGCTGGGACGAGTTCGCCTGGTCGCTGACGATCATCTCCACCCCGTCCAAGCAGACTCTGCCACTGGCCATCTCCCTGTTCCACGGCCAGAACTCCACGCTCTGGGGCCTGGTGTTCGCCGCCTCGATGATCGCGGTCCTCCCGGTCATCGCGGTGTTCCTGATCTTCCAGCGCCACTTCGTACAAGGACTCACCTCGGGGGCGGTCAAGGGATGACGCATCAACACGTCGACGGACACGAGACAGTGGAGCTGCTGCCCGCCCGGACCGTGTACCGACCCGGCGAGCACGTACTCGTGGAGATCCGGGGTCTGACCGGCCCGGGCGAACTGACGGTACGTCACTTCGGTGACGTCGTCGCGACCCTGCCGGTCGCCCCCGGCGACGCGCCCGCCGACCTCGGGCCGCTGCCCGCCGGCGGCTTCGGCGTCGAACTGACCGGCGCCGGCGGGAACACGGCGCGCACCGCCGTCCAGGTCGCCGAGGACCCGCGCGGTGCGCTGCGCTACGGCTTCGTGGTCGACTACCGGCCCGGGCGCGACCTCGCCGCCGTCGCCGACAACCTGCGGCGCCTGCACCTGACGGGCGTGCAGTTCTACGACTGGGCCTACCGGCACGCCGATCTCGTCGGCGGTGGTGAGACCTACGACGACGCGCTCGGCCAGCCGGTGGCGCTGTCCACCGTCCGCGCGCTGGTCGACCTCTGCCACCAGGTCGGCTCCGACGCCCTCGGATACGCCGCGGTGTACGCCGTCGGCCCGAAGGAATGGCCCGAGTGGGAGCACGACGCGCTGCTCACCCCGACCGGAGCCCCGTACGGCCTCGGCGACTTCCTGTTCCTCGTGGATCCGGCCACCGACGACTGGCTGGAGCACTTCACCGGCGACCTGGCCGCCTCCGTCGACCGGGTCGGCTTCGACGGCTTCCATCTCGACCAGTACGGCTACCCCAAGCGCGCGCACCGCCCCGGCGGCGAGCCGGTCGACGTGGCCGGCAGCTTCACCACGATGATCGGACGGGTCCGCGCGGCGCTGCCCGGGGCGCGCCTGGTGTTCAACAACGTCAACGACTTCCCGACCTGGGCCACCGCCCACGCGCCGCAGGACGCGGTCTACATCGAGGTCTGGGAACCCAGCACCGGCCTGGAACACCTGGCCCAGGTCGCCACCCGGGCCCGGGCCGAGGGCGCGGGCAAGCCCGTCGTCGTCGCCGCGTACCAGCACGTCTACGACAGCGCGCCCGCCGCGGCAAGTGACCTGGCCACCGCGCTGACGATGGCCACGCTGCACTCGCACGGCGCGACCCAGCTGCTGTGCGGCGAGGCCGACCGCATCCTGGTCGACCCCTACTACGTACGCAACCACACCGTCGAGCCGTCCACGGCCGCGCTGCTGCGGCGCTGGTACGACTTCCTGGTCGAGCATGCCGAGCTGCTGACCGCACCCGGCATCGCGGACGTCACCGGCTCGTACGCCGGGGGCTACAACGACGACCTCGACGTCCGCTACGCGGACACCGCCGTCGGCCATCCCGTCGCGCCGGGACGGGTGTGGCGGCGTGTCACCCAGGCCGGGGACCGGCTCGTCGTCCACCTGATCAACCTGGCGGGCCAGGAGGACACCCTCTGGGACGCCCCGCGCAACGCCCCGGCCGACCCCGGTCCGGGGACCCTGCGCATCCGCCGGACCGGCGCCGGCCTGCCGCGGGTGCGGGTCGCCGACCCGGACCGGCAGCACCACCTCACAGACGTCGCCGTCGCCGAGGACGGCGACTGGGCGCACGCTGTCCTGCCCGCACCCCACGTGTGGCAGATGGTCGTCATCGACCCCTACCCGGAACAGCCGTAACCGCCCGTGCACGTCCCCCCCACGATATGGAGCACCCGATGCAACGTCGCATTCGCCGCTCACGCACACGGATCCACAGACGCACCGCCGCCGTCCTGACCGCCGCGCTCATCGGAGGCTTCCTCGCCGCCGCGCCCGCCGCCCACGCGGCGGGCGGCACGGTGAACCTCACCGACGCCTACGTCGACAAGGCGCGCTACGCACCCGGCACGTCCGCCACCGTGTCGGCCGTCCTGAAGGAGACCACCGGCGCCGGATCCTGGTCCGGCAACGTCACCTACACGATGACCCACCACGGCGCCACGGTCGCCACCGGCTCGGTGCCGGCGAACGTCCCGTCCTCCGGAACCTCCACCGTGACCTTCAACGTCACGCCCCCCGCGACCGACTTCTCCGGCTACCTGGTCCAGATCAGCGCCGGATCCTCCACCGCCGCGACGGCCGTCGACGTGTCCAGCAACTGGACGCACTTCCCGCGTCCCGGCTACCTGACCTCGTACCCCACCGGTACGACGCAGGCCGCCGCGGACGCCGACGTCGCCACCCTGGTCCGCAGATACCACATCAACAACCTGCAGTTCTACGACTGGATGTGGCGCCACGAGAACCCCGTCAAGCACAACACCGACGGCAGCCTCCCGGCCACGTGGAACAGCTGGAACGGCGACGTCATCTCCACCGACGCGGTCAAGAAGTACATCACCGCCGCCCACAACAAGTCGGTGTCGGCGATGCCGTACTCCATGTCGTACGCGGCGCTGGCCGGATACGGCACCGAGTCGCCGGGCGTCTCGTCCGCCTGGGGCCTCAACTACGCCTCCAACGGCAGCCCGTGGGCGTTCCAGATGCACAACGGCTACCCGGACACCACGCTCTACCAGATGAACCCGGCGAACACCTCGTGGCAGAACTGGATCACCGACAAGTACGCCGACCAGGTCAACTCGATGGGCTTCGACGGCACCCACCTGGACCAGCTCGGGAACTGGGGTGCGATGACCGACACCTCCGGCAACCCCGTCGACCTCCAGGCGGGACTGTCGTCACTGGTCACCGCGACCAAGAGCAAGCTGTCCACGACGCCCGGCAAGATCGTCGGCTTCAACGCGGTCGACGGCTTCGGCGGCCCCGACGTAGCCGCCGCCAAGCAGTCCGACTACCTGTACAGCGAGCTGTGGGAGAACCACGAGACGTACAACTCGGTCAAGACGTACCTGGACAGCCAGCAGCAGGCGTCGGGCTTCACCAAGCCCTCCGTGATCGCCGCCTACCCCAACTACCGTGACGACGCGGGCCCGCTGTACGAGGCGGAGTCCGCGACCTTCGGCGGCGGCGTGGCCTTCGACAACGACCACCCCGGCTACACCGGCACCGGCTTCGCCGACAACTTCGGTCAGACCGGCGACAGCCTGACCTTCACCATCACCGTGCCCGAGACGCGCAGGTACAGCCTGGTCTGGCGGTACGCCAACGCCACCGGCGCCGACGCCAGCCGCACGGTCACCCTGGACGGCAGCACCCTCGGCAAGGTCACCATGCCGTTCGACCCCGGGCACAGCTGGAACAACTGGCACTTCGACTCCGACATCGTCACCCCGGTGCTCAGCCCCGGCACCCACACCGTCACCGTCTCGGTCGGCGCCACCGACACCGGGTACATCAACCTCGACAGTCTGGTGCTGGGGACCTTCGACACCACCTCCGTGCAGCTGCAGAACGCGTCCATCGCGGCGTCCGGCGCCACGCACATCGAGATGGGCCAGGGCGACAGCATGCTGGCCGCGCCGTACTTCCCCGACCACGCCAAGCAGATGCCCAACGCGCTGCACGCCTGGATGAAGGACTACTACGACTTCATCACCGCCTACGAGAACCTGCTCTACGGGCCCGACGTGCACTCCGTCGACTCCGGCAGCCAGTTCGTCAAGATCACCGGCGTCACGACCAGCGGCGACGCCTCCGGCGGCACCGTATGGGCCAACGTCAAGAAGACCGCGAACAACGACGTCATCCACCTGATCAACCTGCTCGGCAACGACGGCGACTGGCGCCCCGCGGGCAAGTCCACCCCGCCGGTGCAGAGCAACCTGCCCGTCAAGTACTACCTCGGGCCGGACGAGAACCCGACCGCCGTACGGGTCGCCTCGCCCGACACCGCGCACGGCGTGAGCACGTCCCTGGCCTACACCGTGGGGACCGACGCCGCCGGACGCTACATCAGCTTCACCGTCCCGTCCCTGGTCAACTGGGACATGGTCTACATCGACCGCGGCTTCTCCACCCCGGCCGGCAACCGGTACGAGGCCGAGAGCGCGGTCCTCACCAACGTCGGCACCAACACCGACCACCCCGGCTACACCGGTACCGGTTTCGCCGACAACTTCCATCTCGCCAACAGCGGTGTGTCGTTCACGGTCAAGGCGGCGACCGCCGGGAACCACAACCTCACCCTGCGCTACGCCAACGGCGGCTCCGACGCGACCCGCATCATCTCGGTCGACGGCAACCAGATCGCCACGCCGACCTTCCCCGGCCAGGGGACCTGGGACACCTGGACGACGCTGAACGTCCCGGTGACCCTGACCGCGGGGCTGCACACGGTGGTCGTCTGGACCAACGGCAACGCCGGCGCCATCAACCTCGACAACCTCACTTTGGGAAGCGGCTGACCTTGTACGAGTTCCAGACCCCGACCGGGCCCCGGCCCTGGTGGCGTGACAGCGTCATCTACCAGCTCTACGTCCGCTCCTTCGCCGACGCCAACGGCGACGGGATCGGCGACCTCGACGGGATCGCCGAGCGACTCGACCACATCGCCTCCCTCGGCGTGGACGGCCTGTGGCTGAACCCGTGCTACCCCTCGCCGAACCGGGACGGCGGCTACGACGTCGCCGACTACACGGTCGTCGACGAGCGTTACGGCGGGATGGCCGCGTTCGAGAAGCTGCGCGACGGCGCGCACGCGCGGGGTCTGAAACTGCTGATGGACCTGGTGCCCAACCACTGCTCGGCGGACCACGCGTGGTTCCGCCGGGCAGTGGCGGCACCGCCCGGGTCCCCCGAGCGCGGGCTGTTCATCTTCCGCGACGGCCGCGGCCCCGACGGTTCGCAGCCGCCGAACAACTGGCGCTCGACCTTCGGCGGCCCGGCCTGGACCCGGCTCACCGGACCCGACGGCGAACCGGAGCAGTGGTACCTGCACAGCTTCGACTCGAGCCAGCCCGACTTCGACTGGACCGACCCGCGGGTCGGCGCCATGTTCGACGACGTGCTGCGCCTCTGGTTCGACCGCGGCGTGGACGGCTTCCGGATCGACGTCGCCTACGCCATGGTCAAACACCCCGGCCTGCCCGACCTGGACGACCCGGACGGCGAGAACCCGTACACCTGGAACCAGCCGGGTGTGCACGAGATCTTCCGGCGCTGGCGGGCGATCGCCGACGCGTACGAAGGCCGGGAGCTGACGCTGCTGGGCGAGGTGTGGCTGCCGCCGTCCGAGGCGGCCGCGTACATCCGCGCCGGGGAGCTGCACCAGGTCTTCAACTTCGACCTGCTCCAGCAGCCGTTCGACGCCAAGGCGTTCCACGCCTCCGTCACGCAGTGCCTCGAAGCGCTCAAGGAGGTCGAAGGGGTGCCGGCGTGGACGCTCAACAGCCACGACGTGCACCGCGCGGTCAGCCGTTACGGGCTCGTCCACGCCGAACCGCCGACCACCGCCGACGCCAACGCGCTGCGTACCCGGGCCCGCGGCGTGGTGGACGTCGGACTCGGCGTCGCCCGCGCCAAGGCCGCCGCGCTGCTGCTGCTGGCGCTGCCCGGCTCCGTCTACCTGTACCAGGGCGAGGAGCTGGGTCTGCCGGAAGTGCTCGATCTGCCGGACGACGCGCGCCAGGACCCGATCTGGGAGCGCTCCGGGCGCACCGAACACGGCCGGGACGGCTCCCGGGTGCCCCTGCCGTGGCGCGCGGACGAACCCGGCTTCGGGTTCGGCGACCCCGGCGGGTCGGCGGCCACCTGGCTGCCGCAGCCCGCGTGGTTCGCCGACTTCGCCGTCGACCGCGAGGAGGCCGACCCCGGCTCCGTACTGGCCTTCTACCGCAGCGCGGTGCGCGAGCGCGCCTCGCTCGACCCGGAGTCCGCCTTCGAGTGGCTGGAACTCGGCCGCGACGACGCCCTCGCCTTCCGCCGCGGCCGGCACGTCTGCGTCACGGTCTTCTCCGGCCCGCCCGTCGAGGCCCGGCCCGAATGGGGCCACCCGGTCATCACCAGCGCCCCCACGGCCCCGGCGACCACCTGGTACCGCGCCGAACCCACCCCGTAGGCACCCCGGTCCCTCCCGGCCGGGGGACCGGCAGCCACCCGGAGGAACGGCCCGTCGGCCGACGGGCCGTT
>NZ_DATDBG010000027.1:0-4639 GCF_036524955.1 Streptomyces sp.
CCGGCCGGCCCTGACTCCCCCGTTCCCCCGTTTCCCCCGGTCCCCCCTCGACCGGTGGCCGGTCAGGCCACCAGCTCACCGAACGCGTCGTGCTCGTCGCGTCCGAAACTCAGCGCCTCGTCCTCGCGCATCCGCCGCAGCGAGCGCCAGATGCTGCTCTTCACGGTGCCGACGCTGATGCCCAGGATGTCGGCGATCTCCGGGTCGGTGCGGCCTTCGTAGTAGCGCAGGACGAGCATGGTGCGGTGCTGTTCGGGCAGCCGGGCGAGGGCCTGCCAGAGGACCGCGCGCAGCTCGGTGCCGCCCATCTCGTCGGTGTCGCCGACGGTCTCGGGCAGCTCCTCGGTCGGGTACTCGCTGAGCTTGCGCCGCCGCCAGGCACTGATGTGCAGGTTGGTCATGGTACGGCGCAGGTAGCCGCCGACCGCGGCCTTGTCGCTGATCCGGTCCCAGGCCCGGTAGGTGGAGAACAGGGCGCTCTGCAGCAGGTCCTCGGCAGCGAAACGGTCACCGGTCAGGTGGTACGCGGTCGCGTAGAGAGAGGCCCGGCGTTCCTGGACGTAGGCGGTGAAGGCCGCCTCCGCCTCTGCCTCCTGCGCCGTGGAGCGCCGCGCGGAAACCCGCTCCCCGGTGGTCCCGTCCGGTTCGGCCGAGGGGCCCGTCCCGCCGAGCGGCGCGACCGGAGCTATGTGCGCCGGCCGGTGCCGTACGGCGCCGGGCTGGTGAGCGGTGCGTCCGGCGCCGCGAGTGTACCCCCGTCCGCTCGCGGCACCGGACATCTCGGTGGTCCGGGCGACGGTGTGGGCCGGCCCGCAGGCGGCCTGGTGGGCGTGCCCGCAAGCGGCGGAATGAACTGCGCCGGTGATGATGCTGTGCAGTGCGTTCATGTCGCGCCCCCGTCGATGGAACCCGCAGCGTGGTCTTCGGCGTCGCACCCGGTGTGAGGTACTGCGCTCGTCCGATGCCCAATAGACTGCCGGGCCAGTTTCATGACGCTGTCCGCCGAGTGTCACAAGCCCGTCACAGACCACCCGGCCGGCGTCGTACCGGCGCGGACCGCCACCGGAACCCCGATCGCCCCGTCTTCACCAGGTGTGTTCCCGCGCTTCTTCCGGCCACCGGTGGTAGGTCACAATGACCGGCGTGCCTTTCCTGTTGCTGATCGAGGATGACGACGCCATCCGAACGGGTCTCGAACTCGGCCTGTCCCGTCAGGGCCACCGCGTGGTGGCCGCGGCGACCGGCGAGGACGGCCTGCGGCTGCTCAAGGAGCAGCGGCCGGATCTGATCGTGCTGGACGTGATGCTGCCGGGCATCGACGGTTTCGAGGTGTGCCGGCGCATCCGCCGCACCGACCAACTGCCGATCATCCTGCTGACCGCGCGCAGCGACGACATCGACGTCGTGGTGGGCCTGGAGTCCGGGGCCGACGACTACGTGATCAAGCCGGTGCAGCCGCGCGTGCTGGACGCCCGCATCCGGGCGGTGCTGCGACGCGGCGAGCGCGACAGCACCGACTCGGCGGCCTTCGGCTCGATCGTCATCGACCGCAGCGCCATGACGGTGACCAAGGACGGCGAGGATCTGCAGCTCACGCCGACCGAACTGCGGCTGCTGCTGGAGCTGAGCCGGCGGCCGGGGCAGGCGCTGTCCCGGCAGCAGTTGCTGCGGCTGGTGTGGGAGCACGACTACCTCGGCGACTCACGGCTGGTCGACGCGTGCGTGCAGCGGCTGCGGGCCAAGATCGAGGACGTGCCGTCGTCGCCGACCCTGATCCGTACCGTGCGGGGCGTCGGATACCGCCTGGACACGCCGCAGTGAGCCGTGGCGGCCCCGGCGGCTGGGCGTCCGGCCTGCTGCGCTGGACCTCCCTGCGGCTGCGGCTGGTCGCGGTGTTCGCCGCGGTGGCGCTGACCGCCGCGGTGTCGGTGTCCGGGATCGCGTACTGGCTCAACCGCGACGCCGTGCTGACCCGCGCACAGAACAGCGCGCTCAACGACTTCCGGGACTCCCTCCAGCGCAACGCGGCCTCGCTCCCGGTCGATCCGACCTGCCAGTCGCTGAACAACGCGGCGCAGCGGATCGGCGGCCCGGACACGTACCAGGTGGTGCTGCTGGGCACGACGCCGGACAACGCGCCGTGCGCGGCGCCGTCGAACCGGGACGTGTTCACGATGGACGATGTGCCGCCGTCGCTCCAGCGGGCGGTGAACACCCTGCACACCAGGGAGGACAAGCAGTACCACCTGCTCTGGGAGCGGATCTCGCGGCAGGGCCACCCGTTCCTGGTGGCGGGCGCGCGGATCAACGGCGACGGCGCGACCGGCTACATGCTCAAGTCGCTGGACGCCGAACGCAAGGATCTGAACTCGCTGGCCTGGTCGCTGGGGATCGCCACGCTGCTGGCGCTGATCGGCGCGGCGCTGCTGGCGCAGGCGGCCGGTTCGGCGGTGCTGCGCCCGGTACGCCGGCTCGGCGAGGCGGCGCAGCGGCTCGGCGAGGGGCACCTGGACACCCGCCTGAAGGTGACCGGGACCGATGAGCTGGCCGAGATGTCACGGACGTTCAACAAGGCGGCCGAGGCGCTGGAGAACCGGGTCGACGAGCTGAGCGCGCGGGAGGCGGCCAGCCGCCGGTTCGTCGCGGACATGTCGCACGAGCTGCGCACGCCGCTGACCGCGATCACGGCGGTGACCGATGTGCTGGAGGACGAGGCCGAGGCACTGGACCCGATGATCGCTCCGGCGGTACGACTGGTGGTCAGCGAGACACGGCGGCTGAACGAACTGGTGGAGACACTGATGGAGGTCACCCGGTTCGACGCGGGTACCGCGAAGCTGCGAGTCGACGAGGTCGATGTCGCGGACATGCTGATCGCATGCATGGATGCGCGGGCCTGGCTGGACTCGGTGGAACTGGACGCGCCGCGCGGGGTGCTGGCCACACTGGACCCGCGGCGGCTGGACGTGATCATGGCGAACCTGATCGGCAACGCGCTCAAGCACGGCGGTTCGCCGGTGCGGGTGTCGCTGCGGACGGAGCAAAGCGCGGACGCGACCGGCGGCGACGCCGGCCAGGTGGTCGTCGAAGTGTCCGACCACGGTCCCGGCATCCCCGAGGACGTGCTGCCGCACGTCTTCGACCGGTTCTACAAGGCGGACGCCTCCCGGGCCCGTTCCGAGGGCAGCGGCCTCGGCCTGTCCATCGCGCTGGAGAACGCCCACATCCACGGCGGCGGCATCACCGCGGCGAACGGTCCGCACGGAGGAGCCGTCTTCACGCTGCGGCTCCCCCGCCGTCCGGGGGGCACGCCCGACGCCGACGGTCCGGCGGGGGACGCGCGATGAGGAGTACGAGGACGGGTCCGCGTACGGCCGCGGGCCGGCTGCTGGTCGCGGGCGCGCTGCTGGCGGCGCCGCTGACCGGGTGCGGCATCCGTACCACCACGGTGCCGGTGGACGCCGGGCCCGCGCCGTCGCGGACGTCGTGCGCGGTGCCGCACGCCGGGACCGCGCCCGAGGCGGAGACGGTGGTGCGGCAGGTCTACCTGGTGTGCGGGTTGCAGATCACCCCGGTGCGGCGGAGCGTTCCCCGGCGGGCCGGGGCGTTCGACCGGATCGCCGAGGTCAGGGAACTGCTCGCGCAGTTGCAGCGGGGGCCGCTGACCGCGGAGTCGCAGGCCGGGTTCTCCACGGCGGTGCCGGCCACTTTGGCGGTCGCCGGTCCGCGTGCGACCGACCCCCGCGACACCCTCCGGCTCAGCCAGCCCCTCGACGAACTCCCCTCCTTCGCCCTCGCCCAGATCGTCTGCACTCTCACCGCCGCCGGTACCCAGATCGCCCCGGACCGCACCGTCACCCTCGCCGGCTCCCCTCCCTCCACCACCGCCCGCGTCTACACCTGCACCCCCGCCCTCCGCACCACCCCCGACCCCGCCGACACCGCAGGCGTCCCGGTCCAGTAACGGGCACGCCTGAGAGGACCCCCGCACCGACCGGCCCGCACGAACCCGACAGGAACCGAGGGGCCAGGGGACGCCGCACAACACCCTCACAACCGCCGCACCGGCGGGCAGCGAAACGGCGCGACCCCAGCCGTGCCGAACAACCGGCCACGGCGAGCAGGCACCGCACCGCCCTCCGGGCGAGGGAGCGGAGGGTCGGTCCGAGAGCCGGGCGCCCCGGGAGCGGTCGTATGTCAGGGCGCCGCGCGCCGGGTGCGGGAGAACCGGAACCGCCGCGCAGCGAATCGCGTCGTTGAGAGCGTGCGGCACGAGTCCCCGTTGGTCAAGGTGCGCGCGGTCGGGCTGCTGCTGACCGCCGGGTACCTGGGCTTCGTCGGGTGGCTGCTGCTGCGCCCGCACTACGTGACGTGGGTGCCCGCGCCGAATCTGCGACCGCTGGGCACGATAAGGGCCGACCTGGGGATGGGTCCGGTGGAGGCCGCCCGCCGGATCAGCGCGGGCCTCGCCCTGCTCGCACCGCTCGGGATCCTGCTGCCCATGGCCGGAGGCCACGTGTACGCCTCCGGGTTCGCCTCCTTCGTCCGGACCGTCTTCGCCGCCCTGATGGTCTCCCTGTCCCTGGAGTTCACCCAGACCCTCGTACCGGGCCAGCTCTTCGACGTGGACGCGCTGTTG
>NZ_DATDBG010000028.1:0-23698 GCF_036524955.1 Streptomyces sp.
GATCGTGGACCGCCCGACGCCCCGGGTCCTGCTCGGCCGCGATCGCGCCCCGCGCCGCGGGGAACTCCCGCCGGTCCGCGGCGCCGCGGACCCCGGGCGGGACGACATGATCTTCGACGTGGTGGCGGGCTCGGTGGTGCACGGGCTGATGGTCGGCTCCGGACCGGTGGACGAGGACTGCTCGTCTCCGACATCGGCGGGCCGGGCAGGCCGGGCCGGCCCGCCCTGCCGCGCTAACCGACCTCGGACTCCACCTCCGCGACGAAGTGGTCGAACTCCCCCGCCCTGACGCCCTTGACGAACGCCTCCCACTTCGCGGCGGTGGTGACGGCCACCACCTCCGGCTGGTCTGTCTCGCGAATGTAGATCATCCCGTCGTCACCGACGGTCGCTTCGAGCGACACGCATTTCCTTCCCTGGAGGGCCGGTTGAGTGCGTATGAGGGTACGAGGGCGGGTGACCGCCGGCTTCAAAGGGCCGACGCCCGAACTCCCGCAGCGGGCGGCCGAGGAACGAGGCCACCCGCACAGGGAGCGAGCAGGAAGACCGGCCAGGAAACCGGCTCAGAACCGCGCCGGCTCGGTGTACGTACCCCACTCCGCCCGCAGCGCGTCGCAGATCTCGCCGAGCGTCGCCTCGGCCCGGACCGCGTCCAGCATCGGGGCGATCGTGTTGGCGCCGTCCCGTACCGCCGTCACCATGGCGCCGAGTGCCGCCCGTACCGCCGCGTCGTCCCGGCGGGCGCGGCGCTCGGCCAGGACGCGGACCTGCTCGCGCTCCACCTCGTGGCTGACCCGCAGGATCTCCAGGTCCCCGGTGACCGAGCCGGTGTTCCGGTTCACCCCGACGACGCCCTTCTCGCCCTTCTCCAGCGCCCGCTGGTACTGGAACGCCGACTCGGCGATCTCCCCGGTGAAATAGCCGTCCTCGATACCGCGCAGGATGCCGGAGGTCATCGGGCCGATCGGGTGCTCCCCGCCGGGCACCGCCCTGGTTCCCAGCTCCCTGATCCGGTCGAAGATCTTCTCCGCGTCCGCCTCGATCCGGTCGGTCAGCGCCTCCACGTACCACGACCCGCCGAGCGGGTCCGCGACGTTGGCGACCCCGGTCTCCTCCATCAGCACCTGCTGGGTGCGCAGCGCGATCTCCGCGGCCTGCTCGCTGGGCAGCGCCAGCGTCTCGTCCAGGGCGTTGGTGTGCAGCGAGTTGGTGCCGCCGAGCACCGCGGACAGCGCCTCCACGGCGGTCCGCACCACGTTGTTGTACGGCTGCTGGGCGGTGAGCGAGACCCCGGCGGTCTGGGTGTGGAAGCGCAGCCACTGCGCCTTGTCGGACGTGGCGCCGTAGGCGTCGCGCATCCAACGGGCCCAGATCCGGCGGGCGGCGCGGAACTTGGCGATCTCCTCGAAGAAGTCCAGGTGCGCGTCGAAGAAGAACGACAGGCCCGGGGCGAAGGTGTCCACGTCCAGGCCGCGGCTGAGACCGAGCTCCACGTAGCCGAAGCCGTCGGCCAGGGTGTACGCCAGCTCCTGCGCGGCGGTCGCGCCCGCCTCGCGGATGTGGTAGCCGGAGACCGACAGCGGCTTGTACGCGGGGATGCGGGCCGCGCAGTGCTCCATCAGGTCGCCGATCAGCCGCAGGTGCGGCTCGGGGGCGAACAGCCACTCCTTCTGGGCGATGTACTCCTTGAAGATGTCGGTCTGCAGGGTGCCGTTGAGGACGGCGGGGTCCACGCCCTGGCGCTCGGCGGCGACCAGGTAC
The DNA here is from genome assembly GCF_036524955.1 of Streptomyces sp. GTDB lineage: Bacteria > Actinomycetota > Actinomycetes > Streptomycetales > Streptomycetaceae > Actinacidiphila. Next base: position 1,762 of record NZ_DATDBG010000028.1, read on the forward strand.
ATGCAGAAGACCGGGACGGCGGGTCCGGAGATCGTCATCGAGGTGGTGACCTCGCCCAGCGGGATGCCCCGGAACAGCACGTCCATGTCGGCGGCGGAGTCGACGGCGACCCCGCAGTGGCCGACCTCGCCGAGCGAGCGCGGGTCGTCGGAGTCGCGGCCCATCAGAGTCGGCATGTCGAAGGCGACCGACAAGCCGCCGCCGCCCGCGGCCAGGATCATCTTGTACCGCTCGTTGGTCTGCTCGGCGTTCCCGAACCCGGCGAACTGCCGGATCGTCCAGGCCCGGCCGCGGTAGCCGGTCGCGTAGAGCCCCCTGGTGAACGGGTACTCCCCGGGCCATCCGATCCGCTCGAACCCCGGCACGTCGGTGCCGGGCGGTGGCCCGTACACCGGATCGACCGGGTCACCCGACAGCGTGCTGAAGTCGGCCTCCCGCTTCCTCGCGGAGTCGTACCGTGCCTGCCAGCGCTGGCGGCCTGCCTCGATGCCGTGGGCGTCCATACCTTCGAATTTACTAGGACGTCCAAGTAACTGTCGACGGGAAGCGGCCGGCCGGGTGAGTGAGCCCGGTCTCTCAGGCCTCGACGGGCTCGCCCGCGTCGGCGGTGACGACCCTGGGCGCGAGCTCGCGCGTGACGCGGCGCTCCACGAAGATCGCGGCGGTCGGGATCGTGCCGGCCAGCAGCACCCAGGCCATCCGGCCGACCGGCCACTTCGCCTTGGAGCAGAGGTCGAAGGCGAAAACGAGGTACACGACGTAGAGCCAGCCGTGGGCGAAGCCGACGGCGCTGGTGAAGGTGTCCGCGCCGTCGAGGTGCAGCACTCGTTCGGCGATGACCCCGGCACTGAGGGCGATCAGCAGGACGGCTGTCACGTAGGCCATCACCCGGTAGCGGGTCAGCACGCTGGATTTCATGCCAGGCAGCCTAACCGGTGCGTTCCGCCCGCCCTCGTCGGCCCTGACCTCCGGCGCCCGTCCCCGGCCGCGGCCCCCGTACTCGGCCCCCCTACTCAGCCCTCCTCGAAATCCCCGGCCGCTATCCGCAAGGGCCGCAGCAGGGCGAAGATCTCCCCGCACTCCTCGCTGTCGTACGCGCCCAGGCCGAAGTCCATGGCGATCAGGTCGCGGGTGGCGGACTCGACGATCTCGCGGCCCTTGGGGGTGATCGAGGCGAGCGTGCCGCGGCCGTCGTTGGGATTGGGTCGCTTAGCGACCAGGCCGGCCGCGACCAGGCGGTCCACCGTGTTGGTGACGGAGGTGGGGTGCACCATCAGCCGCTCACCGATCTTGGACATCGGCAGTTCGCCGGCCTTGGAGAAGGTGAGCAGCACCAGCGCCTCGTAGCGCGCGAACGTCAGCCCGTACGGCTTCACGACCGCGTCCACCTGACCGAGCAGGATCTGCTGGGCCCGCATGATCGAGGTGATGGCGGCCATCGAGGGCACCTGGCCCCAGTGCCGCGTCCACAGTTCGTCGGCGCGGGCGATCGGGTCGAAGGGCAGGCTCAGGGGCTTTGACACGCGCCTGAGCCTACCCGTCGGTCACATACCGGGCACACGTGTCTCGCCCAGCGGGCGGCGAAGCGCCGCCGAACGGACTCCCGCGGTCGAGCGGCCTCTGGTCCGTCAGGCGGGCGTCGCTCCGTCCGTCAGCCGAGCGCGCTCAGCGCGCGCCACTGGTCCACGGTGAGGTTCCACTCGCCGTACCCGTTGCCCTTGTCGACGGTCGCCCGGGTGGAGCCGTGGGCGATCACCAGGTCACCGCGGGTGGCCCGGTCGAAGAACCACTTGGCGTCCGCGGTGCGCATGCCGACGCAGCCGTGGCTGTTGTTGCGCACGCCCATCAGCGCGTCGTTCCAGGGCGCGGCATGGGTGAAGGTGCCGGACGTGGTGATGTGCACCGCGAACTTCACGTCCTTGTCGTAGAAGTCGGCGGCGTCCTTGTTGGTCGCGATGCCCACCGAGGCCGAGGTCATCCGGATCGTGGACTGCTTGCCGATCACGACCATCTGCCCGTTCCAGGTCGGGAAGTCGGCCCTGCCCCCGGAGATCTTGAAGTCCTTGACAGTGCGGCCGTTCTCGGTGACCCGCATGGTCTTCGCCTTCAGGTCCACGTACGAGATCCGCGCCGTGCCGATGGTGAACGTGTCGTGCACGTCCCGCCGCAGGTAGCGGTTGTTCCCGGTGTCGATGCCGCTGAGCTTGGCGGTCAGCGTGACCTTGGTGCCGGGCTTCCAGTAGGTGTCCGGGCGCCAGTCCACCCGCTGGATGCCGGTCAGCGGGTCGGTGATCCAGCCCCAACTGCCCTGCACGGCCGGGGTGGTGGTGATGCTGAGCGCCTTCTCGACGGCCGCCTTGTTGACGACCGGCTTGTCGAAGGCGAGCGAGACCGGCAGGCCGACGCCGACCACGGCGTTGTTGAGCGGGGTCGGCGTGACGCCGTTGATCCTGGCCGCCGTGACGGTCCGGAAGGTGCTGGTGGTCCGGGTCTGCGTGCCGGACGCGTCGGCGGCGGTCACCCGCACCGTGTACGAGGTGCCGGGCGTCATCGTCCGGTCGGAGGTCCAGGTGTGCTTGGCGGCGTCCAGCACGCCGGTCACCTCGACGGGCCGCACACCGTCGGACGCCGTGCCGTCGGGGGTGACGGTCACGGTGGACAGGGTGCCGTCGGGGACGGTCACCTTCACCGGGGCCGCCGGGTCCACCGCGGTCGCGTCGGCGGCGGGCTCCACGGTGACCCGCGGCCCGGTGGGGGTGGGCGACGCCGACCGGCCGGAACCGCCCTTGCCGGCCTGCGGGTCACCGCCGCCTTTGGTGTCGTGGCCGCCGCACGCGGTGGCGCCCAGCGCCACGGCCAGCAGCACGGCGGGCACGGTGAGCGCCCGCGATCGGGGGAAGCGTATGTGGGACACGGGAGTCATGATCCTTGTCAGCAGCGGTTCGTGGGTCGGCGGCGCCCGAACCGTGGTGTACGACCGGGCCGCGGGTCGCCTTGGCGTCGGGTGACGGGGTCGCCCGCGGTCATCGGCCGCGGGCCTCGCGCAGGTGGGCCGCCACCGGGAGCATCGCGCGGTGGTAGGAGGCGAGGTCAGCCGCGGAGACGAGGTCGATGAAGTGTGTGCGGACGGAGGCCACGTGGCGGGGGGCGACCTGGCGCATGGTGTCCCAGCCGTGGTCGGTGAGGACGGCGTAGAAGCCGCGGCGGTCGGTGTCGCAGTTCTCCCGGCGGACCAGACCCGCCGTTTCCATCCGCGTGATCTGGTGGGAGAGGCGGCTCTTGGACTGGAGGGTGGACTTGGCGAGGTCGCTCATCCGCATGCGGTGGTCGTCCGCCTCGGAGAGGTTCACCAGGATCTCGTAGTCGTTGTTGGTCAGCCCGAAAGGTTGCAGGTCCCGCTCGAGTTGGTACATCAGTAGTCGGCTGACGTCGAGGTGGATGCGCCAGGCGCGCTGCTCGTCCTCGGTGAGCCAGGTGGTGACGGCGTCCGCGGTCTCGGTCTCCATATCCGCAATTCTACCGGCGGTTGAAAGGTTGATCATCGATTGGGTAGTCATGCGGTCACCGTCCGGAACGGGGTTGGGTGGGGCCGGGGAGGGCGGCGCCCGGGACTCCGGGTCCCGCCGCCGCGGGGACGCTACCGGTGTCTGCCGCGTCCATCAGTGTCTCGGTGGACTGCAGCAGCACCTGGCCGGCGCCGACGAACTCGAACTGGTGCTCCTCGCCGGACGCGCCGCCGATACCGGTGAGGCCCCGGATGCCGCCGAGCACGCCGCGCATGTAGCCGTGGTCGTAATGGTGGCAGGGCGAGGGGCAGTCGGCCCAGCCGACCAGCGCCTGCGGGTCGACGCGGATGGGCGGCTCGACGAAGTGGACGGCGCCGTTGGAGGCGGCGACGAACTTCCCGGTGCCGATCAGGGTGAGGAAGCCCGGGATGATCGACTGCTTGAGTGCGAGCCCGGGCTGAAAGGCCAGCAGATTGCCGGAGCGTATGGTGAGGTTGCCGTTGTCGAGGTCGTAGGAGTTGACGTCGTAGGCGCGGTCGGCGAGCAGCATCTTGCCCCGGCCCTGGGCGACCACCCACTGCGCGGCGTGCAGCGGCGAGTGGAAGTTGGCCGCGACCAGCCGGTCGAGCGGGCCGTGGCCGATGGCGTGGAAGTCGATCTGCCCGTAGTAGGCGATCATCTTCCCCTTCTGCAGGAACCACCGGCCGTCCAGGTCCACGCTGAAGGCGTACGGGTTGACGTTGTCGTCCGACGGGAGGGTGACGGGGTCGTGGACCACCGGCCCGCCGTCGTAGGGGTACGGGGAACGGGTCACAACTTCTCCTCCGACGCCTGCACGTACACCGTCCCCTGCCCCGACAGCTCCAGTTGGAACGCCTCGCCCGAACCGCGGCCCACCATCTCGCGCCAGCCGATCGCGGTGGAGAGCCGGTTGCGTACGTCACCGCGGTGGGCGACGTACGCCTGCGGGTCGACGTGGACCGGGCGCCCCGGGGTGATCGGCAGTTCGATGACGCCGCCGTGGGCCATCACCGCCACCGAGCCGTTGCCCTGCAGGGTGGTGGTGAACAGGCCCTGACCGGTGACCTGACCCCGTATCACGCCCATCACACCGCCCTGCGAGCCCATGAACATCGTGCCCTGCCGCAGCGAGCCGTCGAACGCCAGCAGCCGGTCGGCCTCCACGTACAGGGTCTCGCCCCACAGGTCCACGGTGTGGATGTGGTGTCCGCCGTGGCCGAACATCACCGAGCCGTTGCCTTCCACGGTCATCAGCGGGGTCGCCTCGTTGGCCAGCCGTCGGCCGATCATCGACACCACGCCGCCCTGGCCGCCGGTGATGTCGGGCGTGAAGGAGACCTCGCCGCGGTAGGCGAGCATGGCGCCGCGCTGGCTGAACATCCGTTGACCGGGCGCGATCGGCGCTTCGACCATCTTGGAGTTGATCCGGGTGAACGGCATTAGAGCCGGCCCCCGATCGTGGTGCGCTCGCTGGGCTGTACGTACACCAGGCCCTCGCCCTCGAAACGGATCTGGAAGCTCTCGCCGGAGCCCTCGCCCATCAGGGTGCGCCAGCCGATGCCGGTCTGGAGCTGCTGTCGGAGGTTGCCGGTGTGGGCGATGTACGCGCCCGGGTCGACGGTCAGCGGGGCCGCGGCGGAGACCCGCAGGACGATCGCGGGCCCGTCGGACATGATCGCGGCCTGCCCGTGGCCCTCGACGGTGGTGGTGAACAGGCCGTTGCCCTGCGAGGCGCCGCGCAGGCCGGTGAAGGTGGTGCCGGTGCGCAGGCCGGCGTCGGTGGCCAGCAGGTTGCTCGCCTCGACGAAGAGCTTCTCGCCGGTCAGCCGGACGAGGTTGATCTCGGTGGCGCGGTCGGCGAAGTAGCAGGTGCCGCGGCCCTTCACCTCCATGACGGCCATCGCCTCGCCGGTGACGCGGCGGGTGACCAGTCCGCGCAGGCCCTCGCCGCCGCCGGTCATCTTCCTGAACGTCATCTCACCGTCATAGGCGACCATCGCGCCGTTCTTCGCCTTGACGGCGTCGCCGTCGAGGTCCACGGCGAGCACACGGGAGCCCTGGAGCCGGAAGTTCGCCATCGGTCAGCCGATGGTCGCGGTCGGCCGACGCCGTACCGGCAGCGGTTCCGGTTTCTCCCCGGCCGCCTCCTCGACCTCCACGAGCGAGGCGCTGCGCCGCTCGGCCTCGAACGCCTCCCGGCCGCCGCGCAGGCCGAAGAGCCGCTTGGAGAGCAGGATGTACAGGACGGCGAGGATGTTGAGGACCAGGGTGCCGATCTTGAGGTAGCTGATCTTCTCGGTGAGCTCGTAGACCTCGACGGGCAGGAAGGCGGCGGTCGCCACCACCGTCAGGTACTCCGCCCAGCGCTTGGCCCGCCACAGGCCGAAGCCCTCGATGATCTCGATCGCCGCGTAGCCGAGCAGGCCCACGGCCACCAGGTGCAGGGTGGACCTCTTGTAGTCGAAGGTCTTGCGGATCGTGTCGACGATCGGCGAGTGGTCGAGGTCGTAGTGCCAGTGGTCGGCGACCGGCTCGAAGGCGGTCAGGTCCGCCTCGAAGAGCTCGCGCACCGCGTTCTGGGAGTTGCTGAACCTCCACACCGCATAGGCGGCGACCACGATGAGCAGGCCGCGCGCGATCCGCTCGACCCCGAGGAAGCGGAGGACGAACAGGTCGCGCAGCGCCCGGCCGCGCGGCACCCCGGGGGCGCGGTCGGCCGGGCCGGAGCCGTGCGGTTCGCCGAGCGCGAAGTCGCCGCAGCGCAGGCAGCGCCAGACGGTGCCGACCGCGGTGGTCGCGTGCAGCTTCTCGCGCAGGCGCGGCTCGTCGGGCGCGTAGGTGATGTGGCCCTTGCGGGAACAGCGCCGCCGGTCCCAGTCGATGCTCATCGGTGTCGGTCCCCGTGGGTGGTCGGTCAGGGTGTACGTGGAAGGGGACGCTACCTCCCGGCGGGCGGTTGCCGACCCCCGGGGCGGACCATCGATACGCTCCGGTGATAATGGACATGTGCCTTGTGATCACTTTCACAAGTGTGCGTCCCGCGGCCGTCCCGCGGCCGCCCCCGTCGACAGTGAGGTTCCCGTGGACCTGAAGACCGCCACCGCCCTGCGCAGGCTGCGGCTGATCTCCGCTCCGGAAGCGGTGTCGTTCCTGCTCCTGCTGATCTGCTCGGTGCTCAAGCGCACCACCGACTTCAACGCGGTGCCCGTGATGGGCGCGGTCCACGGCGTGCTCTTCATCCTCTACGTCGTCTTCTGGGCCGACGCCTGGAACCGCACCCGCTGGCCGCTGGGCCGCGCCGCCCTCTACCTGGTGCTCTCCGCCCTGCCGGCCGGCGGCTTCTTCGCCGAGCGCCGGCTGCGGCGGGAGTCCGAGGAGAGCGTCGCCGCCGCCCGTACCGCCGCCGGACGGCAGGACGCGGACCCGGTGAACGCGGCATGATCGTCGCCTTCTCGGTCACTCCGCTGGGCGTCGGCGAGGACGTCGGGGAGTACGTGGCGGACGCCGTACGGGTGGTCCGCGCGTCCGGGCTGCCGAACCGTACCGACGCGATGTTCACCTCCGTCGAGGGCGAGTGGGACGAGGTGATGGACGTGGTGCGGCGGGCCGTCGCCGCCGTCGAGGAGCGGGCGCCGCGGGTCTCGCTGGTCCTCAAGGCCGACATCCGGCCGGGCGTCACGGGCGGGCTCACCTCGAAGGTGGAGACGGTCGAGCGGTTCCTCGGAGGGCTGACGCCCGAGCTCGCGGAGCGGGCGGCCGAGGAACGAGGCCACCCGCGAAGCGAGTGAGCAGGAAGACCCGCCCCCGTGACCGCGCGCCGTGGCGCCTCGCGCCGTAGCGCCGGGAGTACGGTCGCGCCGGGCGTTCCCACGCCCCCTGGACGGCTGTGTTGACCGTCAGCCCGTTCTGCCCGGCGGTGCGGTGCAGCCGGGCCGACAGTCCGGCGGGAGTTCGGTGCGCACCATGGCGGTGGAGCGGGCGCGGTGGGTGCCGGACGGCTGCCTCAGGGCCCCGCCGCCCCGCGTCCGCTACATCAGCCCGCCCGTCGCCACCGCGATCCCCAGCGGCGTCCGCTCGTACAGCACCTGGTGGCCGTATCGCCGCGCGGCGAGCAGGCCGGCGTCCCGCAGCACGGACAGGTGTGCGGAGACGGAGGACATGGCCATGGCGTGCCGGTGGGCGAGGGCCGTGGTGGTGCTGGGGGACTCCAGGCCGGTGAGGATCGCGGCGCGGTTGGCGCCGAGCAGCCGGACCAGCGCCGTCGAGGCGGCCGGGCCGCTCTCGGCCCACAGGCCGCCGATGCCGCGGGCCGGATAGATCACGGTGGGCTGCCACGGCGGGTCGAAGGCGCTCCCCGCCTCCGGCCAGAAGAAGACGCTGGGCACCAGCACCAGACCCTGCCCGCCGGGCTCCGGCAGCTGGTCCGAGTGCCCCACCGCGGTGAGCGCCCCCTCGGACCAACTGAGCTTCGGGTGCAGGGCGGTGAACAGCCGCTGCATCCCGCCGTCGGCCAACCTCCGCGCGTGGTACGCCACGTCCGCCTCCAGCACCGCGCGCAGCCGCGGCCAGTGCGGGGCGAGCAGCGCCGACCACACATGCTCGTACAAACCGGCCAGCTGCCGTACGGTTCCGGCCGGATCGAAGAGCATCGCCCGGCCGCGCCGGGTGTCGGCCGCACCCGGGGTCTGCGCGAGGGCCGAGGCGATCTGGCGGCGCGCCTCCTCGACCGGCGTGGCCCGTACCGCGGTCAGCTCCTCCTCCAGGGTGGCCAGCGGCGCTTCGGGCAGCGGGTGGAGGAAGTCGGGACCGTAGCCGTTCTCCGGGACGAGCAGCCGCAGCGGCGCCAGATCGAGCCCGGCCGCGACCGGGCGCACCTGCCGGAGCCACGGCAGGTGGTAGCCGTGGCGGTCGGGCCGGGACAGCGTACGGATCGCCCCCTGGGTCTCCCGCAACGGTGAAATCGCGAACCGGCAGCGCAACAGGTCCTCGGCGGCAAACCGCATACGAAACGACATCACGCCCCCCAAGATTCGGCTGAGTCCGAAAGACTACGACGGGTGGTGCCCCTGCCACCAGTGTGATGTCATGACAACGGACAGCGAGCACCCCCCACGTGGTGGAAACACGCCATCGCCGGCCGGATCAGACGACGCTCCCACCACCCCGCGGAGCAGCGAAAGCGTCCCCACCGGGTATGGCGCCGTGTTCTCGGTCCGTGAGTTCCGCCCGATTTTCGCCGCTCATGTCCTGTCCATACTCGGCAGCGTCTTCGCCGAGGTCGCGCTGGCCGTGCTGGTCTTCCGCCAGACCGGTTCCGCGCTGCTGACCTCGCTGATCTTCGCGCTCACCTTCCTGCCGTACGCGCTCAGCGGCGTCCTGCTGTCCGGGATCTCCGACCGCTACCCCGCACGCCGGGTGCTGGTCGCCTGCGACCTGCTGTCCGCGGCGTGCGTGGCGGTGATGGCCGTTCCCGGCACCCCGCTCGCGGTGCTCTTCGTGCTGCGGATCACGGTGTCGATGCTCTCGCCGCTGTTCACCGGCACCCGGGCGGCCAGCCTCGCCGACATCCTGGACGGGGACCTCTACATCCTCGGCCGTTCCCTGGTGCGGATCGTCAGCCAGACCTCGCAGATCGTCGGGTTCGGCATCGGCGGCCTGGTGCTGGTGTGGCTCTCCCCGCGCGGCGCACTGTGCGTGACGACCGGAACGTTTCTGCTGTCCGCGCTGCTGCTGCGGTTCGGCACCGTGGACCGGCCTGCCCGCCGGTCCGGCACCGGCGCGCTGATGCGCGAGTCGATCGCCTCGGCCGGGGAGCTCCTGGCCCACCCGCGCATCCGCGCGCTGTTGCTGATGTGGTGGGTGCCGCCGACGTTCTTCGCGGTCGCCGAGGGCGTGGCCGTGCCGTTCGCGGACGCGGCGGGCGCCGGCACGCTCGGCTTCGGCGTCTTCCTGGCCGCGATGCCGGTGGGCACGGTCGCCAGCGAGGTGCTGGCCGGCACGCTGCTCGGCCCTGCCGCCCGCGACCGGATCGCCGTCCCGCTGGCCGCGGTCTCCCTGCTTCCGATGGCCGCGTTCGCGATGCGCCCGCCGCTGCCGGTGGCGATCGTCCTGCTGCTGTGCACCGGCCTGTGCGCGGCCTACGCGCTCGGCATGGACAAGTGGTTCGTCGACGAGGTGCCCGAGGACAAGCGCGGCCAGGCCATGTCCCTCATGGGCGCCGGCATCATGACCCTCCAGGGCATGGGCATGGCCACCGGCGGCGCCGTCGCCGAACTCGCCCCACCGTACGTGGTGATCTGCGGCGGCGGGATGGTGGGCACCGTGAGCGTGCTCGGCGTCCTGCGCTCGGTGCGCAGGACGCGGACGGGAGTGATGAGCCCGGCGTGAGGAGCCCGGCGTGAGGAGCACCGGCACCGGCAGGCGCGGGCCGGGGTCCAGCGACGCGCCGGACAGGCGTGCGGAGTGACCTGCCCGGCACTAGCCGCCGGTCAGCCCGGCGACGAGTTCGTCGGCCGCCGCGTACGGGTCGAGGACGCCGTCGGCGACGCGCTGGGCGAGGGCGGTGAGGTGCTGGTCGCCGTGGAGGTCGCCGATCCGGGCGCGCAGCGCGGCGAGGGCGATGTTCTCGATCTCGCCGGCCGCCCGGTCGCGGCGGCGTTCGGCGAGGACGCCGCGTTCCTCCATCCAGGCGCGGTGCTTGTCGAGGGCCTCCACCACCTCGTCGATGCCCTCGCCGCGGGCGGCGACGGTCCTGACGATGGGGGGCCGCCAGTCGCCGGGGCCACGGGTCTCACCGAGGCCCAGCATGTGGTTGAGCTCGCGGGCGGTGGCGTCGGCACCGTCGCGGTCGGCCTTGTTGACGACGTAGACGTCGCCGATTTCGAGGATGCCCGCCTTGGCGGCCTGGATGCCGTCGCCCATACCGGGGGCGAGCAGCACGACGGAGGTGTCGGCCTGGGCGGCGATCTCGACCTCGGACTGGCCGACGCCGACCGTCTCCACCAGGATCACCTCGCAGCCGGCCGCGTCCAGCACCCGGATCGCCTGGGGGGCGGCCCAGGCCAGGCCCCCGAGGTGGCCGCGGGTGGCCATGGAGCGGATGTAGACGCCGGGGTCCGAGGCGTGCTCGGACATCCGGACCCGGTCACCGAGCAGGGCGCCGCCGGAGAACGGCGAGGAGGGGTCGACGGCCAGCACGCCGACCCGGCGGCCCGCCTTGCGGTAGGCGGTGACCAGGGCGGAGGTGGAGGTGGACTTGCCGACGCCGGGCGAGCCGGTGAGGCCGACCACGTACGCGCCGCCGGTCAGCGGCGCCAGCGCGGCCATCACCTCGCGCAGGTGCGGGGACGCCCCCTCCACGAGCGAGATCAGCCGGGCCACGGCCCGCGGCCTGCCCTCGCGTGCCTGCTCGACCAAGGTGGGGACGTCCACCAGTACCTCCTGTTGTGGCTCGGTTCGCCTTCGGGCGGTCACCCGATGTGGGGGTCCCCCCGGGCGACGTCAGGGGGAGGCCGACCGTACTCGCCCTCTCCCTGCCGTCGCCCGGGGACCTCCAACACTCACCGCGCCCGCTCTCCCTTTCGGCACCGGCGCGCCCGGTGGCTCACCCGCCCGTGGTCGCCGTCGTGCCGGGCACCCGGATGATCAGGGCGTCGCCCTGACCGCCGCCGCCGCACAGGGCCGCCGCGCCGGTGCCGCCGCCCCGCCGCTTCAGCTCGAGCGCCAGGTGCAGCACGATACGGGCTCCGGACATGCCGATGGGGTGGCCCAGCGCGATCGCGCCGCCGTTCACGTTCACCTTTTCAGGGGTCACGCCGAGGTCTTTCATGGACTGGACGGCGACCGCGGCGAACGCCTCGTTGATCTCGATGAGGTCGAGGTCGGCGACGGTGAGGCCGTCCTTGGTCAGCGCATGGTTGATCGCGTTGGACGGCTGGGACTGCAGGGAGTTGTCCGGGCCCGCGACATTGCCGTGGGCCCCGATCTCGGCGAGCCAGTCCAGCCCCAGTTCCTCGGCCTTGGCCTTGCTCATCACGACCACCGCGGCGGCGCCGTCGGAGATCTGCGAGGAGGTGCCGGCGGTGATCGTGCCGTCCTTGGTGAAGGCCGGGCGCAGCCGGGCCAGGGACTCGGCGGTGGTCTCCGGGCGGATGCCCTCGTCGTGGGCGAAGAACACCGGGTCGCCCTTGCGCTGAATGATCTCCACCGGCGCGATCTCGGCGTCGAACAGGCCGTTCTTCTGGGCGGCGGCGGCCCGCTGGTGGGACAGCGCGCCGAACTCGTCCTGCGGGCCGCGCTCGATGCCGAGCCGGGTGTTGTGGTGCTCGGTGGACTCGCCCATCGCGATGTTCTCGAAGGCGTCGGTGAGGCCGTCGTACGCCATCGCGTCCAGCATCTCGATCGCGCCGTACTTGTAGCCCTCCCGGGACTTGGGGAGCAGGTGGGGTGCGTTGGTCATGGACTCCTGGCCGCCGGCCACCACGATGTCGAACTCGCCGGCCCGGATGAGCTGGTCGGCCAGCGCGATGGCGTCGAGACCGGACAGGCACACCTTGTTGACGGTGAGCGCGGGGACGGACATCGGGATGCCGGCCTTGACGGCGGCCTGGCGGGCGGGGATCTGGCCGGCGCCGGCCTGGAGGACCTGGCCCATGATCACGTACTGCACCTGGTCGCCGCCGATGCCGGCCCGGTCGAGTGCGGCCTTGATCGCGACCCCGCCGAGATCCGACGCGGAGAAGCCGCGCAGGCTGCCGAGCAGTCGGCCCATCGGGGTGCGGGCACCCGCGACAATGACGGACATATGTGCCTTACTGGTCATGGTGCGGCCCCTTTTCGGCTTTGAAGAGAGGAGGAGTTAACGAGGGTTAGCATCAAATGTATGCCGGGTTGCCACCGGGTCACCCTGCGTACCGTGTGATGGCCCGCACGTTGCGTGACGACACGTCATACGATGCACTGTGTCCATGCTGACGCGAATCGACCATATCGGGATCGCATGCTTCGACCTCGACACGACTGTTGACTTTTACCGTTCCACATACGGCTTCGAGGTGCTCCACAGCGAGGTCAACGAGGAACAGGGCGTCCGCGAGGCCATGCTCAAGATCAACGAGACCTCGGACGGCGGCGCCTCCTACCTCCAGCTCCTCGAACCGACCCGGGAGGACTCCGCGGTCGGCAAGTGGCTGGCCAAGAACGGCGAGGGCGTCCACCACATCGCCTTCGGCACCGCCGATGTGGACGCGGACTCCTCGGCCATCCGGGGCAAGGGCGTACGGGTGCTGTACGACGAGCCGCGCCGCGGCTCGATGGAGTCCCGGATCACGTTCCTGCACCCCAAGGACTGCCACGGCGTGCTCACCGAACTGGTCACCTCGGCGAAGGACAAGGCCGGGGGAAAGCCCGTTCGGGACCACGAGGACCACTGACCCGACCCCGTTCTGCCCGGTAGAGTGACCGGGCCGACCGGGGTGGGCGGCCAGGGCGCTCCTGGGTACGCTCCCGCTCCGCGACGTTGATCTGACACCATTCTTCGTATAGCTCTGTCTGAAACGGAGTGACGGGGAATCTCACCCGGTTGGCGGGTGAGGACGCCAGGAGACGGATGGGACCGCGGAGTGCGGGGCAACGACAGCTACCGGGCTAATGACAGCTACCGGGCTGACGACCACCTCTCCCTGCTCGAAGCCGAGATGGAACGGCTGAGGACCGAGCGGGGCAAGGCCGTCGACCATGCCGACGACCTCGGTTACCAGGTCGAGGTGCTGCGCGCCAAACTGCACGAGGCGCGGCGCAACCTGGCGTCCCGTCCCGCCTACGACAACATCGGCCACCAGGCCGACCAGCTTCTGCGCAACGCCCAGATCCAGGCCGACCAGCTCCGCGCCGACGCCGAGCGCGAACTGCGCGAGGCCCGCGCCCAGACCCAGCGGCTGCTCCAGGAGCAGGCCGAGCACCAGGCCAGGTTCGAGGCCGAGTGGCACGCCGAGGCGGTCGCCCGGCGCCGGCAGCTCGACGAGGAACTGGCCGAGCGCCGCGCCAACGTCGAGACGCACGTCAGCGAGAACGTGGCCTGGGCCGAGCAGTTGCGGGCCCGCACCGAGTCGCAGGCCCGCCGGCTGATGGAGGAGACCCGCGCGGAGTCCGAGGCGGCACTGACCGCCGCCCGCGCCGAGGCGACCCGGGTCGCCGAGCAGACCGGCCAGCGGCTGACCGCCGAGGCCCAGGCGGCCCGCGCCGAGGCCGAGCAACTGCTGCGCCGGGCCCGCACCGACGCCGAGCGGCTGCTGACCGCCGCGTCCACCCAGGCGCAGGACGCCACCAGCGAGGCCGAGCAGTTGCGGACCGCCACCCGCAGTGAGTCCGACGAGGCCCGGGCGCGCGCCGCCGAGCTGTCCCGGCTGGCCGAGGAGCGGCTGCGGGAGGCCGACGAGGCGCTGCGCACCGCCCGCGCGGAGGCCGAGCGGCTGCGTGAGGAGGCCGCGGCGGGCGCCGCCAAGCGGCTGGCGCTCACCGAGACCGAGAACGAGCAGCGCACCCGTACCGCCCGCGCCGAGATCGCCCGGATGGTCGCCGAGGCCAACCGGGAGGCCGAGGCGGCCAAGGCGGAGGCCGAGCAGACCGTCGCGGACGCCCGCGCGGAGGCCGAGCGGATCCGCGTCGAGGCGACCGAGGCGGCCCGGGCGGCGGCTTCGGAGGACGCGGCGGCGCAGCTCGCGCAGGCTGCCAGAGCCGCCGAGGAGATCCTCACCAAGGCGTCCGAGGACGCCCGCTCCACCACCAAGGCCGCCGCCGACGAGGCCGAGCGGATCCGCCGCGAGGCCGACACGGAGGCCGACCGGCTGCGCACCGAGGCCGAGGCGTCCGCGCAGGAGCTGCGGGGCGCCGCGCAGGACGACACCGAGGAGTACCGGGCCAGGACCGTCGAGCTCCAGGAGGAGGCCCGGCGGCTGCGCGGCGAGGCCGAGCAGTTGCGGGCCGACGCGGTGGCCGAGGGCGAGCGGATCCGCGGTGAGGCGCGGCGCGAGGCCGTACAGCAGATCGAGGAGGCCGCGCGCAAGGCCGAGGAGCTGCTGGCCAAGGCGAACGCCGACGGCGACGAGGTGCGGCAGGGCGCCGCGACCGAGGCCGACCGGATGCGGTCCGAGTCGGTGGAGCGGACCTCGGCGCTGAACACCAAGGCCGAGGAGGCACTGCTCAAGGCACGCACCGAGGCCGAGGAGCTGCGGGCCGAGGCGGAGCGGCAGGCAGCCGCCGTCCAGGAGGAGGCCGACCGGGCCGCGCGCGAGCAGCGCGAGGAGGCCGAGACGGCCGTGGCCCGGATGCGGTCCGAGGCCCACACCGAGCTGCTGCGGCTGCGCGACGAGGCCGAGGCCCGGGTCACCACGGCCGAGCAGCGGCTGCGCGAGGCCACCGACGAGGCCGAACGGATTCGCGGCGCGGCCGCCGAGGAGGCCGAACGGCTGCGGCAGGAGACCGCCGAGCGGATCCGTACCCTCCAGGATCAGGCCGAGGCCGAGGCGGTACGGCTGCGCGACGAGGCCGCGGCGGACGCGGCGCAGACCCGCGCGGAGGCCGAGGCCGTCGCTGTACGGCTCCAGGCGGAGGCCGCGGCCGAGGCCGAGCAGCGGCGCGCCGAGGCGCAGGAGACCGCCGACCGGCTGCGCGCCGAGGCGGCTGCGGCGGCGGACCGGGCCGGCGTGGAGGCCGCCGAGGCGCTGGCCGCCGCGCAGGAGGAGGCGGTACGGCGCCGGCGCGCGGCCGAGGAGCTGGTGGAGGCGGCCCGCGGTGACGCCGAGCAGGAGCGCGCCCAGGCCCGCCGGGAGAGCGAGGAACTGCTGGCCGCCGCCCGCAAGCGGGTGGAGGACGCGGCGGCGGAGGCGGACCGGCTGTCCGCCGAGGCCGAGCAGCGGGTTGCCGAGATGGTGGCGGCGGCCGAGCACACCGCCCAGCAGGTACGGGACGCGGTCGCCGGACTGCGGCAGGAGGCCGAGGAGGAGATCGCCGGACTGCGGTCGGCCGCCGAGCACGCGGCCCACCGGCTGCGGACCGAGGCACAGGGCGAGGCCGACCGGCTGCACGCGGACGCCAACTCCGCGCTGGAGCGGGCCTCCGAGGACGCGGCACGCGTCCGCCGGGAGAGCCAGGAGGAGGCCGCGGCGGCCCGCGCGCTCGCCGACCGTACGGTCAACGAGGCGATCGAGGAGGCCGACCGGCTGCGCGTCGAGGCCCGCGAGGACGCCAACCGGATGCGTACCGACGCGGCGGGCCAGGCCGACCAGCTGATCGGCAAGGCACGCGAGGAGGCCGAACGGCTCGGGCTGCTGGCCAAGCAGGCGCTGGACGGCGCGGAGCGGGAGGCCGAGGCGGCCCGCGCCCAGGCGCAGCGGATGTTCGACGAGGCCCGCGAGGCGGCCAACAAGCGGCGCAGCGAGGCCGCGGAGCAGGCCGACGAGCTGATCGGCAAGGCGCGGGCCGAGGCGCTGAAGACCCAGTCGGCCGCCGAGGACCAGGCCGACGCCATGGTCGGCGGGGCCCGCGGCGAGGCCGAACGGATCGTCAGCGAGGCCGCCTCGGACGGCAACAGTCTGGTGGAGCGGGCGCGTACCGACGCCGATACGCTGCTGGGTGAGGCCCGTCGGGACGCCACCGCGATCCGGGAGCGTTCCGAAGAGCTGCGCCGGCGTGTCGAGTCCGAGGTGGAGGCGCTGCACCAGCGGGCCCGCAAGGAGGCCGCGGAGGCGATGAAGTCGGTCGGCGAGCGCGTCGACAAACTGGTGGCCGCCGCGACCGGGCAGCTCGCCGAGGCGGAGGCGAAGGCCGCGGAGATCAAGTCCACGGCGACCTCGGAGGCGAGCAAGGTACGGATCGCCGCCGTCAGGAAGGTCGAGGGCCTGCTCAAGGAAGCCGAACAGAAGAAGGCCGAGGCCGAGCGCGAGGCGGAACGGGTCAAGGGGGAGGCACGGGCCGAGGCCGAGCGCGTCGTGGCCGAAGGCAGACGGGAGTTGGAGACGCTGGTACGCCGCAGGGAAGACATCAACGCGGAGATCTCCCGTGTCCAGGACGTACTGGAAGCACTGGAGTCGTTCGAAGCGCCGAGCAGCGGCGGTACAAAGAGCACCGTCGCCGCTGGTGCGGGCGCGGGCGCCACTCGAACAGGTGGCAAGCGCATCGACGACGCTCCACTCGATTGAGCGGACATTCTCCACAGCTAATGCCCAATGGCTCGGTGACACGCCGTCCGGGCCTCTAGGATTCCCCCTATCACCTCACCGGTCTGAATCGACAGGAACCTCATGAGCGACACTTCCTCCCCCTTCGGCTTCGAGCTCGTGCGGCGCGGATACGACCGCGGACAGGTGGACGACCGCATCACCAAGCTCGTCGCCGACCGTGACAGCGCGCTGACCAGGATCACCGCCCTGGAGAAGCGCATCGAGGAACTGCACCTCGAAACCCAGAACGCCCAGTCCCAGGTGAACGACTCGGAACCGTCCTACGCGGGTCTGGGCGCGCGCGTGGAGAAGATCCTCCGCCTCGCCGAGGAAGAGGCGAAGGATCTGCGTGAGGAGGCCCGCCGCGCCGCCGAGCAGCACCGCGAGCTGGCCGAGTCGGCCGCCGCCCAGGTGCGCAGCGACGCGGAGAACTACGCCGCGGACCGCAAGGCGAAGGCCGAGGACGAGGGCGTGCGGATCGTCGACAAGGCGAAGGGCGACGCCACCCAGCTCCGCGCGGACGCGCAGAAGGACGCGCAGGCCAAGCGGGAGGAGGCCGACGCGCTCTTCGAGGAGACCCGTGCCAAGGCCGCCCAGGCCGCCGCGGACTTCGAGACCAACCTGGCCAAGCGCCGCGAGCAGTCCGAGCGGGACCTGGCGTCCCGGCAGGCCAAGGCGGAGAAGCGGCTGGCGGAGATCGAGCACCGCGCCGAGCAGCTCCGCCTGGAGGCCGAGAAGCTGCGTACCGACGCCGAGCGCCGCGCCCGCCAGACGGTGGAGACCGCGCAGCGCCAGTCCGAGGACATCGTCGCGGACGCGAACGCCAAGGCCGACCGGATCCGCAGCGAGTCCGAGCGCGAGCTGGCGGCGCTCACCAACCGCCGCGACAGCATCAACGCGCAGCTCACCAACGTCCGCGAGATGCTGGCCACGCTGACCGGCGCCGCGGTGGCCGCGGCCGGCTCCCCGGCCGACGACGAGCCGATCTCGCGCGGGGTGCCGGCACAGCAGTCCCGCTGAGCCGCGCGTTCCCCGGCAGCGTCCCCGTCGGGTTTCTCCGTCGGTTTCTCCGTCGGGTTTTTCCGGAACCCCCGCCTTTCCTCGGGCGGGGGTTCCGTCGTGTCTTGCTAGCCTCGGCCACATGATTGAGTTGCAGGGGCTCACCAAGCGATACGGGGACAAGACCGCTGTCGACCGTCTGACCTTCACCGTGCGCCCCGGCGTGGTGACCGGTTTCCTCGGGCCGAACGGCGCGGGCAAGTCCACGACGATGCGCATGCTGCTCGGCCTGGACACCCCCACCAGCGGCGACGTACGGATCGACGGCAAGCACTACGCGCAGCTCAGCGAGCCGCTGAAGTACATCGGCGCGCTGCTGGACGCCAAGGCGATCCACGGCGGGCGCACCGCGTACCACCACCTGCTGTGCCTGGCCCAGGCCAATCGCATCTCCCGCCACCGGGTGGGCGAGGTGCTGGAGACCGTGGGCCTGAGCGCGGTGGCCAGGAAGCGGTCGAAGAACTTCTCGCTCGGCATGGGCCAGCGGCTCGGCATCGCGGGCGCGCTGCTCGGCGACCCCGAGATCCTGATGTTCGACGAACCGGTGAACGGCCTGGACCCCGAGGGCATCCACTGGATCCGCAACCTGATGAAGAGCCTGGCCGCGCAGGGCCGTACCGTCTTCGTCTCCAGCCACCTGATGAGCGAGATGGCGCTCACCGCCGAGCACCTGATCGTCATCGGCCGGGGCCGGCTGCTCGCCGACACCTCTATGGCCGACTTCATCGCCCAGAACTCGCGCTCCTGTGTACGGATCCGCACCCCGCAGATCGAGCAGTTCAAGGACGTACTGACCGCGGCCGGGCACACCCCGGTGCAGAACGGCGACGGTTCGCTGGAGATCCAGGGCGACGACGCGGCCGTCCTCGGCGAACTCGCCGCGCAGCACCAGGTCGTACTGCACGAACTCAGCCAGCAGCGCGCGTCGTTGGAGGAAGCGTTCATGCAGCTCACCGCGGAGTCGGTGGAGTACCACGCGGGTGAGGCGGTGACCGCGGGGCCGCCCGGACCCGGCGCGCCGCAGCCGGTGCCGCCGGGCGCGTACGGACAGCCGGACCCCCAGGAACAGCCGCAGTGGGGCGCCCAGTGGCGCGCCCCCCGTTCAGGAAAGGGGCGCTGACATGGCCTCCCCCACCGCCGTCCTCCAGTCGGAGTGGACGAAGATCCGGTCGGTGCGCTCCACGATCTGGACGCTGGCGCTGGCCTTCCTGGTGACCACGGCGCTCGGCGCGGTGATCTGCCTGGTCTTCAACAACACCTTCGACAGCCTGTCCACCGCGGACAAGCTGACCTTCGACCCGACCAACACCAGCTTCTTCGGCATGACCCTCGGCCAGCTCGCGCTGATCGTCTTCGGTGTGCTGGTGATCTCCAGCGAGTACAGCACCGGCATGATCCGCACCTCACTGGCCGCGGTCCCGCAGCGCGGCGCCTTCTACTTCTCCAAGATCGCGGTGGCCGGCGCGCTCGCCCTGGCGGTCTCCATGGTGACCAGCTTCCTCACGTTCTTCCTGGGCCAGTCGCTGCTCGGTTCGCACAAGGCGCACATCGGCGACCCGGGCGTCGCGCGCGCCGTGTTCGGCGCCGGCCTCTACATGACCCTGCTGGTCCTGTTCTGCGTGGGCGCCGCCGCGATGCTGCGCAGCCCGATGCTGGGGCTGGGCATCCTGATGCCGTTCTTCTTCCTGGTCTCCCCCATCCTCTCCGCCGTCCCCAAGGTCGATTCCGTCGCCCGCTACTTCCCCGACCAGGCCGGCCGGAAGATCATGCAGGTCGTCCCCACCTCCGGCGAGCACACCGCCTACGGTCCCTGGGGCGGCATCGCCATCATGGCCGTGTGGGTCGCCGCGGCCCTGGTCGGCGGGTACGCGGTACTGAAGAACCGCGACGCCTGAAGCGACGTCTGAAGCGCCACGTGACGCCAGGCCTGAAGCGACACGGAAGCCACGCCTGCAGCCACGCGTGAGCGGTCCGGAAAAAGTGGCGGGTGCAGGGAACCGGGCCTGACCCGTTACGCTTCCTCCTCCACGGGGCGTGTGCCCCCGTGGCACGCAAGGGGCGGAGCATGATCCAGGCAGTCGGCCTGACCAAGCAGTACGGTGCGAAGACGGCCGTGTACGACCTGTCGTTCCAGGTGCGGCCAGGCACCGTGACCGGCTTTCTCGGGCCCAACGGGTCGGGCAAGTCCACGACGATGCGGATGATCCTGGGCCTGGACGCGCCGACGGCCGGACAGGTGACGATCGGCGGGCTGCCGTACCGCCAACTCCCCAACGCGCCGCGGCGGGTGGGCGCGCTGCTGGACGCCAAGGCGGTGCACGGCGGGCGCAGCGCGCGACAGCATTTGCTGTGCCTGGCGCAGTTGTCCGGCATCCCGGCCCGCCGGGTGGACGAGGTCCTGAGCGTGGTCGGCCTCCAGGACGTGGCCGGGCGCCGCTCCAAGGGCTTCTCGCTCGGCATGGGCCAGCGGTTGGGCATCGCGGGCGCGCTGCTCGGCGACCCCGAGGTGCTGCTCTTCGACGAACCGGTCAACGGCCTGGACCCCGAGGGCATCCACTGGGTGCGCACCCTGATGCGCAAGCTGGCCGCGGAAGGCCGTACGGTCTTCGTCTCCAGCCACCTGATGAGTGAGATGGCGCTCACCGCCGACCACCTGATCGTCATCGGCCGCGGCCGGCTCCTCGCCGACATGAGCGTGAAGGACTTCATCGCGCGCCATTCCACCGGGTACGCGCTGGTGCGCACGCCGGACGACGCCGGGCAGCGTGAGAAGCTCGGCAAGGCGCTGACCGGCGCGGGCGCGAGCGTACAGCACGAGCAGGACGGCGCGCTGCGGGTCACCGGGCTGGAACTGCCCAGGATCAGCGACATCGCGTTCGACACCGAGGTGCGGCTGTGGGAACTCTCCCCGCACCAGGCGTCGCTGGAGGAGGCGTACATGCGGCTCACCAGCGGGGCGGTGGACTACCGCTCCACGCAGGACGCGCGGCAGGGGTTGCAGCAGCAGGCCTACGGGGTGCAGGGGGCGTACGGGCCGGGGTACGCGGTGGGCGGGCCGGGTGGTGCGCCGGGCATGCCGGGTCACGGTGGCCCGCAGGCCGGCTGGGGGTGGCCGCAGCAGCAACCGCCGGTGCCGCAGCAGCAGTTCGGGCCGCCGCAGCCCTACGTTCCGGCGCCGGCCGGTCCCGTACCGACCGCCGCAGCACCCGCACACCCGGCCGGTCCCGTCCCGACCGCACCCGCACCCGCACCCGCACCCAGCCTCACCAAGTCCGACAGCGAGGACGCCCGATGACCGCCCCCGCCCCCGCGCCGTACGGCTACCAGCAGCCGCAGTTCGCCTCTCGACTGCCGGTGGAGCAGACCCGCCTCAGCCACGCGCTGCGCTCCGAGTGGACCAAGATCCGGACCGTGCGATCCACGATGTGGACGCTCGGCGTCATGCTCGTGCTGGTCGTCGGGATCAACCTGCTGGTCGTCGTGCCGCTCTCGAACAGCGGCGAAACGGACGTGCCGGTGCTCGCGCCGGGCCTGTTCGGACTGATGCTGGGCCAGTTGGCGATCATCACGCTCGGTGTGCTGGTGATCACCTCGGAGTACGGCACCGGCATGATCCGTACCACCTTCACCGCGTGCCCGCAGCGCGGCCGGGTGCTCACCGCCAAGGCGATCGTCTTCTTCTGCCTGTCGTTCGTCACCACCACCGTGGCGTGCACGATCACCGCGCTGGTCAGCTGGAGCACGGTGGGCGGCAAGTCCGTCCCGACCGACTACCGCGACCACCCCGGCGTGGTCGTCAAGGACGGCGTCACCAGCGCCGGCGGCTCGGAATGGCTCGGTGCCACGGTCGGCGTCGGCCTCTACGTCGCCCTCCTCGGCCTGCTCGCGCTCGCCGTCGGCACGCTGCTGCGGCACTCGGCCGGCGCGATCACCACCATGCTCGGCGTGGTGCTGCTGCCGATCATCGTGGCGATCTTCCTCCCCGGCAGTCTCCAGTCCACCCGCGACGCCCTGGTCAAGTACTCCTCCCCCAACGCCCTCGCCTCCCTCTACCGCATCCCCATGATCGGCGGCGACGACCAGAACGGCGTCGTCCAACTCGTCATCCTCGCCTGCGTCAGCGCGGCCGCCCTC
>NZ_DATDBG010000029.1:0-15495 GCF_036524955.1 Streptomyces sp.
TCCCCGGCCGGCAGGCGGCGCCGGGGATCCCGGGAGCCGATCCCGGGACGCCGGACTGGGAGACGCTCGCGGAGCAGCAGGCGGCGGCCGGGGCGCGGCGGCGGAAGATGATGACGCTCACCGGGGGCGTGGTGGCGGTCGCGGTGATCGCGGGCGGCGTGGCGACCGCCGTCGTCATGTCGGGACCGAGCTCGGACGCCCCGGCCGCGGGGCCCTCGGCGAGCGGCACCGCGGTGAGCCCGCAGCCGTCGCCGCCCGAGCCCTCGTTCTCCTCCGTCGCCCCACCGCCTCCGGCGAACCCGCTGGACTACCTGTCCACCGCCCCCAAGGACACCGCGCCGCTGCTGCCGAGCACCCTCTTCCCCGGGAAGCAGTTCCTGATGAACGGGCGGGTGTACGCCAGGACGAACGCGGTCGTCACGCTCCGCTGCGCGACCGGCGCACGCTCCGTGCTCGCACGGGCGCTGACCGCGAACGGCTGCCGCAGGCTGATCCGGGCCACGTTCGTGAACGGCGGGGTGGCGGTCACCGTCGGCGTCGCGGCCTTCGACGACGCCACGCACGCCGCGAAGCTCCAGAAGGTCGCCCAGTACGTGGCGCCGCTCAACGGCGGCGGCGTCGCCGACTTCTGCCATGCGGTGGCCTGCCGGATGACGTCGAACTCGGTCGGCCGCTACGCCTACTTCGCCATCGCCGGCCTGAAGAACGGCCGGACGATCACGGCCAAGGACACCGCTGCCCTCCGGGCCGCCAACGAGGCGTCGAACTTCGCCTTCCAGCGGATCATCCAGCGCGGCCGGGACGCCGCGGCAGCAGACCCCAGCCGCGGCTGAGGCCCTCTTGTCTGCCGCCCTCTTGTCTGCCCGCCCTCTCGCCTCCGGCCGGAGGCCGCTGATGGGCACTGCGGCTCGGTGACTGCACGGCGAACCCGGCGGCGCAAGGTGATCGGAGCGGCGAACCCGGCGGTGGAAGCAGTGGAAGGTGGTCGGCGGCGAACCCCGCGGCGAGAGGCGAGCGAGGCCAGGAGCTACAGGCACCCCGGCAGGGTGCGCCGGTTGCGGGCCTCGCGGTTGCGCGCCGCGAGCAGCCCGTCGGCCGGGTAGCCGACCTCCTCAAGGGTGAGCCCGTGCGGGCGCACCACGTTGACGGCGGAGTGCCGTACCCGGCCGGCCAGGACCTCGCCGGGGAAGCCCGGCGGCCGGTGCCCGTCGCCGACCAGGATCAGCGCGCCGACCAGCGCCCGCACCATGTTGTGGCAGAACGCGTCGGCCCGCACCGTGGCCACCGCGATGCCCTCGGGCGTGCGGTCCCAGTGCAGGTCGAGCAGGGTGCGGATGGTGGTCGCGCCCTCCCGCTTCTTGCAGTACGCGGCGAAGTCGTGCTCGCCGAGCAGCAGCTTCGCGGCGGCGTTCATCGCCTCCACGTCCACTGGCCGGTCGTGCCACAGCACGTGTCCGCGCAGCAGCGGATCGACGCCGCCGGGGTGGTCGCCGATCCGGTACGCGTACCGGCGCCAGATCGCCGAGAACCGCGCGTTGAAGCCCGCGGGCGCCTGGGCCGCGCGCCAGACCCGTACGTCCCAGGGCAGCCGCCCGGCCAGCCGCCGCACCAGCTTCTCCCCCTCGGCGGCCCACACCTCCCCCGGCAGATCCACATGCGCCACCTGCCCGCGTGCGTGCACCCCGGCGTCCGTCCGGCCGGCCACCGTCAGCTCCACCGGCTCACCCAGCCGCAGCACTGTGGAGATCGCCGACTCCAGCTCCCCCTGCACGGTCCGCCGGGCCCGCTGCCTGGCCCACCCGGAGAAGTCGGCCCCGTCGTAGGACAGGTCCAGCCGTACCCGTACGAAGCCGGGTGCGGGATCGTCGCTCACGCGTAGCTCCTAGAGATCTGCTGCGGAATGCGGTACGGGCCCGCACCCCGGAGGGTACGGGCCCGCGTCGGAAGAACGCTCAGGCGTCCTTGGACTCCTCGTCCGCGTCGGCGGCCGGGGCCGCGTCCTCGGGGGCGGCGTCCTCGGGGGTCGCGTCCTGGGGCGCCTCGTCCTTCTTGAAGGCGTCCTCCTTCACCGCGCGCTGGGTGGCCGCTTCGGCCTCGCCCGTGGCCTCCTGGGCCACGGTCAGCGCCTCCACCAGCTCGATGACGGCCATCGGCGCGTTGTCGCCGCGGCGGTTACCGATCTTGGTGATCCGGGTGTAGCCACCCGGACGGTTGGCGTACCGCGGGCCGATCTCGGTGAAGAGCGTGTGCACGATGCTCTTGTCCGTGATCGTCTGCAGCACCTGGCGACGGTTGTGGATGTCGCCCTTCTTCGCCTTGGTGATCAGGCGCTCCGCGACCGGGCGCAGCCGGCGCGCCTTGGCCTCGGTGGTCGTGATGCGGCCGTGCTCGAAGAGCGACTTCGCGAGGTTCGCGAGCAGCAGCTTCTCGTGCGCGGCACCGCCGCCCAGACGGGCACCCTTGGCGGGCTGAGGCATGGTTCTTTCTCCTTCTCCGCTGCACCGGCCGTATCAGGTACCGATGTCAGTGCGAACCGGCGGCTGCCGGCTCGATGTCACCCGAGGCACACCCGGGAAACCCGACCCCGAAAGACCGAGCACCCAAGGCAGCACCCCGAAAACCCGACCCCGAAAGACCGAGCGCCGGGGCGCCCCGGAAGTCCGGGCCCGAGGGACCGAAGCCGTGCCCGGCGGCAGCCGGGGGCCGAAGGACCGCGGTTCCGCCGAGCGGGTCTGGGGCCGCTGCCCCAGAAAAACCCTCCCCGGCCCCGAAGGGGCCGGAAAGGGGGCCGGAAGCGGCGGAACCGTGGAGTCCCCGCCGACCGCCGGAGGCACTAGTACTGCTCGGTCTCCACGAAGCCCGCGTCCACGTCGTCGTCCGCCCCGAAGGCGTCCGCCGCGGCGGTGGGGTCGAATCCGGGCGGGCTGTCCTTGAGGGCCAGGCCCATCCCGGCCAGCTTCGCCTTGACCTCGTCGATCGACTTCGCGCCGAAGTTGCGGATGTCGAGGAGGTCGGCCTCGGAGCGGGCGACCAGCTCACCGACGGAGTGGATGCCCTCACGCTTGAGGCAGTTGTAGGAGCGGACGGTGAGTTCCAGCTCCTCGATCGGGAGCGCCAGGTCCGCGGCCAGGGCGGCGTCCGTCGGGGACGGGCCCATGTCGATACCCTCGGCGTCGACGTTCAGCTCGCGGGCCAGGCCGAACAGCTCGACCAGGGTCTTGCCGGCCGACGCCATGGCGTCCCTCGGCCGCATGGCCTGCTTGGTCTCGACGTCGACGATCAGCTTGTCGAAGTCGGTGCGCTGCTCGACACGGGTCGCCTCGACCTTGTACGTGACCTTGAGCACCGGGCTGTAGATCGAGTCGACCGGAATCCGGCCGATCTCCTGGCCCTGCTGCTTGTTCTGCACCGCGGAGACGTAGCCGCGACCGCGCTCGACGGTCAGCTCCATCTCCAGCTTGCCCTTGGCGTTGAGCGTCGCCAGCACCAGGTCGGGGTTGTGCACCTCGACACCGGCCGGGGGCGCGATGTCGGCTGCGGTGACCACACCCGGGCCCTGCTTGCGCAGGTACATCACGACCGGCTCGTCGTGCTCGGAGGAGACGACGAGCTGCTTGATGTTGAGGATGAGGTCGGTGACGTCCTCCTTGACGCCCGGCACGGTGGTGAACTCGTGCAGGACACCGTCGATCCGGATCGAGGTGACGGCCGCACCCGGGATCGACGAGAGGAGCGTACGACGGAGCGAGTTGCCGAGGGTGTAGCCGAAGCCCGGCTCCAGCGGCTCGATCACGAACCGGGAGCGGAATTCGTCGACGACCTCTTCGGTCAACGAGGGACGCTGAGCGATCAGCATGTGGTCGGTCCTTCAGTCGTGGGCGCCCGCTATTTGACGCCCCCTGTAACTACGAGGGTACGGGCGATACGGCGCGGGTTCGTAAAAACGTGCGCGCGCCGTACCGCCCGTGACCGGGAGCCCTTACTTGGAGTAGAGCTCGACGATCAACTGCTCCTGCACCTGGGTGTCGATCACCTGGCGCTCGGGCAGGCTGTGCACGAGAATCCGCAGCTTGCCGGCGTTGGCCTCGAGCCACGCGGGCACGGTCTTGTCGCCGGCCTCGCCCTGGGCCACCTGGAAGGGGGTCAGGGTACGGGACGACTCGCGGACCTCGACGATGTCGTTCACGGCCACCCGCGCCGACGGGATGTCGGTCTTGCGGCCGTTGACGGTGATGTGTCCGTGACGCACGAGCTGACGGGCGTGGTCGCGGGACTTGGCGAAGCCGGCCCGGTACACCACGTTGTCGAGACGGGTCTCAAGGATGCGCAGCAGGTTCTCACCGGTCTTGCCGGTCTTCTGGTTCGCTTCCTTGTAGTAGTTCACGAACTGCTTTTCGAGGACACCGTAGATACGCGCGCACTTCTGCTTCTCGCGGAGCTGAAGCAGGTACTCGCTGTCCTTGGTGCGCCCGCGTCCGTGCTCACCCGGGGGGTAAGGACGGATCTCGATCGGGCACTTCGCGCTCTCGCACTTGGCTCCCTTGAGGAAGAGCTTCTGCTTTTCCCGACGGCAACGCTTGCAGTCGGCCCCGGTGTAACGCGCCATTGTCTCGTTTCTCCTGTTTCAGCTGGTCAGACGCGGCGGCGCTTCGGCGGGCGGCAGCCGTTGTGCGGGGTCGGGGTGACGTCCTGGATCGAACCGACCTCAAGGCCGGTGGCCTGGAGGGAGCGGATCGCGGTCTCCCGGCCGGAGCCGGGACCCTTCACGAAGACGTCCACCTTGCGCATGCCGTGCTCCTGCGCGCGGCGGGCGGCCGACTCGGCGGCCATCTGCGCGGCGAACGGAGTGGACTTGCGCGAGCCCTTGAAGCCGACGTGGCCGGCCGAGGCCCAGGAGATCACGTTGCCCTGGGGGTCGGTGATCGAAACGATGGTGTTGTTGAACGTGCTCTTGATGTGGGCGTGCCCGTGAGCGACGTTCTTCTTTTCCTTGCGGCGCACCTTCTTGACTGCGCCCTGACGGCCCTTAGGAGGCATGTGTGCGTTTCTCCCGGTGGAGGTGGTCGGTCCTACAGCGAAGACCGCTTAACGAGGTCCGCTGAGGACTACTTCTTGCCCGGCTTCTTCTTGCCGGCGATGGCGCGACGCGGGCCCTTGCGGGTGCGGGCGTTGGTGTGAGTGCGCTGGCCGTGGACCGGCAGACCGCGGCGGTGGCGCAGACCCTGGTAGCAGCCGATCTCGACCTTGCGGCGGATGTCGGCCTGGATCTCGCGACGGAGGTCACCCTCGGTCTTGAAGTTCGCGTCCACGTATTCGCGGAGCTTTACGAGGTCTTCCTCGGAAAGGTCGCGCACGCGGGTGTCGGGGTTCACACCGGTTTCGTTCAGCACTTCCTGCGAGCGGGAACGCCCGATGCCGAAGACGTAGGTGAGGGCGATCTCCACGCGCTTCTCACGCGGGAGGTCAACGCCTGAAAGGCGTGCCATTTCTTGGCTCCTGATGGGGTTCGGAGGTCTTCCGCAGCACCGGCTCCCGACCGCCGACCGCTCCCGGTGTCGGCCTGATGTCGTCCGACAGCGGAGAGAAGTGGTACGGAGCGGGTCCCCGGCCTCCGCCGGGGGTGTCATCCCCTGCACGCAGGGAATGGGTGACTGCGTATCTGCGTATACGTATCCGCGTCGCGCGAAGTTCTGCGGGTGGAAGGTTGGTCGGGGTACGTCAGCCCTGGCGCTGCTTGTGGCGCAGGTTGTCGCAGATGACCATGACCCGGCCGTGGCGGCGGATCACCTTGCACTTGTCGCAGATCTTCTTGACGCTCGGCTTGACCTTCATGGGACTGAGGTTCTCCGGGTCTAGAGATCTACTTGTAGCGGTAGACGATCCGTCCGCGCGTCAGGTCGTAGGGAGACAACTCCACCACGACCCGGTCATCCGGGAGGATACGGATGTAGTGCATCCGCATCTTGCCGCTGATGTGCGCGAGGACCTTGTGACCGTTCTGCAGCTCCACCTTGAACATCGCGTTCGGCAGAGACTCGATCACGGTGCCCTCGATTTCGATGGCGCCTTGCTTTTTGGCCATGTCCTGCTTTCGGGATCGGCTACCTTGGTCGGCCCCGGACATGCCTCAAGACACGCGAGAGCCGACGTGTCAGTCTACGCCACGGCTCCGGCAAACACGAATCGGGTCTGTATGCCCACCCGGAAAGATCGTTAAGCCATGGAGTGGGGGGCGCCCCGGGGTTACCCCAGCGGATCGGGCGCGGCCGTGATCCCGTACTCCGCCAGCTTCGCCTTCCCGCCGTCCGGGGCGGTGAGGACGAGGGGGCCGGCCTCGGTGAGAGCGACGGAGTGCTCCCAGTGGGAGGACCAGGAGCCGTCGTCGGTCTTGACCGTCCACTCGTCTTCCAGGACATGGGTGCGCGGGGAGCCGAGCGTGACCATCGGCTCGATCGCCAGGCAGACACCCGGAATCAGCTTGATGCCCCGGCCGCGCTTGCTGGTGACGTAGTTCAGCAGGTGCGGGTCCATGTGCATCTGGCTGCCGATGCCGTGGCCGCCGTAGTCCTCCACGATGCCGTACTTGCCGGACGCAGGCCGCGGCTGGCGGCGGATGTAGGACTCGACCGCCCGGGAGATGTCCTCCAGTCGGTTGCCCTTGCGGAACGCGGCGATGCCGGCCCACATGGACTCCTCGGTGACCCGGCTCAGTTCGATCAGCTCCGGTGCGTGACCGGTGCCCACGAAGCAGGTGAAGGCCGCGTCGCCGTGCCAGCCTTCCACGATCGCGCCCGCGTCGATGGCGATGATGTCGCCGTCCTTGAGCACCGTCTCGCGGTCCGGGATGCCGTGCACCACGACGTCGTTGACCGAGGTGCAGATGGTGCCGGGGAAGCCCCCGTAACCCAGGAAGTTGGGCCTGGCACCGTGGTCGGCGATCACCTTGGCGGCGACCTCGTCCAGATCCTTGGTGCTGGCGCCGGGCACCGCCGCCTCCCGGGTCGCCCGGTGGACCGCCGCGACGACCAGCCCGGCCGCGCGCATCTTGGCGATCTGCTCCGGGGTCTTGATCTCCACCATCGCGGCTGATGCCTTCCTCATGTGGTCTGGGCCTGTGCGAGCCTGTTCAACCATACGGCCGTGGCGCCGCTGAGGGCACCACGGCCGTATCGCCGTACTGAATCGGGGAACAGCACACACCATCCACCCGGACCGGGCGGCTGCTCCCCCGCAGGATTGCGGGACTACTCGCGCCGCAGCGCGTCCATCGCCCGCTTCGTCACCTCGGCCACCGGGCCCAGCGCCGAGATCGTCGCCACGAGGTTCTGCTGCTTGTAGTAGTCGATGATCGGCTCGGTCTCGCGGTGGTAGACCTCAAGGCGGTTGCGGACCTTGTCCTCCGCGTCGTCCACCCGCTGGTACAGCTCGCCGCCGCACTCGTCGCAGACGCCCTCGGCCTTCGGCTTCTTGTACTCGACGTGGTAGGTGTGCGCGCTGTCGTTGCGGCAGGTACGGCGGCCGGCGATCCGCCGGACCACCTCGTCCTCGGGTACCTCCAGGTCGAGCACGCCGTCCAGCGCGATACTCCGCCGCTGGAGGTACTCGTCCAGCGCCCGTGCCTGGAACTCGTTGCGGGGGAAACCGTCCAGGAGGAAACCGTGGGCGGCGTCCGGCTGCTCCAGCCGGTCCTCCGCCATGCCGATGGTGACCTCGTCGGGCACCAGGTCGCCGGCGTCCATGTAAGCCTTGGCCTGCTTGCCCAGGTCAGTGCCCTGGCTGATGTTGGCGCGGAACAGGTCCCCCGTCGAGATGTGCGGGATCGACAGGTTCTTGGCGAGGTACGCGGCCTGCGTCCCCTTGCCTGCGCCGGGCGGTCCGACCAGGACGATTCGCATCAGCGGAGGAACCCTTCGTAGTTACGCTGCTGGAGTTGACTCTCGATCTGCTTCACGGTCTCCAGGCCGACACCCACGATGATCAGGATGCTGGTGCCGCCCAGCGGGAAGTTCCCGTCGCTCCCGTTGAAGACCGCGATGGCGATCGTCGGTACGAGAGCGATGAGACCCAGGTACAGCGACCCCGGCCAGGTGATGCGGTTGAGCACGTAACTCAGGTACTCGGCGGTGGGACGGCCGGCCCGGATACCCGGAATGAACCCACCATACTTCTTCATATTATCCGCGACTTCTTCGGGGTTGAAGGAGATCGCGACATAGAAGAAGGCGAAGAAGACGATCAAGAGGAAGTACGCCAGCATGTAGATCGGGTGGTCACCATTGGTGAAGTTGCGGCTCACCCACTGTGCCCAGCCCGCCGTCGACCCGGAGAACTGCACGATCAGCGCCGGAATGTAGAGCAGCGACGAGGCGAAGATCACGGGAATCACACCCGCCTGGTTGACCTTCAGCGGAATGTAGGTGGACGTGCCACCGTACGACCGCCGGCCGATCATCCGCTTCGCGTACTGCACCGGAATACGCCGCTGGGCCTGTTCGACGAAGACCACCAGGCCGACCATGGCCAGGCCGACCAGGATCACCGCGATGAACTCCACCCAGCCGCCGGCGATCTTGCCGGAGACCTTGATCGCCCACAGCGAGCCGGGGAAGCCGGCCGCGATGGCGACGAACATCAGGATCGACATGCCGTTGCCGATGCCGCGGTCGGTGACCAGCTCGCCCAGCCACATGATCATCACGGTGCCCGCGGTCATGGTCACGACCATGGTCACGGTGGTGAAGATCGACTGGTTGGGCACGATGTCGAACCTCTGCGGACAGCTCGAGAAGAGGCTGCCGGAGCGGGCGGTGGCCACCAGGCCGGTGCCCTGCAGCACCGCCAGTGCGACCGTGAGGTACCGGGTGTACTGGGTGATCTTCGCGGTGCCGGCCTGGCCCTCCTTCTTGAGGGCTTCCAGGCGCGGGATGACGACCGTCAGGAGCTGCAGGATGATGCTGGCCGTGATGTACGGCATGATCCCCAGCGCGAAGACCGTCAACTGGAGCAGCGCCCCGCCGCTGAACATGTTCACCAGGCCGAAGAGGCTGTTGCTGCTCTTCGTCTCGTTGATGCACTGGTTGACGACCGAGTAGTCGATGCCCGGCACCGGGACGTGCGCGCCAAGCCGGTAGACCACCACGATGCCCAGCGTGAACAGCAGCTTCTTACGCAGGTCGGGCGTCTTGAACGCCCGGGCGAACGCGGTGAGCACGGTGCCTCCTGCACCCCC
Organism: Streptomyces sp.; assembly: GCF_036524955.1. Classification (GTDB taxonomy): domain Bacteria; phylum Actinomycetota; class Actinomycetes; order Streptomycetales; family Streptomycetaceae; genus Actinacidiphila. The sequence goes on from NZ_DATDBG010000029.1 coordinate 9,230, forward strand.
CGCGCCACGGCGGAAGGACGGTCTCTGAGGTTCTGACTGATGACAGTGCCCGCCACTTTACCGGCGAGGCGGGCCCGGTAGGAATGACCAACCGCGCTGGGAAAATCACAGGGAAAGTCGGTAAAGAACGACCGGGGACGCCCTGAAGCAACTGGGCGTCCCCGGTCGGGTGACACATACCGGCTCAGACGAGCTCGGTCACGCTGCCGCCGGCAGCGGTGATCTTCTCCTTGGCGGAGCCGGAGACCGCGTCCACGGTCACCGTCAGTGCCACGGACACCTCGCCGGTGCCGAGCACCTTGACGAGCTGGTTCTTGCGCACCGCACCCTTGGCGACCAGGTCGGCCACCGTGACCTCGCCACCCTCGGGGTAGAGGGTCGCGAGCCTGTCCAGGTTGACGACCTGGTACTCGGTGCGGAACGGGTTCTTGAAGCCCTTGAGCTTCGGGAGCCGCATGTGGAGGGGCATCTGCCCGCCCTCGAAGCGCTCCGGAACCTGGTAGCGGGCCTTGGTGCCCTTGGTGCCACGACCGGCCGTCTTGCCCTTGGACCCCTCACCACGACCCACGCGGGTCTTGGCGGTCTTGGCGCCCGGGGCCGGACGGAGGTTGTGGATCTTGATCGGGTTGTCGCCCATGATCAGTCGACCTCCTCGACCGTGACCAGGTGGCGGACGGTGCGGACCATACCCCGGATCTCCGGGCGGTCCTCCTTGACCACCACGTCGTTCAGCCGCTTCAGGCCGAGCGAGCGCAGGGTGTCACGGTGGTTCTGCTTGCTGCCGATGTAGGACTTGGTCTGGGTGACCTTCAGGCGCGCCATCACACACCCACCCCGGCACGCGCGCGCAGCAGGGCCGCGGGCGCGACGTCCTCGATCGGCAGACCGCGGCGGGCGGCGATCTCCTCGGGCCGCTGCAGGCCCTGGAGCGCCGCCACCGTGGCGTGCACGATGTTGATCGCGTTGTCCGAGCCGAGGCTCTTGGACAGCACGTCGTGGATACCCGCGCACTCCAGCACCGCGCGCACCGGACCACCGGCGATGACGCCGGTACCGGGGGAGGCAGGCTTGAGCAGGACGACGCCCGCGGCCTTCTCGCCCTGGATGGGGTGCGGAATGGTGCCCTGGATGCGGGGGACCTTGAAGAAGTGCTTCTTGGCCTCCTCCACACCCTTGGCGATGGCGGCCGGCACCTCCTTGGCCTTCCCGTATCCGACACCCACGGTGCCGTCACCGTCGCCCACCACGACCAGCGCGGTGAAGCTGAAGCGACGACCACCCTTCACTACTTTGGCGACGCGGTTGATCGCGACGACCCGCTCGACGTAGGCGGTCTTCTCGGCCTGCTGGCCGCCGTCCCGCCTGTCCTTACGGTCCCGTCGCTCGCCGCCACCGGCACCGCTTCCGCGGCGCTGGGGTCCAGCCATTGGAATTACCTCTCGATCCTGTTCGCGTTTCTCCGCTAGCTACGCAGCGACATCAGTCGCTGCCGCGACGGGCGGCTCAGAACTTCAGTCCGGCTTCGCGGGCGGCGTCCGCCAGGGCGGCGATGCGCCCCGCGTACTGGTTGCCGCCACGGTCGAACACGACAGCCTCGACGCCCTTGGCCTTGGCACGCTCGGCCACGAGCTGGCCGACCTGCTTCGCCTTGGCGCTCTTGTCGCCTTCGCCGCCGCGGATGGACGCGTCGAGGGTGGACGCCGACGCGAGCGTGTGGCCCGCGAGGTCGTCGATGACCTGCGCCACGATGCCGCGGTTGGACCGCGTCACGACCAGGCGCGGGCGCTCCGCCGTACCCGAGATCCGCTTGCGGACCCGGATGTGGCGACGCTTGAGAGCGGCACCCTTGTACGCCTTGCCCTTGGCGATCTTCACACCGTATGCCATGGCTACTTACCAGCCTTTCCGACCTTGCGGCGGATGACCTCGCCGGCGTACTTGACGCCCTTGGCCTTGTACGGGTCGGGCTTCCGCAGCTTGCGGATGTTGGCGGCCACCTCGCCGACCTTCTGCTTGTCGATGCCCTCGACCGAGAACTTCGTCGGGGACTCGACCTTGAAGGAGATGCCCTCGGGGGCCTCGACGAGAATCGGGTGGCTGTAGCCCAGAGCGAACTCCAGGTCGGCGCCCTTGGCCTGGACGCGGTAGCCGACACCGCTGATTTCGAGCTGCTTGCTGTAGCCCGCGGTCACGCCGGTGATCATGTTCGCCACCAGCGTGCGGGACAGGCCGTGCAGGGCCTTCGAGACACGCTCGTCGTTGGGGCGGGTGACCAGCAGAATGCCGTCCTCGCCCTTGGCGATCTCGATCGGCGCGGCGACGGTGTGGGTGAGCGAGCCCTTGGGGCCCTTCACCGCGACCGTGCGGCCGTCGATGGTGACGTCCACTCCGGCGGGAACCGAGATGGGCAGCTTGCCGATGCGCGACATTGCTATACCTCGCTTTCCCGGTTACCAGACGTAGGCGAGGACTTCCCCACCCACGCCCTTCTTCTGCGCCTGCTGGCCGGTGAGCAGCCCGTGGGACGTGGAGATGATCGCCACGCCCAGGCCGCCGAGCACCTTCGGCAGGTTGGTGGACTTTGCGTAGACCCGCAGGCCCGGCTTGCTGATCCGCTTGATGCCGGCGATCGAGCGCTCGCGGTTCGGGCCGAACTTCAGCTCGAGGACGAGGTCCTTGCCGACCTCGGCCTCCTCGACCTTCCAGCCGGTGATGTAGCCCTCCTGCTGGAGGATCTCCGCGATGTGCGACTTGATCTTGCTGAACGGCATCGACACGTCGTCGTGGTAAGCCGAGTTCGCGTTACGCAGACGGGTCAGCATGTCTGCGATGGGGTCGGTCATGGTCATGAGTTGGCCCTAGGCCTCTCTCGCCGGGGTTTCCTGTCTGCTCCGTCCCTCTCCCCCGGTCGTGCCGGGGACGGGTGTGGTGCGGGGACCTACGGCGTAGTGGATCGGTCCTGGTGTGGGAATCCCATCCGCCGGCCCGAAGGGCCGCCCTTGAGGGGCGGCGGTCGGGTGACGGGCGGGAGGGTTTACCAAGAGCTCTTGGTCACGCCCGGCAGCTCGCCACGGTGGGCCATCTCACGAAGGCACACCCGGCACAGGCCGAACTTGCGGTAGACGGAGTGCGGCCGGCCACAGCGCTGGCAGCGGTTGTACGCGCGCACAGCGAACTTGGGCTTGCGGGCGGCCTTGGCAATGAGAGCCTTCTTCGCCACGGCTCACGCCTCCTTGAACGGGAAGCCGAGGTGACGAAGCAGGGCGCGGCCCTCGTCGTCGTTGGTCGCCGTGGTGACCACGGTGATGTCCATACCCCGGACGCGGTCGATCTTGTCCTGGTCGATCTCGTGGAACATGACCTGCTCGGTGAGACCGAAGGTGTAGTTGCCCCGGCCGTCGAACTGCTTGGGGGACAGACCGCGGAAGTCACGGATGCGCGGCAGCGCGAGCGACAGCAGACGGTCCAGGAACTCCCACATGCGGTCGCCCCGCAGGGTGACATGGGCACCGATCGGCTGACCCTCACGCAGCTTGAACTGCGCGATGGACTTACGGGCCTTGGTGACCTGCGGCTTCTGGCCGGTGATCGTGGCGAGGTCGCGGATGGCGCCCTCGATCAGCTTGGAGTCGCGGGCGGCGTCGCCCACACCCATGTTGACCACGATCTTGGTGAGGCCGGGGATCTGCATGACGTTCTCGTAGGTGAACTCGTCACGCAGCTTGCCCGCGATCTCCTCGCGGTAGCGCGTCTTGAGACGCGGTGCAGTGGTGGTGGCAGTCATCAGATGTCCTCACCGGTCCGCTTGGCAACGCGGATCTTGTTGCCGTCCTCGTCGAAGCGGTAGCCGACGCGGGTCACGACCTTCTTGCCGTCCTTCTCCACAACGAGCTGGACGTTGCTGACGTGGATCGGCGCCTCGGTGGTGATGATGCCGCCGGTCTTCGAACCGCGCTCGGTCGCGCCGGCCTTGGTGTGCTTCTTGACCCGGTTGACACCCTCGACCAGGACGCGGTCCTCGCGGGGGTAGGCCACGATGACCTTGCCCTGCTTGCCCTTGTCCTTGCCGGTGATGACCTGGACCAGGTCGCCCTTCTTGATCTTCATCGGTTAGAGCACCTCCGGCGCGAGCGAGACGATCTTCATGAACTTCTTCTCGCGCAGCTCACGGCCCACGGGGCCGAAGATACGGGTGCCACGCGGGTCGCCATCGTTCTTGAGGATGACGGCCGCGTTCTCGTCGAAGCGGATGTACGAGCCGTCGGCACGGCGGCGCTCCTTGACGGTGCGCACGACGACAGCCTTGACGACCTCGCCCTTCTTCACGTTGCCACCGGGGATCGCGTCCTTGACGGTGGCGACGATGACGTCACCGATGCCTGCGTAGCGGCGGCCCGAGCCACCGAGAACGCGGATGCAAAGGATCTCCTTGGCACCCGTGTTGTCGGCGACGCGAAGTCGCGACTCCTGCTGGATCACGTCTTTCTCCTGATCGTCTGCCGGTTCCCGGCGGGGGTCCGTGAGTCACCTCATGGACCCCCGCCGAGCCTGGCGGAACTGTCCTGCGGGGGATCCCGCAGGAATTTTCGGCCGGTCCCCGCCGCAGTCGCGTGAGTGACTCACGCGGCGCGGCCGGCACCGGTCCCGCGGGTCGCCCCGCAGGGATTACTACTTGGCCTTCTCGAGGATCTCCACGACACGCCAGTGCTTCGTCGCGGACAGCGGGCGGGTCTCCATCAGCAGGACCCGGTCGCCGATGCCCGCGGCGTTCTGCTCGTCGTGCGCCTTGAGCTTGTTGGTGCGGCGGATGACCTTGCCGTACAGGGAGTGCTTCACGCGGTCCTCGACGGCGACCACTACGGTCTTGTCCATCTTGTCGCTGACCACCAGACCCTCACGGGTCTTGCGGAAGCCGCGCTGCTCTGCACCCGCGGCGGAGCCGCTGTTGTCTGCTGTAGTCACATTCTTCTCGCTCATCAGGCGCTCTCCACGCTCTCCACCGACTCGATGCCCAGCTCGCGCTCACGCATCAGGGTGTAGATCCGGGCGATGTCCTTGCGGACGGTCTTGAGCCGGGAGTTGTTCTCCAGCTGTCCGGTGGCCGCCTGGAAGCGGAGGTTGAACAGCTCCTCCTTGGCCTCACGCAGCTTGCCGACGAGTTCCTCGTCGCCGAGCTGGCGCAGCTCGGTCGCCTTGGTACCGGCCGCCATCACGACTCACCTGCCTCGCGCCGCACGATGCGGCACTTCATCGGAAGCTTGTGGGCGGCTCGGGTGAGCGCCTCACGCGCGACCTTCTCGTTCGGGAAGGACAGCTCGAACATCACCCGTCCGGGCTTGACGTTCGCGATCCACCACTCCGGCGAACCCTTACCGGAACCCATCCGGGTCTCGGCCGGCTTCTTGGTCAGCGGGCGGTCCGGGTAGATGTTGATCCAGACCTTGCCGCCACGCTTGATGTGCCGGGTGATGGAGATACGAGCGGACTCGATCTGCCGGTTGGTCACGTAGGCGGGGGTGACGGCCTGCAGGCCGAACTCACCGAACGCCAGCTCCGTGCCGCCCTTGGCCATGCCGTCGCGCTTCGGGTGGTGCTGCTTGCGGTGCTTGACCCTACGGGGGATCAGCATGGTACTTAGCCTTCCGTTCCGGGGGTCTCCGCGGCCGGGACCTCAGCGGCGGCGGGAGCAGCGTCCGTCTTCGGCGCCTGCGCGCCCTGGACGCCTTCCGGCTGGGGACGACGGCCGCGGCCACCGCGCTCGCCACCGCGACGCTGCGGACGCTCGTTGCCACCACCGCGGGCCGGACGGTTGCCGGCGCGCGCGGCGGCGTTGTCGGCACGGACCTCGGCGATGTTCTTGACGTCGCCCTTGTAGATCCACACCTTCACACCGATCCGGCCGAAGGTGGTCTTGGCCTCAAAGAAGCCGTAGTCCACGTTGGCACGCAGGGTGTGCAGGGGAACCCGGCCCTCGCGGTAGAACTCGGAGCGGGACATCTCGGCGCCGCCGAGACGGCCACCGCACTGGATCTTGATGCCCTTGGCGCCGGCCTTCAGCGTGCCCTGCATGCTCTTGCGCATGGCACGGCGGAAGGAGACGCGGGAGGACAGCTGCTCCGCGACGGCCTGCGCCACGAGCTGGGCGTCCATCTCCGGGTTCTTGACCTCGAGGATGTTGAGCTGGACCTGCTTGCCGGTCAGCTTCTCCAGGTCGCCGCGGATACGGTCGGCCTCCGCGCCGCGGCGGCCGATGACGATGCCCGGCC
>NZ_DATDBG010000030.1:0-25741 GCF_036524955.1 Streptomyces sp.
TCACTCTCCTGCACATGTACGCAGCGTGAGTTGGCGCGCCCACTGTCCACTGCGGGCCGGGCGGGCCGGGCGCGGATGTCCGCGAGGCCGGCGGCCTGCGGGGGCGGGGGAAGGAGGCGGGCGGAGCCGCAGCGGTGACGCAGCCATCGCCGCTGCGAACCCTCGTCCGGCAACCGGATGTGTCCAGTCGGTCCGGCTCCGCTCCGGGTAGCAGCCGAGGATCACCAGTACGCCGCCGGGCGCGAGCGCCTCGCGCAGGGCGGCGACCGTGCCGAACGGCATGTGATGGATGCTCGCCAGACACGAGATGACGTCGTAACGCCCCTTGGGCAGGTCCGTTTCGGTGACGTCCGCGCACGTGAAACGCGGGACGGGGCCGCCGGTCCGCCCCTCGGAACGGGCGCGCGCCGCAGCGATCACCTCTTCCGACGGATCGACCGCGTCGACCTCCATGCCCAGTCCGGCGAGCCGCCACGCGAACCTGCCGGTCCCGCACCCGACATCGAGCGCCACGCCCCGGGTACGCGACACCTGACGCACCAGCAGGCGGTGGTAATGGTCGTTGTGATCGAACGGCATGGGCCCGACTCTGCCAGACCGGTTGCTTTGGAACCCCGGCATCGCGGGGAAGCCCGGCGGAGCCGCAGCTCACCCGTCCGGTGTCCCCCGCGCCGATATCGGGTGAGCGGTGAGGCCCCGGTCGGGGTTGTGGTCCGCCGGGGGCGGAGCCGTGGTGGTACGGGGGATGAGGCGGGTGGGGAGCACGATGTGCCGGGCGGGTTCGCCGGCCGTATCGGTGAGGAGGGACGAGACGAGTTCGGCGGCGGCGTGTCCGGTGCGCCAGGCCGACTGGGCGACGGTGGACAGGCCGAGGGCTTCCGCCAGCGGGTGGTCGTCGAAGCCGAGAACGGACATCCGGCCGGGTACGTCGACGCCGCAGGACCGCAGGATGCCCAGCACCTCGAAGGCGATCTGGTCGGACTCCGCGAAGACGGCGGTGGGCATCTGCGGCAGGCTCAGCAGGTGGCCGACCGCCTCGCGGACGGCGGCGCGACGGCGGTAGTCGGCCTGCACGACGAGCGCGTCGTCGTAGGGCAGTCCGGCCTCTTCCAGCGCCTGGCGGTAGCCAATCAGCCGGTCGTGTGCGCTCCAGACGAAGTCGGAGGCGCCGACCGACTGGATGTGGGCGATCCGCCGGTGCCCGAGGTTCAGCAGGTGCCGCATCCCCTGGCGGGCGCCGGCGGCGTCGTCGATGTAGACGCTGGCCCGGTCCGGGGCGTGCTGGCTGACGAACACCACCGGCATGCCCAGCTCGTCCAGTCGCTCGTGTTCCTCCGGGGTGAGGACGAAGGAGACCACCAGCAAGGCGTCGGCGTTGCGCCGCGCCGGGAGCCGGTCGAGGAACGCCGTGCGCTCCCGCATGTCGGTGATGATGTAGACCAGCAGGTCCAGGTCGGCCTCGCTCAGCACCTGCGCGAGGCCGGTCAGGGTGGTCCCGAGGAACCAGGGCGCGTTGTCGAAGCCGGGGGCGAGGACGGCGACCCGGCCGGTCTTGCCCGTGACCAGGCTGGAAGCGCTGCGGGACACGGCGAACGACAGTTCCCGGGCGGCGCGTTCCACCCGGCTGCGAGCGTGTGGGGATACCGAGGGCAGACCCCGCAGCGCGCGGGAAACGGTGGAGACGGAGACGCCGGCCCGGCGCGCCACATCCTCCATCGTGGCCTGACGCTCCTCATCCACCATGGCCGAAACGTAGCACGATCCGCCCATTCTGGACCCCGTGCGGGCCGCGTCTGTGCAATCGCTGCCACGACGTCGCGGCCGCCCCGCCCCGGTGGGGGCCCGCCGTGGGAACGGCCGCTCCGTCGCTGACGCCCGGTCAGCGTCTCGCGGGCGGCGGGGCGGTGGTCCCCCGCAGGATCAGCCGGGTGGGCAGCACGATGTGCTGCCGGGAGGGGCAGCGGCCCGGGTCGTCGACCATCGAGGAGGCGAGTTCGGCCGCGACCCGTCCGATCCGGTGGGCGGGCTGCGAGACGGTCGTGAGGTCCAGCGCGCCGGCCAACTCGTGGTCGTCGAAGCCGAGTACGGAGGTCCGGCCGGGTACGTCGAGGCCGTAGGACCGCAGGACGGCCACCGCCTCCATCGCCAACTGGTCGCACTCAGCGAAGACGGCCGTGGGCACGTCGGGCAGGGCCAGCAGCCCGCACAACGCCTCGCGGACCCCGCCGGCGCCGCTCACCAGGCTTTCCTCGTACGGCAGTCCGGCCTCGTCCAGCGCCTGCCGGTAGCCGGTCAACCGGTCACGGGCGTTGACGCCGAAGCCGGTGCCGTCGTCCCGCCCGAGGTAGGCGATGCGGCGGTGGCCGAGGTTCACCAGGTGCCGGGTGCCGCTGCGCGCGCCCTCGGCGTCGTCGGCGTAGACCCCGGCCCGCCCGGGAACCGGCCGCCCGGCGAAGACCACCGGCATGCCCAGCTCGTCCAGCCGCTCCCGCTCCCGCGCGGTGAGGGCGAGGGAGATCACCAGCAGCGCGTCGGCGTTGCGCCGGGCCGGGAGCCGGTCGAAGAACTCGGCGCGCTCGCGCGGGTCGATCACGCTGTAGACCAGCAGGTCGAGGTCGGAGGCGTGCAGCACTGCGGCCACGCCGGACAGGGCGGTGGCCAGGAACCAGGAGTGCAGGCCCGGGGTGAGGACGGCGACCCGGCGGGTCCGACCCGAGGCGAGGCTCGACGCGCTGCGCGAGACGGCGAACGACATTTCGCGGGCGGCGCGTTCCACCCGGTCGCGGGTGGGCGGGGCGACCGACGGCAGTCCGCGCAGCGTGCGCGACACGGTGGAGACGGAGACGCCGGCCCGGAGCGCCACGTCCGCCATGGTGGGCTGACGCTGCTCTTGCGACATGGCGGGAACCTAGCACGCCGGAATCCGGACGGGGAGACCCGCGAACAGGCCGTCCGGGGCTGGGCAGGTGGTGACACCGCTGTCAGGACCGGACGGCACGCGGAGTTACATGTAACAGGCACTCCGCAACAGGAAACCTTTTGATCATGTTGTAGAAATTTATTGCTCACCAAGGCATTGACGCGCCGGTCGTGGCGAACCTAACGTGCAAGCGCTGTCACACCAGTGCGAACCACCCGGACCACCCACGCGGTGGCCGGATCACCACTGTTCCCCCTGCTCACGCGCCGGGCTCCCCCCATAGCTCCCCACCGGTCGGCCGCTTTCCGCCCACCGCCGTGCCACAGCGACCCTAGGAGAATTTCCCGTGAAGATCCCTACCCACAGACTCCTGCCACTGGCGGGCGTCGGCGCCTTGGTCGTGTCCCTGGCGGCATGCGGCTCGTCCGACTCCGGGGGTGCGGCGAAGAAGAACGAGTCCGGCCGCGGACCGATCACGTACGTCCAGGGCAAGGACAACACCGGCGACGTCAAGAACATGATCGCGCAGTGGAACAGCCAGCACCCCGACGAGAAGGTGACGCTCAAGGAGCAGAGCGACCAGGCCGACCAGCAGCACGACGACCTGGTGCAGCACTTCAAGGCCAAGGACCCCGGCTACGACGTGGTCAGCGTCGACGTCGTGTGGACCGCGGAGTTCGCGGCGCAGGGCTGGCTCCAGCCGCTGACCGGCCCCTTCACCCTCGACACCGCGCCCCTGCTGAAGGCGGCGGTGGCCGCGGCGAGCTACAACGGCACGCTGTACGCCGCCCCCACCACCTCTGACGGCGGGATGCTGTACTACCGCAAGGACCTGGTGCCCAAGCCGCCCACGACGTGGCAGGAGCTGCTGGACGCCTGCAAGATCGCCCGGGAGCACCACATGGGCTGCTACGCGGGCCAGTTCGCCAAGTACGAGGGCCTGACCGTGAACGCCTCCGAGGCGATCAACGCCGCCGGCGGCCGGTTCGTCAAGGAGGACGGCAAGACCGCGGACGTGGACACGCCGGAGGCCGCCAAGGGCCTGTCCTTCCTCGCCGACGCCTACAAGAACGGCGACATCCCCAAGGAGGCCATCACCTTCCAGGAGGAGCAGGGCCGGCAGGCGTTCGAGTCCGGCAAGCTGCTCTTCCTGCGCAACTGGCCGTACGTCTACAACCTGGCCAACAGCGACGGCAGCTCGGTGGTCAAGGGCAAGTTCGCCGTCGCGCCCGAGCCCGGCCCCGACGGCGTCGGCGCGAGCACGCTCGGCGGACACAACATGGGCATGAGCGTCTACTCCAAGCACAAGGCGACCGCCCTGGACTTCATGAAGTTCATGGAGAGCGAGCCGATGCAGCGGCAGCTGCTGGTCAAGCAGTCCAACGCGCCGGTTCTGGAGAGCCTCTACGCCGACCCCGAGCTGCTGGCCGACCCGAAGCTGGGCTTCCTCAAGACCCTCGGCGAGAGCCTGAAGACGGCCAAGCCCCGCCCGGTCACCCCGTTCTACCCCGCTGTCACCGCGGCGATCGAGGAGAACGCGTACGCGGCGATCAAGGGCAGCATCCCGGTCGAGCAGGCCCTGAAGAACATGCAGGCGGCGATCAACGCCGCGACCGGCGGATGACGGAGAGACGAGACCGATGAGTACCCTGACCGAACCGCCGGTCGCGCGAGCGGCCCGCCCCGGCTCCCGGGCACCGCGCCGCTTCGGGCGCGGCACCGGCGAGGGGCGGCTGGCCCTGCTGCTGATCACCCCCACCCTGCTGCTGCTCGCCCTCGTCATCGGCTACCCCGTGGTGGCCGCGGTGGTCACCTCCTTCACCAGGGACCAGACGCTCCAGGACGGGTTCTTCACCTCGGGCGGCGGCTCGGCGGGGTTCAGCAACTACACCCACTGGCTGCTCCAGCGCTGCGGCGACACGAGCTGTCCCACCGGAACGCTGGGCAGCCAGTTCTGGGACGCGGTGAGCGTCACCGTCTTCTTCACGGTCGTCACGGTGACCCTGGAGGTCGGCCTCGGCATGCTGATGGCCCTGGTGATGCACCAGAAGTTCCGGGGCCGGGCGCTGCTGCGGGCCAGCGTGCTGGTGCCCTGGGCGATCCCGACCGCGGTGACCGCCAAGCTGTGGGCGTTCATGTTCGCCTACGACGGCATCGCCAACCGGGTGCTGGGCACCCACATCCTGTGGACCGACGGGCAGTGGTCGTCGCGCTTCGCGGTGGTCATCGGCGACGTGTGGAAGACCACCCCGTTCGTCGCCCTGCTGGTCCTGGCCGGGCTGCAGATCATCCCCGGCGAGCTGTACGAGGCCGCGAAGGTGGACGGCGCCGGCGCCTGGCGGCGGTTCCGGTCCATCACGATGCCGATGGTGCGTCCCGCGCTGCTGGTCGCGGTCCTCTTCCGGGTCCTGGACGTGCTGCGCATCTACGACCTGCCGGCGATCCTCACCCACGGCGCGGGCGGCACCGGCCACTCCACGAGCACCCTGTCCATCCTCGTCATCGACCAGATCCAGCAGGGCTACGGCAGTGCCTCGGCGCTGTCCACCATCACCTTCCTGATGATCTTCGCCGTGGCCTTCGCGCTGGTGAAGCTGTTCAGTCTCAATGTGGTCCGCTCCCAGCAATCGGCGGTGAAATGACATGGCTGCCACGTCACTCCCCACTCCCGTCGCGGTCCGCCCGGCATCGGCTCGCGGCAAGCGGGTCGCGGGCCGGCTCGGCCTGTACGCGGGCATCGCAGCCATCGTCGTCTGGTGCCTGGCGCCGTTCTACTGGATGGTGGTCACCGCGTTCCGCGACGTGGGCTTCACCTTCGACACCACGCCCTGGCCGTCCCACGTCACCCTGGACAACTTCCGCACCGCCTTCGACACCAGCCTGGGCAACCACTTCGCGCGGGCGCTGTGGAACAGCACGCTCATCGGCCTGGTGACCACCGTCATCGCCATGCTGGTCGGCGTCTTCGCCGCCTACGCGCTGGCCCGGCTGCGGTTCCGGGGCAAGTTCCTCGTCCTGGGCGGCATCCTGGGCGCGGCGATGTTCCCCGGCGTCGCCCTGGTCACCCCGCTGTTCCAACTGTTCACGGACATCAAGTGGCTGGGCAGCTACCAGGCACTGATCATCCCGAACATCTCGTTCGCGCTGCCGCTGACGGTGTGGATCCTCACCAGCTTCTTCGCCGAGATGCCCTGGGAGCTGGAGCAGGCTGCGATGATCGACGGGTGCACGCCCGCCCAGGCGTTCCGCAAGATCATCCTGCCGCTGGCCGCGCCCGGCCTGTTCACCACGGCGATCCTGGTGTTCATCTCCTCCTGGAACGAGTACCTGCTGTCCAGCCTGATGTCGAACGGCAAGGCCAGCGTGTCACCGGTGACCGTGGCCATCGCCAACTTCACCGGATCGCAGCCGCACCAGGAGCCGTACACCGCGATCATGGCGGCCGGCGCCGTCGTCACCGTCCCGCTCGTCATCCTCGTACTGCTCTTCCAGCGCCGCATCGTCTCCGGCCTCACCGCGGGCGCCGTCAAGTAGCCGGACGTCGTTTCCCCGCTCCGCCTCCCCTCCCCCTCCCCGTTCCTGCCTCCCCCTCCCCGTCCCGCCTCCCTGTCACGGACGAATCGGCAGGAACCCGCAGTAACCCCTAGGAAGAGGAAAGTCAGTGTCTCAGTCCTGGTGGCGCAGTGCCGTCATCTACCAGGTGTACGTACGGTCCTTCGCCGACGCCAACGGTGACGGCATCGGTGACCTGGCCGGCCTCCGCTCCCGTCTCGGCTACCTCGCGGACCTCGGCGTGGACGGCGTCTGGCTCAACCCCTGCTACCCCTCGCCGCAGAAGGACCACGGCTACGACGTCGCCGACTACACCGGCATCGAGCCCGATTACGGCGATCTGGCCGCCTTCGACGCGCTCGCCGCCGACGCGCACGAGCGCGGCATGAAGGTCCTGATGGACCTGGTGCCCAACCACTGCTCCAGCGACCACGCCTGGTTCCGGGCCGCGCTCGCCGCGGGCCCTGGTTCCGCGGAGCGGGCCCGCTTCCTCTTCCGTGAGGGCCGCGGCGCCGACGGCGAACTGCCGCCGAACAACTGGCAGTCCGCGTTCGGCGGACCGGCCTGGAGCCGGGTCACCGAGCCGGACGGGACCCCGGGCCAGTGGTACCTGCACCTGTTCGACGGGGGCCAGCCCGACTTCGACTGGCGCAACCCCGAGGTCGCGGAGATGTTCGACGGGGTGCTGCGGTTCTGGTTCGACCGGGGTGTGGACGGCTTCCGGATCGACGTCGCGCACGGTCTGTACAAGCACGCCGACCTGCTGGACTGGCCCGGCAGCGCCGACCAACGCAACCTGCACGCCTGGAACCAGCCTGAGGTGCACGAGGTCTACCGCCGCTGGCGGCGGATCGCCGCAGAGTACGGGCCCGAGCGGGACCTGACCTTCGTCGGCGAGGTCTGGGCACCGACCCCGGCGGACCTCGCTCTGTACCTGCGCCCCGACGAGCTGCCGCAGGCGTTCTACTTCGACCTGCTGGAAAAGCCGTGGGACGCGGACCTGTTCCGCACCTCGATCAGCCAGGCCTTCGCCGAGATCGGCTCCTCCGGCGCCGCCATCACCTGGACGCTGGCCAACCACGACGTACACCGCGCCGTGACCCGGTACGGCATCGTCCGCCCCGAGCTCTACCACGAGTCGGTCGGCGGGAACGTCAACCTGGTCCGCCCGCGCGGCGAGGTGGACACCGCGCTCGGCGAGAGCCGGGCCCGCGCCGCGCTCATGCTGCTGCTCGCGCTGCCCGGCTCGACCTACCTCTACCAGGGCGAGGAACTGGGCCTGCCCGAAGTCCTCGACCTGCCCGACGACGTCCGCCAGGACCCGACCTGGAACCGCTCCGATCGGCTCGACCCCGGCCGGGACGGCTGCCGCGTGCCGCTGCCCTGGACCACCCAGGCCCCGGGCTACGGATTCTCCGCGGAGCCCGCCACGGCGGCGCCGTGGCTTCCGCAGCCGGACTGGTTCGCCAAGTACGCCGTCTCCGAGCAGATCGAGAACGCCACCTCGACGCTCGCCCTGCACCGCGAGGCGCTGCGGCGGCGCCGTGAGCTCTTCGACGCCGCCGACGAGACGATCAGCTGGATCGAGGTCCCCGGCCGGGGCGACGACGTGGTCGCCTTCCAGCGCGGTGACGTCATCTGCGTGGTGGTCTTCGGGGACGAGCCGCTCACCGTCCCCGGCGAGTGGGGCGAGGTGCTGCTCGCCAGCCTCCCGCCGCAGGACGGGAAGCTCCAGGGCAACTCCGCGGCGTGGCTGCGCTCCTCCTCCTGACCGCCGGCGTCCGCGCCGGGTGGGACGCCGGCGGTACGGCACGTGCCCGACGAGCCGGCGGTGTGCGGACGCGGGGTGCGCGCGGGAGTGCGTGCCCCCCGTGGCTCGGAGGGGTCCGCGGTTACGGGGGGCTACGGGGTCAGTCCCACCGGAAGTGCCAGGCGGGGGCGTTGAGGAGGACGTGCCGGGCGTAGTCGGCGAAGGTGGTGTGGTGGCCCTGGTCGAGGTTGTCGGGGCAGAAGGCGTAGTGCTCGGCGGCGACGGCCTCGGCGGCTTCGAGGGTGCGGGGCGGGGCGGCGACCGAGAGGGCGAGGGTGTCGTAGCCGAGGGCGAGGACGCGTACGCCGAAGCGGTCCTCCCATGAGCGGAGGACCGAGCAGAGGCGGGCGACGTCGTTCTGGTGGTTGAGGGGGCCGCACCAGCCGATCGCGGCGGGGATGTCGGCGCTGCGGCGGGCGTGGACGAGGGCGGCCCGCGGGGATGTGAGGGTGCCGTCCTTGATCAGGGCGGCGGCGACCTCGGCGGCGCGGATGTCCGGGTCGGTCTCGGGGCTCCCCGCCGCCGCGATACCGGGCCAGTCGCCGTCGTGGTACTCCTCCCAGATGTCGGCGAGTACGTCCTCGGGGTCGTGGTCGCCCGGGTACGACATCTCGTCCGGCGCCAACTCCCAGTGGTCCAGGCCCGCGTAGTCCCGGCCCGCGTCGATCAGTACGGGGTGCAGGCCCGCCGCCCGCGCCGGGAGCAGGGACGTCCACGCGTCCGGTTCCGCCGGACCGTCGGCGTACCAGAGCAGCGGTTCGTGCCACGGGCCGTCCGCCGTCGCGTCGATCAGCTTTCCCGGCGGCAGGCCGAGGCCGAGCGCGGAGCCGGCCGGGTCGGCGGCCAGGCGGGGGAGGGGATTCGGGAGCATCGCCATGCCATGCGACTCTAGGGCCTGGCCCCGTGAGGCCGCTGCCCCACCCCCGACCGCCCGCTTCCGTATCCCCTCACAGCCGGATGATGACCAGAGCCGTGTCGTCCGTCGCGCCGGTCGCCGGGATCAGTTCCGCGAGCAGGGTGTCGGCCAGCGCCTCGGGGTCGCTGGAGGCGTGGCGGGTGAGGGAGGACGCGAGGCGGGAGACGCCGGCGTCGATGTCCTCGCCGCGGCGCTCGACCAGGCCGTCGGTGTAGAGGACGAGGGTGCCACCGGGGGTGAAGGGCACGGCGGCCTGGGGGCGGGCGACGTGTTCCGGGCGGGCGCCGAGCGGGGGGTCGGTGGCCTCGTCGAGAAAGCGTACGGTGCCGTCGGGACGGACCAGGGCGGCCGGCAGGTGGCCCGCGCTGCTGTACGTGATCGTGTGCTCGGGCCAGTCGATGAACGCGATCACCGCCGTGGTCGTCTCCGCGCCGTCGACCGATCTGGCGTACAGACCGAGTACGTCCAGCGCCTCGGCCGGGTCGCCGGTCGCCCGGGAGGCGGCGCTCAGGGCACTGCGGAGCTGGCCCATGACGCAGGCGGCGCCCAGGCCGTGGCCGACCACATCGCCCACGGCCACCGCCATCCGGTCGCCGGGCAGGTCCGCAAGGTCGTACCAGTCACCGCAGACGTTCAGCGCGCCCACCGCGGGCTGGTAGCGGACGGCCGCGCGATGCCCGACCGGGCTGGGCGCGGGCATCAGGGCGGCCTGGAGGGCGAGGCCGACCTCGCGCTCCCGGGCGTGCGCGCGCCGCAGGCGTTCGTTGACCTGCTGGAGTTCGCGGGCGCGCATGAACAGTTCGCCCTCCAATTCGGGGAGCGCGCCGCCCTTGGCGCCGGGCTGGGCGCGGGCCCGAATGAAGGCGGTGACCTCCTCCACGCGGTGGGAGATCAGGCCGACCTTGCCGTCCGGGGTGAGGATGGGGGTGTTGATCGTGCTCCAGTACCGCTCCTCGTACAGGCCCGGCCGGTCCGGCCGCTCGACGTCGTAGCGCTGGAGGCCCATCGTGTCCCGCTCGCCGGTGGCCAGCACGCGGCGCAGGGACTCGCCGAGCATGCGCGTACCGGTGGCGCGCGGGTCGCCGGGGTTGTCGGGGAAGACGTCGAACACGTAGCGGCCGATCAGCTCCTCGCGCCGGCGGCCGGACAGGCGCAGGTACGCCTCATTGATGTCGGCGTACACGAAGTGGGGAGTGAGCAGCGCGGTTGCGGTGGGCAGGCTCTCGTAGACCTCCCGGTAGTCGATCTCCGGTTCCGTCACGTGCTGGCCTCTCCGCGAGGGCGCCACGACCGTAAGGGTGCGCCCGCACACCCTGCGCGTGCACACCCTGGGGCGGGAGTGGTGGCTTCGCCGCACGGCTCGCCCGCGCCGCGGGAGTAGGTCACACGGCCGCTCTGATCGCTACCCGGCATCGTGGTGGCTATTCCTCCACGAGGCGGGGTGGCTGAGGCCCGGCCGCCCGGACGGATGCCCCGGCTCGGTACCGCGTGCCTCAGCGGCCGTATCTCAGAGCCGCTCCGGCGTGCGGATACCCAGCAGGTCCAGGCCCTGGTGGAGCGTCCGCGCGGTCAGGTCGCACAGGAAGAGGCGGTTCTCGACCTGCGCCGCGCCGCCGTCGGCGGTGAGGACCGGGCACTGCTCGTAGAAGGTGGTGAACAGGGAGGCGAGCTGGAAGAGGTACGAGGCCAGGCGGTGCGGCTCGTACGCCGTGGCGATCTCGGCGAGGGTGTCGGCGAACGCGTCCAGGTGCAGGCCGAGCGCCCGCTCGGCCGGGGCGAGGGCCAGCTCAGGGTGGGGAGCCGGCTTCTGGTCGGTGGTGGCCTTGCGGAAGATCGACCGCGTACGGGCGTACGCGTACTGGATGTAGACGCTGGTGTCGCCGTTGAGCGAGACCATCCGGTCCAGGTCGAAGACGTAGTCCCGGCCCAGTGAGGTGGACAGGTCGGCGTACTTGACCGCGCCGATACCGACCTGGACGCCGTTGGCGGTGATCTCGTCGTCGGTCAGGCCGATCTTCTCGCCTTTCTCCCGGACCACGGTGGTGGCCCGCTCGACCGCCTCGTCCAGCAGGTCCTCCAGCTTCACCGACTCGCCCGCGCGGGTCTTGAACGGCTTGCCGTCCTTGCCCAGCAGGGTGCCGAAGGGGATGTGCCTGACCGTGACCTCGTCGGTGAGCCAGCCGGCCCGCCGGGCGGTCTCGAAGACCATCTTGAAGTGGAGCGCCTGGCGGACGTCCACCACGTACAGCAGGGTGTCGGCGTGCAGGTCGCCGGTGCGGTTGCGGACCGCGGACAGGTCGGTGGCGGCGTAACCGAAACCTCCGTCGGCCTTGCGGACGATCAGCGGTACCGGCTCGCCGTCCTTGCCCTTGACGTCGTCGAAGAAGACGCACAGGGCGCCGTTGGACCGGACGGCCACACCTGACTTCTCCAGCAGGTCGCAGGTCTCGGCCAGCATGTCGTTGTATCCGGACTCGCCGACGATGTCCTCGTCCGCGATCCGGATGTCCAGCTTGTCGTAGACGGAGTAGAAGTAGATCTTCGACTCGTCCACGATCTGCTGCCACAGGGCGAGGGTCTGCGGATCCCCGGCCTGGAGATCGACCACCCGGCGCCGGGCCCGGTCCTTGAACCCCTCGTCGGAGTCGAAGAGCGCCCGGGAGGACTTGTAGAGGTGGTCGAGGCGGGACATCGACGCCTCGCCCGAGTCCCCGTCCCGATCGTCTCGCGCGTGGTCCAGTTCGTGCGGGTGCTCGATCAGGTACTGGACGAGCATGCCGAAGTTGGTGCCCCAGTCGCCGATGTGGTGCCGCCGGATCACCCGCTCGCCGTCGAACTCCAGGATCTTGGCGAGGGCGTCACCGATCACGGAGGACCGCAGGTGGCCGACGTGCATCTCCTTCGCCACGTTCGGCTGGGCGTAGTCGATGACGGTGATGCCGGGGTTCGCCGCGGTCGGGACGCCGAGGCGGGGGTCGTCGGCGCGGGCGGCGAGGTTGGCGGTGATGGCCGTGTCCGCGACGGTGATGTTGAGGAAGCCGGGGCCCGACACCTCGACCTCCGCGATCAGGGCGTCGTCGGCGGGCAGGGCCTCGACGACGGAGGCGGCCAGCTCCCGCGGGTTCGCCTTGACCCGCTTGGCCAGGCCCAGCACCCCGTTGGCCTGGAAGTCCGCCCGGTCGCTGCGTCGCAGCAGCGGGTCGGCACCTTCGACCGACGGCACGGCGGCCGTCAGAGCGGTGGAGACGCGCTGCTGGAGCGAGGCGGAAAGGGAAGTGACCGAGGCCATGGAGGAGGTGCCGTTCCGTGTGTCGGGAAAGGTGGACTTCGCCGGGACTTCGCCGGCGAGGTTCCAGTGTCCCATGGGCCTCGCGATCGCTGCGCCGGGTTATCCACAGGGGTGGGTTACCCGGACGGGTTGTCCACAGGGTGGGGCGGGCGCGGGTGGCAGGTCTGGGAGAATGAGGGTGTGCCGGGGCCTTCCCGGCCCACCCGTCACAAGCCCCCAGCACTCCCAGGAAGAAGAGGACCGTGGCTCAGAGCACCGAGGCCGACTGGGTCTCCCGTTTCGCGGACGACGTGATCGCCGAGTCGGAGCGCCGCGCACCCGGGAAACCTGTCGTCGTCGCGTCCGGGCTCAGCCCCTCCGGGCCCATCCACCTGGGCAATCTGCGCGAGGTGATGACCCCGCACCTGGTCGCCGACGAGATCAGGCGGCGCGGGTACGAGGCCCGGCACCTGCTCTCCTGGGACGACTACGACCGGTACCGCAAGGTGCCGGCCGGCGTACCGGGCGTGGACGCCTCCTGGGCCGAGCACATCGGCAAGCCGCTCACCGCGGTGCCGGCG
This sequence comes from Streptomyces sp., assembly GCF_036524955.1. Taxonomy (GTDB): domain Bacteria; phylum Actinomycetota; class Actinomycetes; order Streptomycetales; family Streptomycetaceae; genus Actinacidiphila. The sequence continues at coordinate 13,048 of NZ_DATDBG010000030.1, forward strand.
CCGGCCGGCTCCGCGTACCCGAACTGGGCCGAGCACTTCAAGGCGCAGATGACCGACGCGCTCGCCGAGCTGGGCGTGGAGTACGACGGCATCAGCCAGACCGAGCAGTACACCGCGGGTGCCTACCGCGAGCAGATCCTGCACGCCATGCGCCACCGGGCGGACATCGACGCGATCCTCGCCCAGTACCGGACGAAGAAGGCGCCCCCCGCCGCCAAGGGGAAGCCGGCGCAGAAGCCGGTGGACGACGCAGAACTGGAGGCGGCGGAGGGATCGGGCGCCGCGGGCGAGGACGACGGCAGCGGCAGCGGCGCGGGCTACTTCCCGTACAAGCCGTACTGCGCGGTGTGCGGCCGGGACCTCACCACGGTCACGGCGTACGACGACGAGACCACCGAGCTCACCTACACCTGCGCCTGCGGGCACTCCGAGACCGTCCGGCTGAACGAGTTCAACCGCGGCAAGCTGGTCTGGAAGGTGGACTGGCCGATGCGGTGGGCGTACGAGGGCGTGGTCTTCGAGCCGTCCGGCGTCGATCACTCCTCGCCCGGGTCGTCCTTCCAGGTCGGCGGACAGATCGTCGGGCCGATCTTCGGCGGGAAGCAGCCGATCGGACCGATGTACGCGTTCGTGGGGATCTCCGGGATGGCGAAGATGTCCTCCTCCCGGGGCGGGGTGCCCACCCCCGGCGACGCGCTGAGGATCATGGAGCCGCAGCTCCTGCGCTGGCTGTACGCCCGGCGGCGCCCCAACCAGTCCTTCAAGATCGCCTTCGACCAGGAGATCCAGCGGCTGTACGACGAGTGGGACGCGCTGACCCGCAAGGTCGCCGACGGCTCCGCGCTGCCGGCGGACGTGGCGGCGTACGGGCGGGCGGTACGCACCTCGCGCGGCGAACTGCCGCGCACGGCTCGGCCGCTGCCGTACCGCACGCTGGCCTCGGTCGCCGACATCACGGCGGGCGCCGCCGACCAGACCCTGCGGATTCTGTCCGAACTGGACCCGGAGCACCCGCTGTACTCGCTGGACGAGGTGCGGCCCCGCCTGGACCGCGCCGAGAACTGGATCTCCACGCAGGTCCCGGTGGAGCAGCGCACGGTGGTGCGGGCCGAGCCGGACGCCGGGCGGCTCGCCGCGCTGGGCGACAGCGAGCGGGCCGGTCTGAAGCTCCTCCTCGAAGGGCTCGGCACGCACTGGTCACTGGACGGGCTGACGACGCTGGTCTACGCGGTGCCGAAGGTGCTCGCCGGCCTGGAACCGGACGCGAGGCCGACGCCCGAGCTGAAGGTGGCCCAGCGGTCGTTCTTCGCGTTGCTGTACGAGCTGCTGGTGGGGCGGGACACGGGCCCGCGGCTCCCGACGCTGCTGCTCGCCGTGGGCCAGGAGCGGGTGCGGGCACTTCTGGGAAACCCGTAGTCCCCCTGAGCGGAGGTGCCCGCAGGACGGGCTGAGTGCTGGTTGCCCCTCAGCCCGTCCGAGTGCCCTTGGGCGCCGGGCGGCTCCGGTCGGTCGCCCGGCTGCCCCTTGCCTCAGCTGCCCCTGCCCGGTTGCCCGGCGGGCTCAGCCGTCGCTGGACGGGGCGGTCTGCTCGGCCATGGGGGCCGGGTCCGCCGTGGGAGCCGGCTCGGGCCTGGGAGCGCGGGCCAGTTCCAGGAGCTCGTCCACCGACCACTGGTCGTAGGCGTGTTCGCCGTACTTGAGGGCGAGGATCATGCCGTCGGGGGCGATGAGGAAGTCGCCGGGGAGACCGAGGCTGCCCCCGTTGGGGGCCACCGGGGCGAGATGGTTGCGGCGGCGGATGGCGCCCCACATGGAGGAGGAGACGGCGCGGATCGTGGGGCCCCAGACGCCCGGGTGCAGCGCCGCGGCCATGGAGGACTCGATGCCGAACTCGCGGTAGAGCTTTTTGTGGGGGTCGCCGACGACGGGAAGCGGTAGATCCGGCGCGTACCTGAGCAGCTCTTTGTCTGTGGAGTGGAAGACGACGACCTCACGGATGCCGGCCGCCTGGATCTCGTCGAGGCGATTCACGGTCGAGCGGAGATGGAGATTACAGATCGGACAGCCGGCGAACCGCCGTAGCTGAAGGTGCACCACGTGGTCGGGGTCGGGTACCGGGAGGCTTTCCCCGGTCATCGTGGTCAGCTCGCGGGGAGACAGTACGTCGCCTACTGCGAAATTCGGCTGGGATTTTCGCACCTGCTTGCTCCTGTCTGGTCGGATCTGATGAGATCTGAATGGGGATGGCCGGGTTGACTCGCGCAAAAGGCTCCGGCCCGTTCACAGAGAGAACAGCTCGCGGTTTCCGCGTACTCCCGGCGCAGACGCCGAGTGGCGGAGTGCGTCAGTGGACTCCCGCGCTTCGGTCTCCGCCGGCCGGGGACGCGGCGAAGAACACCCTGGCCGCCGGACGGGCGGACGGGCCGGACGTCTGCCTCGCCGGGCGCGGGTGGGGCCAGCACCGAAGTCCCGGCAGGGCGCGACGGACCAGGAGGCCGCCGAGGCGGTCAGCCGACCGTGGCAGGCGGCAGGCCCCCCGGCTCTCCCGGCCGGGGGAGCCCGTCAGGGGATCTGTTCCGTGTCGGTTTCGGACACGAAGCGGTAGCGCATGTCGCGGATGGCGGTGACCAGGTCCCGCTCTTCGGGAGCCGTGCCACCGTACAAAGTGGGCAGGAAACGGGCGAACTGGCGGGCGTTCGGGAAGTCCCCGTGCTCGCGGACGTACTGGCGGTACGCCGCGTAGTACGCCTCCTCGACCGGGATGCCGTCGGGGAGGTCGAGCCCGGAGGCGGGTTCGGGGGCGGGGTCGGGTAGGAGCTCCGACTCCGGCTCCTCCGCGACCGGTTCGGGACGGAACGGTGGCTGAGGCAGCTCCTCGGTGTGCGGTCCCGGGCCGGGGTTCGTGCGGACGCTGAGGCCGTTCACAGCGCCGTTGGCCGCGCTCGCGACGTTCATGCCGTTCATGCCGTTGACACCGTTCGCCTGCGCGAAGCCGTTCACCGCGTTCAGGCCGTTGACGCCGACGGTGCCCAGCGGGCGGCTGCGGCCCGGGGCACCGGAGGGGACCATCTGGACGGGCTGCCCGGGGGAGTGCGGCTGCGTTTGCGCATGCTGCCGCTGCTGCTCTTCGTAGTACTCCTTCTGGAGCTGCTGCTGCGCGGCGAACCAGGGGCTGTCGTGCGGAGCCCCCTGGAACACCGCGAAGTGCGTCTGCTGCTCGTGCATCTGCCGCTCGTACGCCAGCTGTTGGTCGTACGTGTGCTCGTGGGACTGCTCCTGCGGGCCGGCTCCCGGTGCCGGTACGGTCCCGGACGCCGAAGCGGGCGCGGGCGCGGGCGCCGGCGCGGACACGGGCTCGGCGACGGTCTCGGCGACGGTCTCGGTCTCGGGCGAGGGCGCCGCGGTGGCCGCAGCCGGGCTCAACTGCCGCATCGGTGAGGCGATTTCGATGCCCGCCGCTTCCAGCCCGGCGTCCCCGGTCTCGGCGAGCGGTACCCCGTAGCGGGCCAGCCGCAGCGGCATGATCGCCTCGACCGGGGCCTTGCGGCGCCACGCGATGCCGTAACGGGCGCGCAGCCGGGCACGGTAGACCAGGCGGTCCTGCTCGCGGCGGATGACCTCCTCGTACGACCGCAGCTCCCACAGCTTCATGCGGCGCCACAGGCGGAAGGTGGGGAGGGGAGCGAGCAGCCAGCGGGTGATGCGGACCGACTCCATGTGCTTGTCGGCGGTGATGTCGGCGATCCGGCCGATCGCGTGCCGGGCCGCTTCGACGGAGACCACGAAGAGCACCGGGATGATCCCGTGCATGCCGACGCCGAGCGGGTCGGGCCAGGCGGCGGCGCCGTTGAAGGCTATGGTCGCGGCGGTCAGCAGCCACGCTGTCTGCCGCAGCAGCGGGAAGGGGATGCGCATCCAGGTCAGCAGCAGGTCCAGCGCCAGCAGCACCACGATCCCGGCGTCCACGCCGATCGGGAAGACGTTGGCGAACCAGCCGAAGCCCTTGTCGACGGCGAGCGCGCGCACCGCCGCGTACGAACCCGCGAAGCCGATCCCGGCGATCACCACCGCCCCGGCGACGACGATGCCGATCAGTATCCGGTGAGTCCGGGTCAAACGTATCGCGGCCACCCGCGACCCCTCCTGCCCTCGGCTCGTGCTGCCGCTGATGCCGCATGCGCACCTCGGCAACTGGCCGACCCAGACTGCCACACAGGTGTGAGGACACGGTTAACTGTTCGTCGGACAAATGTGCGGATAGCTGGGCGAGCGGGGCGCCAGTTGTTACGCGTTCGCCGCCGCGACCGCCGCCACCGCGTCCTTCGCAGCCCGCTGCGCGCCGCTGTGTACGGTCCTCGCGCTCGGGTTCTTCTTGCCCGCGAGGCCGGCGCCGTTGAACTCCACTATCAGCACGACATTGCCGGTGCGGGCCACCACCGTGTCGTTCTGCGAGGTGACTTTCGCGACGGTGGCCTTCCCGCTCACCGAGCTGGCCTGGTCGCCGAGGCCGGTCAGGGCGGTCGTCGTGGTGCCCGGCAGCCTGCCCAGGTCCGCGACCTGGTCGGCGAACCGCTTCTTCGCCTGTTCCTCGGCCGAACCCAGCTCGGGGGAGTTGCTGAAGCGCTGCATGGTGACGGCGAGCCAGCGGTACTGGTAGCCGTCCTTGCCGTTCCCGGTCCACGAGCAGCCGCCGCGCGACTGGACGTCGGAGGACTTCGCCTCGGTGCCACCGGGGTCCTTCGCCTTGGGGACGAGGGCGGTGACGGTGCCCTGGGTGACCGTCTTGCAGGACGCGGGGAGGGTGGCGAACCTGGCGGGGGCCAGGGCGGGGGTGGTGGGCGCGGCCTTCGCGGAGGCGGTGGCTTGCGAACCCTTGTCGTCGGAGCCGGAGCCGGACGAGCATCCGGCGATCAGCATCGCGGGCACGGCCGTGCAGGCGAGCAGTGTGGCCAGGCGCGGTGCGGTGCGGTGTCGTCGTTGTTGCATGGGTCCGGTGGGTCCTTCGTGTCTGGGTACGGCTCGGTCCGGTCGCGGTCCGGTCGAGGCGGTCGGTCCGGCGAGGCGGCCGGTCCGGTCGGCCGGGCGGCCTTCTCGGCCATCCACCCTACGGGGTCCCGCCGGCACCCCCGACCCAGTGCCGTGTCAGCCGGCGTTCGCCCGGGCACGCCCTGACCCACGCGGCACTAGCGTTCGATCGTGCGCTCCAGTTGGGCGGCCACGTCCCGGGCGCCCTGCTGCAACCCGGCGCTGAGCGGTTGCGTGCCGCCGCGCGGGGCCGACTGCGAATACAGCACGGTCACCAGGACGTTCGCGGTGCGGAAGACCACGGTCACGTCGCGGCGGGGACCAGCCGGCAGGGGCCGGAGCACGTCGTTGATGAATGCGGCGTTCCCCACATCGGTCAGGCGGCGCGGGGCGAGGTCGGTGGTACCGCTCGGACCCTTGGAGGCGCTGAGGCCGCCGGCACCGCTGTGCGTGGCCGTCGGCGCGACCGGCGTCGTCGGCGAGGCCGGTGCGGTGCCGGTCACCGGGGTGAGCGATATCGAGGCCGCCGCGGCCTGCTGGTCGAAGTCCGTCTCCGCCTGCACCTCGTCGCTGACGGCGGGGTCGTACGACACCACGCGCACGAAGTCGATCCGCAGCGCCCGGGCCGTGCCGTCACTGGCCAGGCCCCGCCACCCGCATCCCACCCGGCGGTCGGTGTCGTACGTCAGCGACTCCGTACCCGCGTAGTCCGCCGAGCCCGGGACCAGCCGCTTCAACGACTCCGGGTCCACGGCGGCGCACGGCTGCGGCAGCGTCCGGTACTTCCCGGGCGGCGCGGGCGAGACCGCACTCCCCGCGACCGGCACCGGCTTCCCGTCCGACGGGGAGCCCGACGGCGAGCCGCCCGCGCTGCACCCGCCGAGGGCGGTGACGGCCAGGGCCACGACCGCCGCGCCGGCGACGGCCGGCAGTCCTGTCGTAGACCGCACGGGCGGGCCCCTTCCTCATCGCCTGCATCGTCTGCATCAGCATCGCTCGCGTGGACCGGTCGCATCGTTCACACCGGTCGCGTCGCCCACGCCCGCGCCGCTCACCGACTGCCCGCCGATCGTCCGCCGCCCAGCACCTGCCGGCGGCCGGCACGGCGGTAAACCCTTGGCGCACGCGGGCGAGCCGTGGACACAATGTCTACCGCACGCTTCACCCATAGCGCCCGTCGGGGGCGGTTCATCGGGTGACGCATTCACTTTCCGGCGTTCGTGGTGTTTCGTGGGAATGACCCCGTGGCGCCGCGCAGACGACCGTCCTGACGCCGTACCGCTCACCGTTCCTGGGGGACTGCCATGTCGTACACCGAGGTACCCGGAGTCCGGGTACCCATCCGGATGTGGGCCGACCCGGCCACCGTCGAGGGCGTCGCGATGCAGCAGCTCCGCAACGTCTCCTCGCTGCCGTGGATCAAGGGTCTGGCCGTCATGCCCGATGTCCACTACGGCAAGGGGGCCACTGTCGGCTCGGTCATCGCCATGCACGGCGCGGTCTGCCCGGCCGCGGTCGGTGTCGACATCGGCTGCGGCATGAGCGCGGTCAAGACCTCGCTGCGCGCCGCGGACCTCCCGGGCGACCTCTCCCGCCTGCGTTCCAGGATCGAAAAGGCCATCCCGGTGGGCCGCGGACTCCACGACACCCCCCTCGACCCGACCGGCTTCCACGCCTTCCCCACCGCCGGCTGGGGCGACCTCTGGGCCCGTTTCGACGCCCTCGCGGACGCGGTGCACTTCCGGCGGGAGCGGGCGGCCAAGCAGATGGGGACGCTGGGTTCCGGCAACCACTACATCGAGCTGCTGCTCGACGAGAGCGACCAGGTGTGGCTGACCCTGCACTCCGGCTCCCGCAACATCGGCAAGGAACTCGCCGAGCACCACATCGGCGAGGCCCAGAAGCTCCCGCACAACCAGGGCCTGGTCGACCGCGACCTCGCCGTCTTCGTCGCCGACACCCCCAGATGGCCGCCTACCGGCGTGACCTCTTCTGGGCCCAGGAGTACGCGAAGTGGAACCGTGCCCTGATGATGTCCCTCTTCAAGGACGTCATCCGCCGCGAGTTCAAGAAGGCGCGGCCCACCTTCGAGCCCGAGATCAGCTGTCATCACAACTACGTCGCGGAGGAGCGCTACGACGACATGGACCTGCTGGTCACCCGCAAGGGCGCGATCCGCGCGGGCAGCGGTGACTACGGGATCATCCCGGGCTCCATGGGCACCGCCTCGTACATCGTCCGCGGCCTCGGCAACACCGCCGCCTTCAACTCCGCCTCCCACGGCGCGGGCCGCAAGATGAGCCGCAACGCGGCGAAGAAGCGGTTCTCGACCCGCGACCTGGAGGAGCAGACCCGTGGTGTGGAGTGCCGCAAGGACTCCGGGGTCGTGGACGAGATCCCGGGCGCGTACAAGTCGATCGAAAGGGTGATGGAGCAGCAGCGCGACCTGGTGGAGGTCGTGGCGAAGCTCAAGCAGGTGGTGTGCGTGAAGGGGTGAGGCGGCGCTCCCCCCGGTCCGTGTCCTGGTCCGTGTCCCGGCCTGTGTCCTGGTCCGCGTGCCGGTCGCACTACTGGGGCTTGGGCAGATCCCGCCAGCGGTAGGCGAGTTCGGGGCGGCCGACCTGGCCGTACTGGGGGGTGCGGGCGGCGCGGCCGATGTCCACCAGGTGTTCCAGGTAACGGCGGGCGGTGATGCGGGAGACGCCGGCCGCCTGGGCCGCCGCGTTCGCGGAGATGCCATCGGCGGAGGCCTGGCGCAGGGCCGTGGTGACCGCTTCCAGGGTGGGGGCGCTCAGGCCCTTCGGGAGGGCGGTCGGTCGCGGCGCGCGGAGGGCGGCCAGGGCGCGGTCCACCTCGTCCTGGCCGGAGGCCTCGCCGTGGGACAGCTCGGTGCGGCACTGGGCCCAGCGTTCGAGGCGGTCACGCAGGGAGGGGAAGGTGAAGGGTTTCAGCAGGTACTGGACGACGCCGACCGATACCGCCTGCCGTACGACTCCGAGGTCGCGGGCCGACGTCACGGCCACCACGTCCGCCGTGTGGCCGGCGGCCCGCATGGTCCGTACGAGCTGCAGTCCATGGCCGTCCGGGAGGTGGAGATCGAGCAGGACCAGGTCGACCGGTTGCCTGTCGAGCAGCCGGAGGGCGGCGCCGCCGGTGTGGACGACGGCGGCGACCTCGAAGCCGGGCAGTCGCTCCACGTACATCCGGTGCGCCTCGGCCGCGACCGGATCGTCCTCGACCACCAGCACCCTGATCACGTCCGTGCCTCCTGACTCAGGGGCAGTCGTACGGTGAACCGCGCGCCGCCGCCCGGGGCCCGGTCAAGGCCGACCGTGCCGCCCGCCCGCCGCGCGGCCTGCTCCACCAGGGCGAGGCCGAGTCCGTGTCCGGACCCGGGGCCGTGTCCGCCCTGCCGGTCGCCCTGGCTCTTCGTGGTCCACCCTCGCCGGAAGATCGCCTGAATCGTGGCCGGGTCGACCCCGGGCCCGGTGTCGGTGACCTGGAGCAGCAGCTCGTCGTCGGCGATCCGCGCGACGACGGTGACGGCCGGGTGGCCGCCGCTGCCGGAGGCCGGATCCTCGACCGCCGCGTCGATCGCGTTGTCGATCAGGTTGCCCAGCATGGTGACCAGGTCCCGGGCGGGGAGCGCCGCGGGCAGGACCCCGTCGTCTATCCGGCTGTCCTCGGAGACGGTGAGCTCCACGCCGCGTTCATGGGCTTCGGCCGCCTTCCCCAGCAGCAGCGCCGCGAGCACCGGCTCGGCGACCGCCGCCACCACCTGGTCGGTGAGCGCCTGGGCGAGTTCCAGCTCGGACGTGGCGAAGGCCACCGCCTCCTCGGCGCGGCCCAGTTCGATGAGCGAGACGACGGTGTGCAGCCGGTTGGACGCCTCGTGCGCCTGCGAGCGCAGCGCCTCCGCGAAACCGCGCACCGAGTCCAGCTCGCCGGTCAGCGCCTGGAGGTCGGTGTGGTCGCGCAGGGTGACCACGGTGCCGGAGCGCTCACCGCCCCGTACCGGCGAGGTGTTGACGACCACGACCCGCTCGGCGGTGAGATGCAGCTCGTCCATCCGGGACTCGGTGGCCAGCAGCGCGCCGGTCAGCGAGACGGGCAGGCCCAGCTCGTGCACGTACCGGCCGACGACCTGCTCGCCGTCGCCGAGACTCAGCAGGTCACGGGCGGCGTCGTTGCACAGGGCGACCCGGCGGCCGGCGTCCAGCAGGACCAGGCCCTCGCGCAGCGCGTGCAGGGTGGCCTGGTGGTAGTCGTACATCCGGCTCAGTTCGGTCGCGGCCATCCCGTGCGTGTGCCGGCGCAGTCGCCGGTTGGCGATGTATGTTCCCAGGCCCCCGACGGCCAGGGCGGCGAGCGCCACGCCGAGCAGGGCGGCAAGCTCGCCGCGCAGCTGATGGCTGATCGTGTCGACCGTGATGCCGACGCTGACCAGCGCGACGATCGTCCGCCCGTCCTGTACCGGAGCCACCGCGCGGACCGACGCGCCGAGCGTGCCGGTGTACGTCTCGGTGAAGGTCTCGCCCCGCAGCGCCGGGCCGATGTGGCCGAGGAAGTGCTGACCGATCAGGCTCTCGTCGGGGTGAGTCCAGCGGATGCCGTGGGTGTCCATGATCGTGACGAAGTCGACGCCCGCGTCCGCGCGGAGCCGCTGTGCGTACGGTTGCAGGGCCGCGCTGGGATCGGCTGACCGCGCGGCCCGTACGACGGAGTCGGAGTCGGCGACCGCTGTGGCGGCCGTGACCACCTGGTGGCGGGCGGCGTCCTCGGCCCGGTCGCGGGCGTCGACGTACGCGAGCAGCGCGCCGCCGGCGACGACGACGGCGACGACCACCACCTGCATCGCGAAGAGCTGACCGGCCAGGCTGCGGGGGCGCGGGCGTGACGGGGAGCCCGGCCGCCGACGGTACCGGAGCGGGGTACGGCGGGGTTCTGCGACGCGGAGCATGCCAGCAGTGTGCTCCGTGCGAACTCAATGAACGCAAACGTGACCTGCCTCACGCTCCGAGCGCATAGTCACCGGGACCTGTCCGACCGCGGGCCTTGGACGACGCCCGTGGATGGAGATCAAGGGAGACAAAGGTGTCATCCGAGGCCCCGAACGGCTTCACGAGCCGCGAAGACCGTGACCGCGCAGACCGCAACGGCCGCACGGACCGTGCCGGCCGCAACGGCCGCGGGGAGCGTACCCACTACCTCTACATCGCCGTGATCCTGGCGGCGCTGGCCGGCGCCGCACTCGGCCTCACCGCGCCCGGCGCCGCCGTCGAACTCAAGCCGCTCGGCACCGGCTTCGTGAACCTCATCAAGATGATGATCTCGCCGATCATCTTCTGCACGCTCGTGCTCGGTATCGGATCGGTCCGCAAGGCCGCCAAGGTCGGCAGGGTCGGCGGGCTCGCGCTCGGCTACTTCGTGGTGATGTCGTTCTTCGCGCTCGCCGTCGGCCTGTTGGTCGGCAACATCCTGCACCCCGGTGGCGGGCTGCATGTGACCGACGCCCTGAAGGACGCGGGCCACGCCCAGGCGGCGGACGCACCGACCGAAGGCGTCGACTTCGTGCTCGGCATCATCCCGGCGACCCTGGTCTCGGCCTTCACCGAGGGCAAGGTGCTGCAGACCCTGCTGGTGGCGCTGCTCGTCGGCTTCGCGCTGCAGGCGATGGGGCCGGTCGGAGAGCCGGTGCTGCGCGGGGTCGGGCACCTCCAGAAGCTGGTCTTCCGGGTGCTGTCCATGATCATGTGGGCGGCGCCGGTGGGCGCCTTCGGGGCCATCGCGGCGGTGGTCGGCTCTGCGGGGGTCGACGCGCTGAAGGCACTGGCCACGATCATGCTCGGCTTCTATCTCACCTGTCTGATCTTCGTGGTCGTCATCCTCGGCCTGGTCCTGCGGGTGTTCGCCGGGATGAACCTCCTGCACCTGCTGAGGTACCTGGCGCGCGAGTTCCTGCTGATCGTCTCGACGTCGTCGTCGGAGTCGGCGTTGCCGCGGCTGATCGCCAAGATGGAACACCTGGGGGTCGGCCGCCCGGTCGTCGGCATCACGGTGCCGACCGGATACTCGTTCAACCTCGACGGCACGATGATCTATCTGACCATGGCGTCGCTGTTCATCGCCGACGTGATGGAGCAGCCGCTGGCGCTCGGCCAGCAGGTCTCGCTGCTGCTGTTCATGATGGTCGCCTCCAAGGGCGCGGCCGGCGTGTCCGGCTCCGGCATGGCCGTTCTGGCCAGTGGACTGCAGTCGCACCGTCCGGACCTGGTCGACGGCGTCGGTCTCATCGTCGGCATCGACCGCTTCATGAGCGAGGCCCGCGCGGTCACCAACTTCGCCGGCAACGCGGTCGCGACGGTGCTCATCGGCACGTGGACCGGGGAGTTCGACCGCGGCCGGGCACAGCGGGTGTTCGCCGGGGAGTTGCCGTTCGACGAGTCGACGCCGGTCGACGACGACGCGGCGGTGGCACCCGCACAGCCGGCCGCGGGCGGCGGCCCGGCCAAGGAGCCGGCCGTGGTCTGACCGCGGACGGCTCCCCGAAGACGGTCCCGCCGGGTGTTCCCCCCTCCCGGCGGGACCTCGCCGTCGTGCCGGGATCCGGGTGGTACCCGCGGACAGGCGGGACGAGCGCACTCCGGGAGGGCCGGGGCCGCTTCGCTACGCCTCGCGGTGCACCTTGTAGTTGGAGGCCTGCGCGCGGGGGCGCAGCACCAGGAGGTCCACGTTGACGTGGGAGGGGCGGGTGACGGCCCAGGCGACGGTGTCGGCCACGTCGTCGGCGGTGAGGGGTTCGGCGACGCCCGCGTAGACGGCGGCGGCGCGGTCGGCGTCGCCCCGGAAGCGGGCGAGGGAGAACTCCTCGGTCTTGACCATGCCGGGGGCGATCTCGACGACGCGGACGGGCCGGCCGTTGAGTTCGAGGCGGAGGGTCTCGGCGATGACGTGGGCGCCGTGCTTCGCGGCCACGTAGCCACCGCCCCCCTCGTACGTCGCCAGGCCCGCCGTCGAGGAGACGACGACGACGGTGCCGTCGCCGGACGCGGTCAGGGCGGGGAGCAGGGTCTGGGTGACGTGGAGTATGCCGAGGACGTTGACCTCGTACATCGTGCGCCAGTCGGCCGGGTCGGCGGTGGCCACGGGGTCGGTGCCGAGGGCGCCGCCGGCGTTGTTGACCAGCACGTGGAGCGGAGGGCAGCCGTCGAGGGAGGCGGCGAAGGCGTCCACGGCGGGGCGGTCGGTGACGTCGAGGGCGTGGACGGAGACGCTGCGTCCCTCGGCGGTGAGTTCCCTGGCGAGCGCGTCCAGGCGGTCGGCGCGGCGGGCGGTGAGCACGACGTGGAAGCCGGCCTCGGCCAGTCTGCGGGCGGTCGCCGCCCCGATGCCGCTGCTCGCGCCGGTGACCACGGCGGTACGGCCGCCCGGGCTCGTACGGTGGCCGGTACGCGGATCCGCCGCGGCGGCCGTCACCGGGTCGGTCGCGGGGGCCGTAGCGCGGCTCGCGTCCGTTCCCTCCTCCGATCCCGCGGCCGGACTCGTACCCGGGCTCGTACGCCCGCTTGTACCCGTGCTCATGCCGTGCCGCCTTTCCCGCCGCTCAGTCCTACCCTCGCAGCATATGCGGCCGGTTTCGGCGCCCCCGTTGCCCCCCCCCGCGCCCCGG
>NZ_DATDBG010000031.1:0-33229 GCF_036524955.1 Streptomyces sp.
CCATCGGCAGCAGCAGCCGCACCACGACCCGGGTCAGATCCACCCAGAAGTTGCCCACCCGGTCGGTCTGTTTGCGGGTGAACCCGCGGATCAACGCGGCGACGATCGCGATGCCCACCGCCGCGGACACGAAGTTCTGCACCGCCAGGCCGGCCATCTGCACCAGATGGCCCATCGCAGACTCACCCGAGTACGACTGCCAGTTGGTGTTGGTGATGAAGGAGGCCGCGGTGTTGAACGCCTGGTCCGCCTTGACCGGCTTCATGCCCAGCGACAGCAGCAGATGGTTCTGCAACCGCAGGAACGCGTACAGGAACAGCACGCCGACCGCCGAGAACGCCAGCACGCTGCGCAGATACGCCGTCCACTTCTGGTCGGCGTCCCCGTTCACCCCGCCCAGCCGGTACGCGGCCTTCTCCACCCTCCAGTGCCTGGGAGAGGTCAGGAGGTGGGCCATGTAGTCGCCCAGCGGCCGGTACGACAGCGCCAGCGCCCCGACCAGCGCCAGGATCTGGAGCCAGCCCGCGAGGGTCTCGTTCACTGGAACTTCTCCGGGAAGATCAGGGCCAGCACCAGGTAGCCCACCAGCAGGACGGCCACCGCCAGGCCGACGACGTTCTCGGCACTCACAGCTTCTCGACCCCCTTGGCCACCAGCGCGAGCACGGCGAACACCACGACGGTGAGGACGACGAAAGCCAGGTCTGGCATGAACGAGACACCCCGACAGGAGATGAGGACGTGGCCGCGGGTCCGTACCGTGGGACAGCTCCTAGGTGAAGCCGTCCCGAATCCCGCGGAGCCAGGACGTGCAGGCGGGTGACCGAAGGAAGTCCGAATGGCCGCCCGGAAAGACGCGCAGCGAGAACACGCCGTCCGTGGAGTGCTCCCACTCGCGGACTCCGGCGTCCGACGTCAGCGGATCCGCGTCTCCGCGTACCGCGAGAATGGGACAGTGAACGCCGGTGGACGCGGCGGCGTCGAACTGCCGCAGCAGGCGCAGGTCGTGTACTGCCGTCTCGACAACGACCTCTCGCCAGTCATCCGACGGTGCGTCGGCCAGCGCGCCGGGATCGACGCTGTCCAGGTACGTCGCCGCGTCCGAGAGCGTGCCCGTGGCCTGCTCCGACACCTCAAGCCGCCCGGGGGCGGAGGCGCCGACGGCCACCAGTGCCGAGACCCCGATGCCGGCGTCCTGCAGTCTCAACGCGGTCGCGTACGCCACGTAAGCACCGAAACTGTGTCCGAACAGCACGGGCCGTGCGGGCGCCCGACGGGCTATCTGCTCGGTGCAGGCCCGCACGACCCCGTCGAATGACTCGGCCGGGACTCCGAAGTCTTTTCCGTAACGCCCCGGATACTTGACGAGCCAAGCCGCGGGTTTGAGTGCGTCCACCAGGAGTTGGAACTCCCTGCCGAAAGAACCGGCGCCGGGAAAGAACACGGTGCTGGGCGTGAGGTCGTTCGTCGTGGTCTCCACAAGATCTCCCTGCTCAGCTGTCCACGCGCCGGCGTCCGACGGTCGACGGCCGGCGACCGAGCGTTGCGGTTCCGAGCCAGACGACGGCGAACAGGGCCCAGCACAACCACATGGGCGGTCCGGCCAGGAGGGTCACAGAAACGACCGTCACGGCACACATCACGCTGATGACCCGTGCCATGTCCCCCCGGGCCAGCTTCGCGAACGAGGCCGCACCGATCCCGTACAACACGAAATAGATTCCGCCGGACAGAATGAACAGGGCCTCGAACGGGACGAGGCCGCTCGACCCCAGGATCGCGATCAGCGTCAATGTCGATCCGACCGTGATCACGGACGTCACCGGGTTGCGGTCCCGCTCGCGCACCCTGCTCAGCAGGGCGGGCAGATACCCACTTCGTGCCATGCCGAACACCAGCCGGGACAGCGCCAGGACCGAAGCGAAGACGTTCGCCGTGATGGGGGCGACAACCAGCAACAACGTGGCCGGACGTCCCAGATTTCCGAGCGACCGCTCTGCGAGGATCAGCAACGGAGCCGAATCCAACACCTTGTCGCCGGGATTCACGGCCGCGAACAGGCCCAGCAGCACCAGCGCGTACAACGCCACCACGATCAGGTAAGAGGCCGCGAAGATGCGCGGTATGACATCCGGACGCTTGTGCTCCTCAAAGGTGAAAGCCACCGTCTCCCAGCCGGTGAACGCGACATAGACGGCGGTGAGCACGCCACCCAGCCTGCTGAACCTGGGTAGTTCGGTACTCGGCGCCGTCAGGCCATGCGCGCTCAGAGCGACCACCGCGGTACACATGACCAGAGCGAACAGACCCAGGATCAAGGTCACCTGCAGCTTGCCCGAGACATTCGCTCCCAGGCACGCGACCACGGTGGCGCCTCCGAGGACAACCGCCGGGAACGCCCACGCCAGGCTTCCGGCGCCGGAGAACTCCGCGACGTAGCGTCCCCCGGTGATTGCCGTCGCCGGAATTCCGGTGACCAGCGCGAACGTCGCCAGCAGCCCGGCAGCACGCCCGACGGCCGGCCCGAGGGCGATCTCGGAGTAGTGGGCAACCCCGGAGGCCGAAGGATGGCGCCGGCCGAGCCATGCATAGCAATACAGCAACGGTATGACGGACAGAGCCGCGACGGCCCACGGCATCCACGCGGATTTGCCCAGTTCGTGGTAGCTCGTGCCGGGCAGGATCATCATGCCGCTGCCCAGGATCGTGGACAGCGCCACGAACGTGCCGACGGCGCCACCCATCGACTTCTGGAGATTGGTCACGCCACCTCCGCTCGCGCGGATGCCCTGACGGAGTCGATGGCGCGCTCGAGTACTCCGATCAGCGCTTCGTCGAGCGAATGACCTCCCTTGGTGATCGTCAGCTGGAACTCTCCCGATACCCGGTGCCGCCAGGGGGCGCACTGTTCAGGCGGGATGAACACGTCACCGCGTGTTGACAGCACGTGCAGGGTTTCGAGGTCGCCGGCCGAGTTGACCCACTCGGCCAGCCGGTCGGCGACCGTGGCGTCCTTCCGCAGGCCGTCTGCGATCTCCGCCAGCATGTCCTCGTCGTCGAGCAAGTCCTGCGGGAATCCGTCGTGCGCCAGCACCTCTGCGACCTCGGCGTCC
The DNA here is from genome assembly GCF_036524955.1 of Streptomyces sp. Lineage (GTDB taxonomy): Bacteria > Actinomycetota > Actinomycetes > Streptomycetales > Streptomycetaceae > Actinacidiphila. The sequence continues at coordinate 3,113 of NZ_DATDBG010000031.1, forward strand.
GAGAACTGCGACATCGTCGGTATTCGTCCGGTGGAGTCCGGGCACGGGGTGTTGATACCCAGCACCCTGACCGGCAGGGCAAGCCCTGACGCGACGCCTTCGGACAGGCGGACCGCGGACAGCCCGCCCATGCAGTGCCCGACCAGGATGACGCGACCCGCAGACGCCTGATCCACGGCACGCCGGATCTCTTCGATGGACTCCGCCTGCCACTCCCCTGACTCGAGGGAGTCGGTGGAAGCCGGGTTCGACATGGCGACGTATGCCATACCGCGCCGGGCAGCGAGCTTCTCCAGCTGTTCAAGGGTGGTACCGCCGGAACCGGCAGCGGGAAAGGAGGCGATCAGGTCTGTTGTGCCGGCGGGCTTGGTCATGCGCCGAGGTCCTTGGATTTGACCACCTCGACCTGCAGTTCGGTCAGCCCCAGCATGAAGTTGGAGTGCAGCCGCTGGGGCGTCTCCACCACGGCGAATGCCTTGCCCCAGGAAGCCAGTTCCTCGATGAGCGTCTGGATCTCCAGTGTCGCCGCCGGCGCACCGATGCAGCGGTGGACACCCGCGCCGAAAGCGAGCTGTTTGTTGTTGGGCCGGTCGATCACGAACGAATCGGGGTGCTCGAACACCGAGGAGTCCCGGTTCGCCGACATGTTCCACAGCGTGACGAAACTGTCGGCCGGGATGACATACCCGCCGACGGCGAAGTCGGTCACCGTGAGCCGCTGCACGTAGCTGTTGGTCGAGGTCCATCTCAGGAACTCCTGGGTGGCCACCTCACAGGACACGTCGCCGTCGATCAGCTTCTGCCACTGCGAACGCTCACGGTGGATCGTGTCGACGGTCAGGCTCGCCGTGTGCGGGGTGGTCTCGTTTCCGCCGACTGCCACGTTCAGCCCGTTCAGCAGCGCGACGTCACGTGATATCTCGCCCCGTGTGACGCACTGGGCGAGGAAGCCGATCATGTCATCGTCGGCCCCGGACCTGATGCGCTGCTCGATCAGGTCGTCGATGAAATCGAGGACTTCGAGTTGCGCGTCGACAAGCGAATCAAGAGGAGAGGTACCGACATATGCCTCGTCACGATAACCTATCATCGTCCGCGTGGCTTCCAGGAGCACGGTGGCGTCCTTCGAGCCGATACCGAAGAGGACTTCCAGCACTCCCTTCGGGAGCTCCGGCGCGATGACCTTGCTGAAATCGAGGCGATCACCGACCGACAGTTCGGCCAGGGCGTTGCGTATGTTCCGGCGGACTGTCCGACCGGTCCTCTCAAGCATGGTCCGGTTGAACCCGCTTGCCTTGATCGGCTTCTTGATGGCCGTGTGCGCCGGCTGGTCGGCCACGATCAGCATACGGCCGGAGGCGGAGTCCTTCTGCGGACGGTACGAACCGTCAATCATCGTTCCGTACGACGAGCTCAGACGGATGTGGTCGACGTAGGCCGCGTACACGTCGTCGTAGCGTGTCAACGCGTAGAACTCGTAGCCGTCCGACCTGCGGTGGATCGACACCGGGTTGTTCTCCCGGAGGTCGGCCAGGTATGCCCACGGGTCGCCGACGGCAAAGAAATCCGCCGAGTAGAGCGGGCTGTCCTCAACGACCAGCATTCTCTGCTCCGATCAATTCGGCGATGCCTGCCGGAGTCCGTCCTCCGAAGAACACGTGTCCGGGAACCTTGACGCCGGTCTGCTGCTTCAGCAGTGCCCGGCACCGTAACACGGCCAACGAATCGACCCCGGCGGAGAATATATCCGTGTCCTCCGCGATATCGCGATTCAAAACCTTCCGCACACATTCGATGATCATGGCTGCCGAAATGTCGGTCATCCCTCTCCGCCCTTGTCTGTAGCGACGTACTGGTCCATCAGGGAGGCGGTATCGACTTTCCCACCGGATTTCGTCGGGAACCGCTCCACCAGCTGCACCCCGATCGCGGGCGAGAACCTCTTCACGACGGACTCGATCCGTGATCGAGCGGTCAGATCCGTCGACAATTCGGGGCCGGCTCGCACGAAAGCGACCGTGTGCGGCCCGTTCTGGACGACCCGGCAGTCGAACACGTCCGGCAGGCCTGTCACCTGGTGCTCCAGGGCAGCGGCGTCGACCCGCATCCCGTTCACCTTGATCTGACTGTCCAGCCGCCCGGCGAACACGAGATTTCCGTCGTCGTCCACTCGCACCACGTCGCCGGTCCGGAACGATGGCTGCCCGTCGCCGGTGTGGAACCGGCGGGCGAGGGCGCCCTTCTCGATGTAGCCAAGGCAGACGAACGGGCCGGCGACCACGAGCTCACGGGAGTCGATCACTCGCTCGCCCAGGTCCTGCAGACTTTGGTGACACCCGTCCAGCGGCTTGCCGATCGGGATGGCCGCGGACGTGAGGCTCTCGGGCAGTTCGTACTTGTGGGTGGCGAACGTCGCCTCGGTTGGGCCGTAGAGGTTGACGAACCGGTTCTTCAGGCCGGCCTGTCGAGCCTGATGGTACGTCGACACCTGGAACTGCTCGCCGCCGCTGAACAGCCACGGAATGTCGGCGACACACGCGGGAACGGCCCCGATGATCGTGGCGACAACGGCAGCGGGCAGCAGCAAGCGGTCGATGCGGTATTTCTCGGCGAGTTCCGGCCAGGCGAACACGTCCTCGTTCACATTCGGCAGGCAGACGACGGTTCCACCCGCCGAGACCGTCCGCCAGGTGTCGAACCACCAGCCGTCGTACGTAGGGGTGGCGAAGCTGCCTGAGGTCAGTCCGTCGGTCACCGGCACGTCCAGGTCGCGGCAGTCGAAGAGCGCCAGCAGGTTGCCGCGGGTCACGCCCACGGCCTTCCGGCTGCCGGTACTTCCGGAGGTGAAGTTGACCGCGACGACCTCGGCGGGGATCCGAGTCTCCGGGAGCCGCCGGTCCGACAGCCCGACCCGCTCGACTGCCGAGGTCCGACCGACGGAGACGGCCAGGGTGAGATCAGGCCGGACGTGGTCGATCTCGCTCGGTCCGAGGTTGCCGTCGTCGGCCACGGCGACACATCCGGCTCGCCAGGCTGCCAGCTGACCTGCGAAGCAGCCCAGCTTCGAACCGGACCGGACTCTCGTCACACGGACCCCGCCGTGATCGCGAATCGCCTCCTCGATGGCCGAGGCCAGCTCCCCGACCTCCTCCCAGCTGTACTCGGTGTCGTTCTCGACCCACAGCGTTCCGGAGGATCGCCACCGCTCGCCATGGATCAGGTCGCTCCAAGCGTCAGTCATAACCGCAACCCCAGCTCGTCGATCACCATGCTGATACTGATCAAACTCAGACGGACGTCCCACTTGTCCGGCGTACGATCGGCGCCCAGTCCGTCGAGGGAATCCGGCAGGAAAATGCCGCTGGCCTCGACGAGGTCCCGCCAGTTCGAGAGCATCCGGTCATCCGCTACCGCGGCCAGTCCATACGCTGTGAATCCCTGCTTCGCGCGCTGCAGCACCGGTCGCGGGACGATACCGGCGTATGCCGCCTTCAGACAGGCCTTGCCCTCGAAGTCCGCCACCTTGTCGTCGTCCCCGACGCCCAATGCGAGTGAGACCATCGAGTTCCCGAGGAATGGGTAGCGGCCCTCCACGGAGTTCGCCATGAGCATCGCGTCACCGTGGTCACCGAGCAGGTGACCACCCAACTGCACGTACACGTCGGCGATCGACCGGAGCTGCATCTGGGTCAGTCCGGTGATCTCCTGGTCGGCGAACGGAATCAGCCGGTCCCGCCAGAACTCGTTGCCGGACAGGGCGGCCACGGCCGAAGAGGTGAGGCAGAGCTCTCGCCGACGAGCCAGCTTGTTCCAGTCGACCTCCCAGCCGAAGTCCGCCCTGCCCCACGCCTGTTCGTTCTCGGAGTGGCTGTCCCGGGGTTTCCTGCGCGCACCGTCGAAGGCGTAGGAGTCATAGCCGAAGAAGAGCTCGTCGGCCCCTTCACCGGATATCACGCCCTTGAGCCCGGTGAGACGAACCTCGCGCGAGAGCATCAACGCCGCGACGTTGTACGTCTCACGCTGCGGATAGCAGCAGTGGCGCACCATTTCCTCGAACTCCGAGGCAATGTGCGCAGGACTGCAGCGGATCTGGTGGTGTTCGCTGCCCACGGCCTCCGACACCTCGCGCTGGAATCGTCCCTCGTCCAACGCGACGTCGTCGAACAGCACCGAGAAGGTTCTCGTCGGCTTCTCGAGAACGCGAGCCGCCTCCATCACGAGCGCAGTGGAGTCGAATCCGCCGCTCAGATAGGCACCGATCTCGACGTCGGCGCGCAGGCGGTCACGCACCGAGGACCGCAAGGTGTCCCGGATCTCCTCCGCCGTGACAGAGTGCTCCGCCACCGCGAACTCCCCGTACCTCCAATAGCGAATGGTCTCCCGGGTGTCCTCGCCGAACCGGACCACGCACCCTGGTGGAACGGTGTGAACTTCCTTCACCAGCGTTCGTGGTGCGACGATGTTGCCGAGCGACAGGTATTGGTCGACAGCGCTGATGTCCAACCGCCACACGTTCGGCACACACTTGACCAGCGGCTTCAGTTCGGAGCAGAAGTGCACATGCGAATCGAGGACTGTGTAGTACATGGGGCATATACCGAAGCGGTCCCGTCCCAGATACAGGCTGTTCTCGGCCCGGTCATAAATGGCGGTGGCGAACTGTCCATCGACACGTTCGAGGCCCGCAGGTCCGTAACGTGCGAAGAGTTCCGGGATCACCGCCACGTCGACCCTGTTCCCGGACCGGTGCTCCCCGAGGCGCTCCTGGAGGTCCCCGTAATTGAATACCTCCCCGTTGGTCATGGCTACGAACCTGCCGCTGAGGTCCTCCGCCGGCTGCCAGCCGTCCTTCAACGCGGTCATACCGAGACGACCGAGTTTCATCGACAGCGTGGGCGTGCTCAGGGAGTAGGTCTCGTCCGGTCCACGATGGACCAGACGGGAGTGCATCGCCGCGGCGACAGCGCGATTCAGGGTTCCGTCCGGCGCGAAGGTCCCGCACAGGCCGCACATCGCGCTACACGCTCCGTTCCTGCAGTCGGTCGGCGAGGACCCGCAGGTTCTCCGCCTTCAGCACGTCCCGAACCCCGACGTCGGCCCAGCCCAGCTCCTTCAACTTGTTGACCAGCACGACAGCCGATGCCGAGTCGCCGCCCACGTCGAAGAAGTTGTCATCCAGCTCGGCATCGCTGATCCCGGTCAGGCTGCGCACGAGGTGCAGCACCTGCAGGCTCGGCGAGGCCGGCTCGTCCTGGGCGCCGGGCGCCCGACGGCTCGTCTGGAGAGCGTCCCGGTCGACCTTTCCGTTGGGGGTGTAGGGAAACACGTCGATGCGTGTGAGCACCGAGGGGATCTTGTACGGGTCGAGGATGCTCTCAAGATGGCGGCGCACGGATCGAGGATCGAGGTCACTCTGGTAGTAGCAGACAAGAGCATCCAGGTCGGAGGCGTCCGCACCGTCGTGGGCCTCGGCCACGACCACCGCGTCCCGGACCGAATCGAGTCGGCACACCGCGTTCTCGATCTCACCGGGATCGAGTCGGTAGCCCCGGACCTTCACCTGCCGGTCCAGTCGTTCGACGAAGTGGAGCTGCCCGTCGCGGAGTTCGACGACATCGCCGGTGCGGTAGGCGCTCGCCGCACCGGTCCGGCCGAACGGCTGCACGCCGTGCTCGGTGAGATAGCCGGCCGCCACACTGTTACCGGTGATGACGAGTTCACCGCGGCGGACCGCACCTTCCGCCACCGCGGTTCCGGTCACGTCGTCCGCGGCGTCCGCGTCGTCCGCATCGCGGATGTAGTATCCGCAGTCGCCCACCAGTTCGCCGAGCGGCACCGACTCCCGGCAGTCGCTCGGATCGAGCGCACCGCTGAGGAGGTTGCACACGGTGGTCTCGGTGAGTCCGTACGCGTTGTGGAAGCTCGCCACCGCGGACCACTTCTGGATCGTCGAGAGCCGGCAGGCCCCGCCCCCGTTGATCACATGCTCAAGGCGCATCGCACCCGTGGGTTCAGTCATCGTCAGCGCGAAGGGTGTCGTCTTGAGGTGCGTGATCCCGAACCGCTCCAACGTGCTCTGCAGCACGGCTCCCGGCGCCAGGTGTGCTTCGTCGAGCACCACCAGGCGTGCGGCCGCGGTCAACGTCCAGAAGATCTCGGTGATGCACCCGTCGAAGGTCAGGCGGGCGAACTGCAGCGTCGTGCACCCCGGACCCACGGACAAGCGGTCGACATGGTCCTGGATCACCGAAGCGAGCGGAGCCGTGCGCACGAGGACACATTTGGGCTCCCCGGTGGAACCCGAGGTGTGGATCGCATAGCAGATCTCGCCTTCGGCGAAAGGGAATCCGGGCAGCGGCTGGTCCTGGTCGGCGGGCGGGCGGTCCGCGTGGCACCACTCCGCCGGCACCTCGGCGAGGTGCACCGGGCCGTCGCCCGCGGAGGCTCGAGCCAGCAGTCTGACGCCGAGCAATCGGACCTTGTCAGAGTTCGACGACGCACTGTCACGACTGTCGATGATGACGAACGGGCGCCTGGCCTTCACCGCTCCGACCATGGCCACGACCGCGCCCATACCGCGGCTGCCCTGGATGCCGACGAATTCGCCGGGCGAGGTGCGGGCCTCCAGCCGGCGCGCGAAGTCGTCGACGAGTTCGCCGAACTCCCGGTAGCTGATGGTCCGGTCCGCGGTTTGCAAGGCGTCGCTGTCCGGATATTCGCGCACGGCACGGTCGATGCCGTCCAGGACGGACATTTGCCGAGTCTCCAATGTGCCCTCTCTCCCTGTCGCCTGCCGGGTGCCGTGCCGTGCCGTGCCGTGCCGTGATGGTGCGCGATCGCGTCGCCTCTGGCCGTTCAGATCGACCTGATGTACCCGCCGTCGCAGCGAATTCCTGTTCCGGTGATGTAGGCCGCTTGCTCGCTCGCGAGAAACGACACCAGTTCCCCGACGTCATCCGGTGTGCCGTACCGGCCCACCGGTATCGTTTCCAGCGTCGCCGCCCTCACCGACCCGACGTCCGTCCCGAGTTTTTCGGCGGTGGCCGCGTCGACCGACCGGAGCCGATCGGTGTCGATCTTGCCGGGAAGCACGTGGTTGACCGTGATGCCGAACCGGCCCACGCTTTCAGCCAGGAGTTTCAGGTAGGACTGCACTGCCGACCTCGCGACGGAGGAAGCGGCCAGGCCACTGATGGGTGTCGACAGCGAACTGGAGGTGATGGCGATGAGGCGACCCCAGCCATTTCGCTTCATCGCGGGCAGACCCGCGGCGACGGCGCTCTGTACCGACAGGAGCATCAGGTCGATCGACTGCTGAAGCTGCGCAGCGGACAGCTGATCCACCGTACCGGGAGCGGACCCGGGGGAGTTGAGCAGGATGATGTCGTAGGGTCCGGTCTCGGCGACCTTGTCGCCGACACCGGCAGGCCTTCGGAAGTCGCACGCGAATGAGGAGTTCCCGGTCCCCGGCAGACTCCGGGCCACTTCAGCGGCCCGACCCTCGTCGGTGCCGGACACCGTCACCGAACTGCCGTAACGCGCCAGGCAGCACGCGATACCGAGGCCTATCCCTCTGGTCCCGCACAACACCAGGGCGCGTTTGCCCTCCAGGCCGTACATGAATTCCCCCAGCCTCGTGGTCGCTGTGTGGCGCCTTGCTACCGAACGGGATGCGTAAGCGTGCCGACGTGCTCCACGACGGCCTGGACCGTGTCCCCGGGGTTGATCACAGCGGCACCAGGAGTTCCCGTACAGATCACCGTGCCCGGTTCGAGCGTCCGTCCCGCGCTGAAATACTCCACGAGATAGCCCAGGTCGTACTTCATGTCCGACGGGGTTGCCGAGGCGATCGTCTGCCCGTTCCGAAGAGTGGCAATGCGGACGGACTTGAGGGTGTCGTCACTGAATTCGTCCAGGGTCACCAGGACCGGACCGACGCTGCAGAAGGTATCGAATCCCTTGGCCCACGGTATGTAGCGGGGATTCTCGCGGATCACGTCCTCCGCGGTCATGTCGAGGACGGCGGTGACGCCCGCCACGACAGATCGCCAGTTGTTGCGGGACACGTTCTTGCACGCGGTTCCGACGATCAGCCCCAGTTCTGCCTCCGCGGTCACGCGCTTCGACTGTGTCGGCAGTTCGATGTGGCCGCCGTTGTCGATAAGGCAGTTGGTCGGTCTCAGGTAGGAACCGGGACCCGAGACGGGCTGCTGGGTTTCCAGATCGTCTGAATGACGCAGATAGTTGAGCCCGGTGCCCCAGATGTCGGTGTCACGATCGGCGACGGTGGCGGCGAGCGCGAGGTCGAAGCTCACGGGGTCGAGGTTGTCCCTGTGCTGTTCGACGGCCTCGGTGAGGTCACGCAGCTCTCGCTCACCCACGATGTCAGCAATTCGAGTGACCTTCTCGTAACCTCGAAGGCTCGTCAGCAGGAGCCACTTGTCGTGGTGGCCCACGGCGATGTCGAACCCGCTTGCAGCCGACCCGATTCTAGCCAATCTCACTGTGCTTCTCCCGTTTGAAGGTCGGTCAGGCCACGGCCTGGTCCCAGTAGTCCGGCTCAGCCGGCGATCCTGCTTGCCGCGGTGTGGAAGTCGGCCTTGCGCGGGCTCTGCTCGGCGATGCTGACCGCAGCTTCCATGAGGCGCGCCGGATCAGTGCCGTACTTCGTGGCCAGTTCTTCCACCAGCGGAAAGAAACCCGAGTGGATGCCGATCACACCACCGAGCACCTGCATGGTGCGGTCCTCACCGATGACATCCATGTTGACCCGGCAGTATTCGGCCAGTTTCGCCAGTTCTTGGTAGTCGAACAGGTCGGCCTCCAAGATCTTGATGATTCCGGCCAGCGATTCGATCGCGGCGTTGCCCGACCCTCGACCGATGCCGTTGAGCGTGCCGTCCACGACCGTGGCCCCGGCCTGGAAGGCGGTGATGCTGTTGATGTTGGCCATGCCGAGGTTGTCGTGACCGTGAAACCCGACAACGGGAAAGTGCTCTTTCACCGCGGTCACATAGCGCTGGACATCGGCGGGAAGCATCGCGCCGTAGGAGTCCACGACATAGACGCCCGTGACGGCTGAACTGACTCCGTCGAGCATGTCGAGCAGTTGATGGACCGGCGTCGCGCTCGATTTCATCAAGTTCAGGTACACCTGACCGCACACATCGGTGGCACGCCGTATGTAGTCGAGATTTTCGGCCACCTTGTCCGGCTCCATGCCGACACGAACGAACGACATCCCTCGGTTGCTCAGCTCCGCGACGGTGTCCAGCCGCGTGAACTCCGGCTGCGCGAACATGCCCCACGGTTTTTTCGTCAGTATCGAATCGGCGATCTCACACCAGCGATTATGGTCGATATTGCCGGGTTTGATCCCGGCCCGCTCCGCCTCAAGTCCGAGTCCGTGGCCGATCTCGATCTTGGAGACCGGGGTTTCGTTGAACCGGGAAAGCAGATGCGTCACGAACCCCTCGTCGAACTGAAAATCGACGGCATAGGAACCGTCGCGGAGCGTGCAGTCGAGCAGCTCCGCATTCGACATTTCCGTGAGCTGGTCTCTTACTAAGGGCATATCGTGCACTCCTCGATCCAAACGCCACTGGAACACACGCGGAATGTGTGGGGACGTAAAGTCAGCGAGATGCCTGGCTGAACACCAGTGAAGTCACGCGCCGCAGGTCAGAGCCGTTACGATTATCTATATTAGACATCTTGGCCAAGAACTTCGCAAGAGGTTCGCACAGGTAGGATCCGGCCAGTTCCGTTTCCGCGGGTACGGGCAACGGACCCATTGACATCTCGTTCCACCTCTCATCCCCGAAGTAGCGAATCAGCTGAAAACCACAAGCTCACTCCCTGAAAGATCCGTACCGTGTCCGGAAAACCGGGTCAGTGCTCCCGTCAATCCGCCGGCCGGCTGATCGGGTCGTCAGTCCGCGCCGGCCAGTGCGGCCCGTGTCAGCCCGGCCAGCCGCAGCAGGCTGTTCCCGGTCCAGATCGAGTGGTGGCTGCCGGGCACAACATGCTCGGTCAGGCCGGTTGCCACCTTGTCCCAGCGCATGTACTGCAGCGGTGACTCGGAGGCGATGAGATGCACCACCCGGCCGTGGTGCGGCTCGGTCACCTCGAATCCGAACGACGCCTCGACGTGCGCGCGGAACACCGCGTAGCGCTCGGCCAGCAGGTCCGCGTCCAACTCCGCCGGCAACGCGCCCGAACTCTCGGCGGCCAGGAAGATCGCTTCACTGGTGGCCTCGTCCGGCTGCCCGGCCAGCACCCGGTCCAGCGCCGTCGGCGGAGCACCCACGGCCGACAGCATGTCGCGTAGGAACCGGCGCGCGATCTCCTTCTCCGGCGGCAGTTCGGCGACCCGGGGCACGCTGACGTCGATCATGATGACCTGCCGGACGCGTGCCCCGGCCGCGGTGAGCCGCCGCGCCATGTCGAAGGCGATGACGCCGCCCAGCGACCAGCCGAGCAGCAGGAAATCGCCGTCCGGCTGGAACTCCCGCAGTGTCTCGGCGTATTCGGCGGACAGAGCGTGCAGTGACCGGACCGGTTCCCGGTCGCCGTCGAAGCCTGGCGCCTCGATTCCGTAAACCGGCTGGTCAGCGCCGAGCAGCCGGGCCAGTTCGAGGTAGGAGTAGGCCGAGCCCGAGCTGGCATGCACGCAGAACAGCGGCGTCGCGGTGCCGTCCGGACTGAGCGGCACGACCCGTTCCATATCAGCCATGAGTATCGGCTCGCTCGCCGTCAGGCGGGCTTGCCTCCCATCTTCTCATCCACCACCGCCGAAACCGCCCGTACGGTGACATTGCCGTACAGCGTCCGGACGCTGAGCTTGATACCGAATCCCTTGTTGATCCGGCTGACCGCGCGCATCGCCTGCAGCGAGTTGCCGCCGACGTCGAAGAAACTGTCCTCGGCGCCCACTCTGGGCAGGGAGAGCACTTCACCGAAGATGCCGGCGATGGACTGCTCCGTCGGCGTGCGGGGCTCGTCGTAACCGTCCTCGTCGGTTTCGGCTTCGACCGGGTCGGGTGCGGCGTCGCCGTGGACCTGGTCGTCCACCCGGCCGAGGAACTCGATCTGCAGGTCCGAGGTCCAGCGCACCAGGTCGCCGCTGCGGTGGACCAGTCGGCCCGGGTGGAACGGGTCGTCGATGAACTTCTCGGCGGTGAGCTCGGGCTGGTTGAGGTAACCCGTTGCCAGACCTCCCGGCTCGCCGCCGATCAGCAACTCGCCGGCCACCCCGCGCGGCACCAGATTCATCGCGCGGTCCACCACGTAGATCTGCCGGTTCACGTGCGGCCGGCCCATCGGCGGGGAGGTCTGCCACTCGATCTGGGGGCATTCGTACTCGACGCAGGCGATCGCCGCCTCAGTGGGCCCGTACAGGTTGACGTAGCGCCGGGTGCCGGTGTTCCACTTGTTGACCAGTTCCGGCGGCAGCCCCTGCGCGTCGGCCGTGACGTACTTCAGGTCCGGGCAGGCGTCGGCGTCGATCACCGACTGCACGGCCCGCGGCAGACCGGCGTAGGTCACCCGCTGGTCGCGGATCAGCGCGGCCAGGCGCTCCGGAGAGGCAGCCTCCTCGGGCGACACGGCGACCACCGTCGCGCCGCTCAGCAGCCCGGTCCACAGCTCGCCCTGGGACATGCCGGAGGACAGCGACGGCAGGTGCAGCAACCGGTCGTCCGGGCCGAAGTCGAAGGTGCGGCGGTAGGCCTCGCAGAAGAACGACACCGCCCGGTGCGCGATCACCACGCCGATGGGCCGGCCGGTCGAGTCGGAGGTGTAGAGGACGCAGGCCGGGGTGTCGGCGGTTGCCCACTCCTCCAGCGGCCCGTCCACCGTGATCGCCTCGACAGCCGGCCAGTCGGTGTCGATCAGCACGGTCTGCCACCCGGTCGACTCGGGCAGCCGCTCCACGATGCCGGAGCGGGTGATCACCAGCGGTGCCGCGGTGTCACCGATCACGAACGCCATCCGGCCGGCCGGAAGCTCCGGGTCGAGAAGGGCGAACGCGGCGCCCGCCTTCAGGATGCCCAGCATGGTCACGTAGGCGTCGAGGTCCCGGTCGATCGCCACTGCGACCACCTGGCCGTGACGCAGGCCCTTGGCCCGCAGGTGGCGGGCGAGCAAGCCGGCCCGCCGGTCGAGTTCGCGGTGGCTCAGCCCGACGCCGTCGCAGACCACCGCGACCGCGTCCGGCTGCCGCCGTGCCACCTCGGCAACCGCGACGTGCAGCGGCTGTCGGCTGTACCCGACCACCTCGCCGCGGCCGATCGAGAGCAGTTGTTCGGCCTCGGCGCCGACCACGATCGGAATCCGCGACAGCGGCAGGCTCGGGTCGGCCGCCGCGGTACGCAGCACCGTCTCCAGATGGGTGAGCATCGCCTCCATCCGCCACCTGTCGAACATGTCCGAGGAGTATTCGGCGTTGGCGCGCAGTGACGAGCCGGTGTCGATGATGTTCAGTGCGATGTCGAACCGGGAGTCGAGTGAGGCCAGCGGCACGAACTCGGCGACCACCTCGGGGAAGCTGAGGTTCTCGCCGGAGTTGCTCTCGCCCAGCAGCTGCACGCTGACCTGGAACAGCGGATTGCGGTCCGGGTCACGTACCGGCTGCACCGCGTCGACCACCTGGTTGAACGACACCTCCTGGTGGTCGTACAGCTCCAGATTGCTGTCCGCGATTCGGTCGATGAGTTCGCTGAAGGTCGGATCGCCCGACAGATCCGAGCGCAGCACCACCATGTTGATGAACATGCCGACCACCGGTTCCAGCTCCGGCTCCGGCCGGCCCAGCATGGGGACTCCGATCGGGATGTCCTCCAGGCCGGTGTAGCGGCTGAGCACCAGGTTGCAGGCGGCGGCGAACACCATGAACATGGACGCGCCGTGGTCGTCGGCGAGTTGCTGGACGATGCCGCGCAGGTCGTCCGGGAAGTCCTTGATCAGGGTCTCACCGTGATGGCTGCCGCCGGTCGGACGGGGCCGGTCGGCGGGCAGCTCCAGCACCGGCAGGTCGGCCAGCGTCTGCTGCCAGAAGGCCAGTTCGTCAGTCAGCGCGTCGCCCTGCAACCGCTCGCGCTGGGACTCGGCGAACTCGGTGTAGTCCAGCTCCAGGTCCTCGAACGCCGGCTCGGTGCCGGAGCAGAGGCTCCGGTAGGCGGTGGACAGTTCCGCGTTCACCACCGCGGCGGACCAGCCGTCGGTGATGATGTGGTGGAACCCCTGGCAGAAGACGTACTCCTCGGCATCCAGCCGGAGCAGCCGGAACCGGCACAGCGGTCCGGTCTCCAGGTCGTACGGCTCGGCTCGCTGCGCATCGATCTCGGCCTGTACCCGCTGCTCGCGCTCGGCCTCGGGCAGCGCACGCAGGTCGGTCACCGGCAGAGGCACCTCGGCCGCCGGAGCCACCACCTGGTAGGGCGTACCTTCGTCGTTGCGGATGGTGACGCGCAGCGACTCGTGCCGCGCCACCACCAGGTTCACGCAGCGCTGCAGCAGGTCCACCCGGAGCGGGCCGTGCAGCCGCCAGACCATCAGGATGTTGTAGGTGGTCTGGCCGGGCGCCAGCTCGTTGAGGAACCACAGCTGCTCCTGAGCGAAGGACAGCCGCCGAACCCGGCCGTCCGACTCCTCGCCCACCCCGGTGGGCAGGTCCCGCCCTGTCCCGATCGTCATGCCGCATCGCCGTACGCGACTGGGGGATGCGGGACAGCAGGAACTGCTGGGCGTAAAAGGCGTCGGCGTCGCCCGCCTGCGCGCGGTCGTCCAGCCAGCCGGCTCGGCCGGCCAGAGATCTCCTCAACCAGGGCACCGGAGTTGACGGCCTGCTCCGGTTCCCCATCCGCCATCGGCGGCTTCAGAGCATGCATGAGTTGCTCCTTCGAGACGCTCAGCCTGCAGCCAGGGTGTTTCTCGGACATATGCTCGGATGTGTAGTGGTACAGCCACGTCATAACAGTGGGGCGGTGGGCACGGCGCAGTAGCCGGCCCGCCGACGGCAGAGGTCAGTCAACCACCGGTGTTGTGGCGGTCGGATCGGTTGTCGGTGCCGGCATCGCACGCAGTCGGACCACCGGCGACATCGCGATCGGCACCAGCATCCCGGCCGAGCAGATTGCCACCAGGGTGAGGCCGGCGCGCAGTCCCATCGCGCCGCCGATGAGGCCGGCGCACAAACCGCCCAGCGCGCCGCCGCCGAAGAGCAAGGTGCGGAAGGCGGCGTTCATCCGGCCCATCAGCGACGGCGGAGTGCAGGTCTGGCGCAGCGAGAGCTGCACCACGTTGGACAGTCCCCCGCCGAAATAGCTGATCAGGAGGGACAGGATGAACATCCCGATCAGCAGCGGCCGGGAACCTCCGGCGAGCGGGATCAGCAGCGGGCCGGCGTAGATGCCCGCCAGCGCCAACCCGTAGACCACGCCGATCCGGTATCGACGGATGAGAGTCTTGGAGACGAGGGCACCCACCAGCGCGCCGACCGAGGAGGCCGAGAAGATCAGGCCGACCGTCGCCGGGTTCAACCCCTTGTCGCGCACGCCGTAGAGCAGGAACAGCGTCGAGACGCAGGTCAGCGAGAAGTTGGTGAACGGAGCCAGCATGGCCAGCGGGCGCAGAATCCGGTCACCGAACACCCACCGCACACCATCGGCCAGTTCCCGGCCGATGTGCCGCCTGCCGGCCGGCGGCGGCGGGTCCGGCTCGGGGGTTCGGATCCATAACAGGCTGGTGAGCGAGGCGAGGTAGGACACCGCATCCACCACCAGCGCGGTGGGCGGTCCGAGCCAGCCGATGATCACGCCGGCCACGCCGGGCCCGGCCACGTCGGTGGTCGACTGGGTGACACCCAGCTTCTGATTGGCCTCCACGTAGCGCTCGGGGTCCTTGACCACACTGGGCACGAAGGACATCCAACTGACGTCGAACAACACCGAGAAGACGCCCACCGCGCAGGCGATCACCAGCAGTCCGGTGACGGACAGGTGGTGGTAGTGCGCCAGCAGCGCCACCGACGCGATCAACAGCATCCGGACGGTGTTTGCCAGGAGCATGATCGGCTTGCGCCGGCTCCGGTCTACCCAGACCCCGAACAGCAGGGCCAGGAACAGGTACGGCACCAACTGCAGGAAGCGCAGCATGCCGACCTGCTCCGGGCTGGCGTTGAAGACGATCACCGCGGTCAGCGGCAATGCCAGGTTGGTGACCTGGGCACCGAACAGCGACAGTGCTTCACCCGACCAGAACTTGAGGAAGTCGGGGTTGTGCCAAAGCGATTCCGGCGAGGCAGCCGGCGGCTCCTTCGCGAGATGCTCGTCCAAAATCTCAGACATCACGCATCACCCTGAGGTCCTGACCGTACAGGGATGCGCCTCGCTCACTGGCTGCGCGGAGAGAATACTCGTGGAGGCCGACGGGATCGAAGTCGCCGGGCGCGGCAGCTCCCAAGGAACGCCGCATTCCCGCACGACAGGGCGTAAGGAATTCTGTGATGAATCTTTTGAGTCGCGAACGTATGCCTCATCACCGCCGAGGCTCACTTCGAAACATGAGCAGCCGTCACCACAAAGCGATAACTTCTGCCATGTTACGTGTTCGGGAAACCTCACCCTAAGCCCCTAAGCTCATTCAACCTGCTGCGCATCCGGTGCGGGAATCGGCTCGGACCGTGAGCCGACATATTTGCAGGTACATGTCGCCGGGAAGTGATCGACACTGTCGTCGCAACTGTGCTGACGCGAGTGTACGTATCCGTGTTCTGAATTGCTAGTAGTCGAGCGGCATGTCATTGTCTTCGCTGGTCAGGGACCGCTTTTGCGTCCAGCGGGCTGATGGGCCGTCACATGAGGGCAGGTGGTGACCGGTGGTTCGGTGCCGCCGCTGTTCTGTTCGCGCATGGGATTTCATCGGGCGCATGCCCTCATCCCGGTCGAACAAGGATAATTGGGCACTGGGGGCCTGTCCGTCGTCCGTGATCTCGCCGACGCGCCGGGCACCCACGCCGCCCGGTTGGCGGAGGAGGGGCGGCGGAAGGAGCCGCCGCCCGGCCGGCGGTGACACCATCCGGCGGGCGGCCCGCTCGGGTCAACTCATACGACATACGGCATATCATCTCTTAGAGATAATGTGTCACCCATGTGCCGCACACCCGGTGGAACAAGGCAGTCGTTGGGGAAGTATGACGACAGCCAAGTTCCCTCCCCGTACGGCGGACCGGCATTCGGGCGGTTCCCGCGCGGAGGCAGGCACTGCGCGGCTCGGGGAGCGGGTGCTCGTGCCCGGTTCGGCTCGCATGTTCGGAGAGAACGCGGGCACCCGGACCGAGCGTGACGGTCAGCAGGCCCCGTTGAGCCACTGTTCCCCGCTGCTGGAGGAATTCCTCGGGGCGATGGGCACGATCCAGGCCGACTTCGTCCGCCGGTTCGACGCCATCGGCTCGGTCGGTTCGCTTTCCGACCGGACGCCGCGGGACCACCATGCCTAGCGGGCCCGATTTCTGGAGCTCCCCGGAGCCTCGGGCGTATGAGGGCATGCCGAGGGCTGCATGGCAGGGGCTGAACGACGGGGCGTACGGCGCCGCGCCGGGTGCGGAGAATGCGCTGACCGATACCGGCATCGGTGTTATCCCCCAACAATGGAATCCCGAGGCCGAGTTGGAACAGCTTCTCGATTCCTTTGACGGGCTGGACGCGGAGCGGGTGGCCGACCAGGCGGGGCCTCCCGGCGCCGCGGCCGAGTGGCAGTCGGACACCATGCGGATCCCCGCGGCCGGGCGAGTCGTCCGGGGGCGTCGCCGGCGGCCACCCGTACGGGTCGCCCGGCTGGTGTCCGTCCAGGTGCTGAGCTTCGCCTCCGCGGCGCTGGCCGCCGCCATCGTCGCCATGGTGAGCGTGCTCAGCGGCGTGATCGCCTATGACCCACTGCGGCTCGTCGCCAGTCCCGGTACCGCGGGCGACCTGGCGGACTGGTGGCCCCTGCTGGTCTACGGGCCGTGGGCGGTGGCCTCGTTGTCGATCCTGCGCGCGGCCCTGCATCGCCGCCGCGCGGTGCATTCCTGGTCGGTCGTACTGCTCTTCTCGGCGTTGGCGGTGGCGCTGTGTGTCACCGAGGCGCCGAAATCGTTCACCGGGTGCGCCGTCGTCGCCCTCCCCCCGGTCGCGGCTCTGGCGTGCTTCCAGCAGCTCGTACGGCAGATCACGCTCACCCTGCCGCCCCGCCAGCCCCACCGCCGTCACTGCGGTAACCATCCGCACTGAGCGCAGGACGCCCCTAGCGGCCGGACACCCCGAGCCCTTCGGCACGGAAAGCCTGGCCCGGGGCGGCGCCAGGCACCCGGGGTGCGGCGCCCCGCGGGGAGGCGACTGTGGCGGAGGCGACACGCGAGGGAAGCAGGCGCGGGAAGCAGGCTAGGTGAACCACCCGAGGGCGCATCGGCCCTGCCCTCGACACGGTTCCACCGGGAGACGTGGGCTCCGGTAACGGGTCAACCATCCGGTACGCCCGCTCGGCAAGAGGGCCCCGTGGCTGCGACCGCACGCGAGCGAGCCCGTGGTTCCCGTACCAGACGCCCCGCACACCCGCGGGCCACGGCTCAGGGCCGGGGGTCGGCGGCTGCGGTTTCGGCGGTACGGGGTCGGGCTCGGGCCACGGGGGCGACGGCGGTACGGGTTCGGGTCCGGGGGGCGGCCCCGGCGTGGGGCCCGGTACCGGCGGCACCGGGTCGGGGTGGGTCGGGTCGGGGTGCCCGGGCGGCTGCGCACTGGTCACGGGATCCTCCAGGACGGAATTCCGCCCGGGGTCGGGGCGAGTCGGGGCGGCTCAGGGCGAGACGCTCAGACCGCGCAGGGTGTCGGTGACCTCGCGGTCGGAGACCTGGCCGAAGTCCTCGTACCACAGGCCCACCGCATGGAAGTTCCGCGGCTGGTGCAGGCAGATCACCTCGTCGGCCTCGTCGCGCAGCGCTTCGGGGGCGCCCGCGGCGCACACCGGGACCGCCAGGATCAGCCGGGCCGGTTGCGCGCGGCGCAGGTGGCGCAGGGCGGCGCGGGCGGTGACGCCGGTGGCGAGCCCGTCGTCCACGAGGATCACGGTCCGGCCCCGTATGTCGGGCGCGGGCCTGCCGTGCCGGTAGGCGTCCTCGCGGCGGTGCAGCTCGGTCCGCTCCCGCGCGACGTCCGGGGCGAGCCGGTCCTCGCTCAGGCCGAGGATCCGCAGGGACTGCTCGTCGAAGAGCGGCGGCTCGTCGTCGGCGATCGCGCCGATCCCGGCCTCCGGCCGCCCGGGTGCGCCGATCTTGCGGACAACCAGCACGTCCAGCGGTGCCCGCAGCGTGCGGGCGACCTCCGCCGCGACGGGGACGCCGCCGCGTGGCAGGGCGAGGACGACCGGGTCGGTGAGGTCGCCGTCGGCCGCCCGGTCCAGAAGCCGGGCGGCGAGCTCCTGTCCGGCTTGGCGCCGGTCGTGGAATCGCATGACCTCTCCTCTTTTCAGCTGGTCGGATGCCTCGGCGGGTCGGATGCCGGTGGGGCCCGAGCTCACGAGCGGGGCCCAGGTCTCGCCTGCCCGCGGGTCCGCCGGCCGGGTCCGCTGCTCACAAGCCCGTGGGCCAGGTCTCCTCCTCGCCGGGCTCGCCGCCGCCCGGTTGCAGCGGGGTCAGCGCCCGGGTGCGGTCGAAGTACAGGAACGCGTCGTAGCCGGCGCCGAGGACGGTGGTGACGTAGTTGCCCCACCGCTCGCGCTCCGGTCGGTACACCACGCCGATCGCCCGGTGGTCGCGGTCCTCGGCGAGCCAGTCCTGGCCGCGGCGGACCGGCCGGCCGTAGTGCGGGCCCGGCGGGAAGACGAAGAGCGCCGAGGTGTCCGGCAGCGCCCGGTGCAGCAGGCTTTCCGTGCTGCCCCCGCGGGCGGCCGGCACCCGCGTCACGCGCGGGCGGGCGCCCCAGCGTTCGGCGGCGGTCACCGTGCCCTCGTACGAGCCGAAGCCGACCAGCACGACGCCCTCCGCCGCGTGGCGTTCGCGTACCAGCTGGCCGAGGTTGAGCAGCCCGGCGTCGGCCAGGTCGGTGGCGCGGGCGTCCGAGACGTGGGTGTTGTGCGCCCAGACCACCGCCTTGGCCTGCGGGCCGTAGTGGTCGATGAGGCGGTCGAGGGTGTCGGCCATGTGCTCGTCACGGATGTTCCAGGACTCCGGGCCGCCGCACACCATGGCCCGGTAGTACCGTTCCGCGTCCGCCAGTACCTCCGCGTTCTGCCGGGCGGTGAACTCGGCGGTCCCGCCGTCGGCCGCCGGCTGCTCGGTGCGGCCGCGTATCCGCTGGAGCAGCGCGAGCACCTCGGGCTCGCGGCCCGACGGGACGAGCCGGGTGGCCTGCGCGTAGGTCTGCGGGTCCTCGGCGTACGGCTCGAAGCAGCGGTACGCCTCCAGGGCCGCCTCCACGTGTTCCGGAGCGTGTTCGCGGAGGTGGTCGAGGATCGCGTGCAGCGACTCCCACAGGGAGTAGACGTCCAGGCCGAAGAAGCCGACCGGCCGGGTGTCCGGCGGCAGGCCGGAGTTGTGCTCGCGCAGCCGGCGGGCGAAGTCGCGCACCTCGGTGTTGGCCCACATCCACGTCGGCCAGCGGCGGAACTGCGCCAGTGCGTCTGCCGGGTCCTCGGGCGCGCCCGGCGCGCCCGTCACCGAGCGATGCACTGCCAGGCAGTCCGGCCAATCGCCCTCCACGGCGACGAACGAGAACCCGCGCTCCTCGATCAGCCGCCGGGTCAGCGTCGCCCGCCACCGGTAGAACTCCGCGGTCCCGTGCGACGCCTCCCCGAGCAGCACGTACCGCGCCTCGCCGACCCGTTCCAGCAGCGGATCGAACGAGTCCGGCCCGGCCAGCGGCACCGCACCGTCCCGGACCTGTTCCAGCTGTGCGTTCGTCTCGGGCAGGACGGATGTCATCGCGCTCCCTCCTCCCTCGCGCCCCGCGTTCCGGCGTCCGCCGCGCCGTGCGCCACCCCGCCGTCCGCCGTATCCCCGGCCGCGCCGCGGGCCGCCTCCTCCACGCCGTACAGGAACCACTCCCGCGCCGCGTTCGCGACCGCCTCCAGAGCGCCGGGTTCGGCGAAGAGGTGGGTGGCGCCGGGGATGACGAGGATCTTGTGGGAGGCGCCCAGGCGGCGCGCCCCGTCCTGGTTCATGCGCAGGACCTGCTCGTCCCGGCCGCCGACGATGAGCAGGACGGGGGCCCGTACCTCGCTCAGCGCGTCGCCGGCGAGGTCGGGGCGCCCGCCGCGGGAGACCACGGCACGCACCCGGTCCGGGCGCCGGGCCGCGGCGACCAGCGCCGCCGCCGCACCTGTACTCGCCCCGAACAGGTCCACCGGGAGCTCGCGGGTCGCCGGCTGCCCGGCGAGCCAGTCGATCGCCGCGGTCAGCCGCCGGCCCAGCAGCGGGATGTCGAAGCGGTGCTCGGCGGTCACCGCGTCCACCCGCTCCTCCTGCTCGGTCAGCAGGTCGAGCAGGAGCGTGCCGAACCCGGCGTGTTGCAGGACCCCGGCCACCGCCCGGTTGCGCGGGCTCAACCGCGAGCTGCCGCTGCCGTGGGCGAAGAGCACCACGGACCGCACCGGCCCGGGAACGACCAGGTCACCGACGAGCGCCGACCCGTCGGCAGTCATGAGAACCGTCTCGGAGACCACCATCACCGTCTCCCTCCGACCGCGCGTCTTTGCTGCCCTCAGGCGTCGGAGCTGCGCCTACCCAGCCCCCCGCGGCGCACACGACCTGCCCCGATTCAGGTCGAGGGGTTGCCGGTGCTGCCCGCGGCGAAGGGCGTGACGGTGAACGTCGTGCCGCACACGGTGATCTGCTGGGGGACGACAAGGGAGAACGTGCTGCCCGGCGGGTGGACCCGCAGCGCGGACGAGCGGAGGACGGCGGAGGGTCGCGACGCCCTGGCCGCCCGGGACACCGTCGGGGAGCGGGAGGGGGGTGCCGGCCGCCGCGAGCGGGCAGATACGGCGTGGCGTCGTAGCCCGAACCGGCACCGGAACCCCACCGCCGCGCCGGAACCCGCCCCGGACCGTGCGGCCCCCGCGTTCACCGGGCCTCCGCGCGGTTGACATGCTCGAAGACGAAGCCCACGACCCCGGGGATCAGCACGCCCAGGCCGATCAGGAACATCCACGGCCCGAGCACCACGCCCAGCGCCGTGAGGGCGGTGCCCGCCGCCGTCACCACGGGATAACCCGTGTCGGGCGGGAAGAAGTCGACCGGTCCCGCGGCGTCCACCACGTCCGCGTCGCCCTCGTCCTGCGGGCCGGAGCCGAGCCGTGCGTACTGGATCCACAGGAAGAAGGCGATCAGCCCGGACATGACGGTGGACACGATCAGCGCCGTGGTACCGGCCGGTTCCAGGGAGGTCCACCGGTAGACGGCCGCGGCGGCGGCGAAGAAGACCGCCACTCCGGTGAACATGATCGCCGAGGCCTTCACTGCACGCCCCTCTTGCCCATGATGGGCGTGTCGTGCCCGCGCTCGGTCTGCCGGTGCCGCAGCGCCTGCGCCGACGCCTCGGGATGGTTGAGGTCGAACGCGGGCGACTCCGAGCGGATGCGCGGCACCGTGAGGAAGTTGTGCCGCGGCGGCGGGCAGGAGGTGGCCCATTCCAGGGAGCGGCCGTAGCCCCACGGGTCGTCCACCTCGACCTTGGCGCCGTAGCGCCTGGTCCGCCAGACGTTGTGGAAGAACGGCAGCGTGGAGAGGCCGAGCAGGAACGCGCCGATCGAGGAGACGGTGTTGAGGGTGGTGAAG
This sequence comes from Streptomyces sp., assembly GCF_036524955.1. Lineage (GTDB taxonomy): Bacteria > Actinomycetota > Actinomycetes > Streptomycetales > Streptomycetaceae > Actinacidiphila. The sequence goes on from NZ_DATDBG010000031.1 coordinate 24,921, forward strand.
CCGTCCGCGGCGAGGTAGTCGGCGTACCGGCGGGGCATGCCCTCCGCGCCCAGACAGTGCTGGACGAGGAAGGTGAGGTGGAAGCCGACGAAGAGGGTCCAGAAGTGGATCTTCCCCAGGCGTTCGTCCAGCATGCGCCCGGTGAGCTTGGGCCACCAGAAGTAGAAGCCGGAGAACATCGCGAACACCACGGTGCCGAACAGCACGTAGTGCAGATGCCCGACGACGAAGTACGAGTCGGTGACCTGGAAGTCCAGCGGCGGGGAGGCCAGCAGCACGCCGGTCAGCCCGCCGAACAGGAAGGTCACCAGGAAGCCGGTCGCCCACAGCATCGGCGTCTCGAACGACAGCGAGCCTCGCCACATCGTGCCGATCCAGTTGAAGAACTTCACGCCCGTCGGAACCGCGATGAGGAAGGAGGCGAGGGAGAAGAAGGGCAGAAACACCGCACCGGTGGCGAACATGTGGTGCGCCCACACCACGGCCGACAGGCCGGTGATGGCCATGGTGGCGCCGATCAGCCCCAGGTAGCCGAAGGCCGGGGAACGGCTGAAGACCGGGAGGACCTCGGAGATGACGCCGAAGAACGGCAGCGCCACGATGTAGACCTCGGGGTGGCCGAAGAACCAGAACAGGTGCTGCCACAGCAGCGCCCCGCCGTTGGCCCCGTCGAAGATGTGCGCCCCGAACGTGCGGTCGGCCTCCAGCCCCAGCAGGGCCGCGGTCAGCACGGGGAAGGCGAGCAGCGCCAGGATCGAGGTGAACAGCACGTTCCAGGTGAAGATCGGCATCCGCAGCAGCGTCATACCGGGGGCGCGCAGGCAGATGATCGTGGTGATGAAGTTGACCGACCCGAGGATTGTGCTCAGGCCGGAGACCACGAGACCCATCGCCCACAGGTCGCCGCCGATACCGGGGCTGAAGACCGGCCCGTTGAGCGGGGCGTACGCGAACCAGCCGAAGGCTGCGGCGCCGCTGTCGGTGAGGAAGCCGGAGACCACCATGAGGCCGCCGAACAGGAACAGCCAGTACGTGTAGGCGTTGAGGCGGGGAAAGGCGACATCGGGCGCGCCGAGTTGGAGCGGCATGATGGAGTTCGCGAAGCCGACGAAGGTGGGCGTGGCGAAGAGCAGCATCATCACGGTGCCGTGGACGGTGAACAGCTCGTTGTAGCGCTGCTGGGAGACGACCTGGAGCCCCGGGCGGGCGAGTTCGGCGCGCATGACCATGGCCAGCGCACCGCCGAAGAGGAAGAAGCCGAACCCGGTGACCAGGTACATGTTCCCGATGGTCTTGTGGTCGGTCGTGGTCAGCCAGCCGGCCAGCTTCCGGCCCCTGGCCGACCTGCCCGCGCGTGCGCCGGACGGACCTGGTCGGCCCTCGACTGCCGTCATCCGCTCCTCCAGGTGCCACCGGGCCGCCCGGCGTTCGTCCGCGTCGTCCCGGTTTCCCGGTTTCGCCGTCTTTCGGCATCCTGGGCGATGAGCGGGCGGGCGAGCGGGGGGCACGCGGAGAAACCCCGCCAGAAGCAGGCATTCAGCCGTGCGGGTGAGAGGGGACGGAGGGCGGCGGGAGGGGGCCGGGTGGCCTCGCACGGGGGGTGGCCCCGCAGGAGTCAGCGGGAGGGGTGGTGGCGGGTGTGCTGGTTGTACGCGTGGGAAGCGCGGTCGTTGAGGGCGGTGGCCCAGGTGTGGAGCTTGCGCTTGAGCGGGTGGGTGGGGCGGGGCGAGGTGGTCTCGGCGCCCTTGCGGAGGGGGGTGGGGCGCTGGGGGGAGGAGGGCAGGGCACGGACGGAGAGTGCGGTGAGGCGGGTGGTGAGGGCCGGGGCCACGCCGTGGGTGAATTCCGCCGCCCGGGCGGCCGGGGTGAGGACCAGGCGGGTCTTGCGCCGCCGCGCCGCGGTGACGATGCGCTCGGCCGCCCGGCGCGCGTCCATCGAGACCAGCGGCATGCCGGCCAGCGCCGAGAACCACGCGAACTCCTCCGCCTGGTCCCCGCCGAACTCCGCGGCCACGTGTGACCCGGTGCGCATCAGCCCGGGGTGCACGGCGGTCACGCTCACCCCCTCGGGGGCCACCTCCGCGTGCAGCCCCTCCGCCAGCGCGGCCACCGCGGCCTTCGCGCACGAGTACGGCAGCAGGTGCGGCGCCGCGATCAGCCCGCCGACCGACCCGATCAGCGCGAGCCGGCCGCCGGCCCGGCTGCGCCGCAGGTGGGGCAGGGCCTCCAGGGAGGCGTGCAGCGCGCCGATGAAGATCGAGTCCATCGCCTCGCGGAACTCCGCGACGCCGATCGCGCCCAGCGGCGCCACCTGGATGATGCCCGCGTTGGCGATCACCACGTCCACGCCGCCCTGCGCCTCGGCGGTCGCCCGGAAGAGTTCGCGTACGGCGTCCTGGTCGCGTACGTCGCAGACCGCGGTACGGACCCGGGCGCCGGGCCGCAGCCGCAGGTAGTCCTCGGCGCGGGAGAGTTCCTGTTCGTCGCGGGCGGCGACGGTGACCGCGCACTCCTGTTCGACCAGTTACTCGGCGATCAGCAGCCCGAGGCCCCGGGAGCCGCCGGTGACGACCGCCGAGAGGTCCGCGAGGGAGTCGGGGTGGAACTGGAGCGGTGCCATGGGGTGCCTCCCTGGGACGTGCCGGCCGGCCGCTTGGTGGAACCGGCCTCCGACCGCACGCGTACCCCGCGGGGCCCTTTCACACCGCGTTCCGCGGCCCTCCCGACCTATGCGGCTCATATGCCCCGTCTGCCGCTTCCGTGCCACGGGGACGGCGGGCGGCACGTTCCGGCATACCGCGTTCCGCGCCGCCTCCCGGGGCAGCCGACCCCAACGACCGGCCCCGGGCCCGCCACCACCGTGAGCGGGAATACGCCTCGACGCGACGGCGCCGATTCACCCGCCGACGCAAAGCCGTCGAACCGAATTCACCGCCGAAGCCGGGGAGGGAAAAGGGATTTGACGCCACGTCGGGATATTCGACCGCGTGGCGCCCCGCCCGCCGGGCACGCGATGCCCGAGGAGGGAGACTGAAATGACTGTGGTTGCTTTGGTGTTGCCGCTCGCACTGGTTCTCGGCGGCGCCGGATTCGCCCTCCACGTACTGTGGTGGATTGCGCTGGCCGCGCTCGTGGTCTGGCTGCTGGGATTCGTGTTCCGCGGTCCGACGGCCGGGCGGCGGACGCAGCAACCGCTGGTACCGATGGTGAGTCCACCACACGGTGGGCCGGGGCACCCCTCGGCGCCCACCCCGGGGCTGCACGTCCGTCCAACCCCGCCGGCGGAACCGCTCGGTCGCCCGGCATCGGCGCCGCGTCCGCCCGACGGAAACACCCCACCCCTCTCCGGGGCAACTCTGCCCCCGTTCGCCTCGCGCCAGGCGGACGGGGGCAGGATTGTTTCCCCGGGGGACTACGAGTGGCAAAGGGGGTTGTGAGAGGGTATGCGCCAGCCACCCCGACGGCGGGTGAACCGGCGACCAGCGGCTGAGGGGACGTTCACGTCGGGCCCTGGCCGCTCTCGGCGAGCGATCGATGCGAGGATCTAGCGTATGGATTCCACACTGCCCGGAGCGGCGTCGGCGGCACGGAGGCGGAAGCGGTTGACCAACCGGATCAAGGACGGTCTCCGCGACCTCAGCGTCCAACTCGCCCTGCTGAACCACCAGGTCGGCGCCCACGTCGATCTCAGGGACAGCGATCTGGAGTGCATCGACCTGGTGAGCCGGTACGGCCCGATCGGCCCGACGGCGCTCGCCAAGCGCGCGGGGCTGCACCCGGCCACGCTCACCGGAATCCTGGACCGGCTGGAGCGCGGCGGCTGGGTGGTCCGCACGCCCAACCCCACGGACCGGCGCGCCATCCTGGTCCGGATCGTCAAGGAGAAGGAGAGCGAGCTCGCGGCCATGTTCTCCGGGCTCAACACCGCGATGGACGGCGTGTGCGCGGACTACGAGGACACCGAGCTGGTGATGATCGCCGACTTCCTGCTGCGCACCGCCCGGGTCAGCCGTATAGCCACCGACGACCTCGCGGAGAGCTGAGCTCGCGGAGGACCCGGCTCTGAGAGCCGGGGTCGCAGAGAGCAGCGTCGCCGGGACGCCGGGCTTACGGAAGGCCGGGGGCCCGAGCCGTCAGCCCTCCCCCGCCGCCCGCCGCTCGGGGTGCCAGTACGGTGCCGCGTCCGCGTACGACCCGGGCGTCTCCCCCGGTCCCGGCAGGTCCTGGCTGCCGCGCAGCGACCGCATCCTGCGCAGCACTCCGGGGTCGTCGAGGGCGCCGCGCTCGATCCGGGCGGCGGAGACCACCGACCGCGGGCCTGAGCCCTCCGTGGGGGCGGCCCCCTCCCACCAGTGCTCGCCGCGCGCCCGCCACCAGCCGGGCGGCGAGACGCCGGTGGCCATCGAGCCCAGGGCGACCAGCGCCCGCAGCAGCCGGTCACCGGCGAACCGTACCGCGGAGCGGCCGGCGGCCGACCAGTTGGGCACGCGCATCTGCGGTCACTCCTTACACGGGCGGGAGCAGGGCACCGTACGGTCCCGCCCCGGTGGCGGGCGGCTGGGAGCGCGGTCAGCGCCCGGCGGGCACCTCGGCCTCCACGATCTTCAGCGAGATGAACTCGTCGGCGTTGAACCGCCGCAGCGACCAGGCGAGGAAGCGCGGGATGTCGGGATTGTCGTCCACGTAGACCTGCGGGGCGACGACCGGGTAGCGCTTGCCTCGGGTCTGGATCTCGCAACCGCCCGCGGCGACCACGTTCTTGACCCAGTCCGATTCCGAGCCGTACGGCAGCGACAGGATGAAGTGCCCGTTCTTCCGGAACACCTTGACCGGCGTGCGGTACTCGCGGCCGGACTTGCGGCCCTTGTGGAAGACCGCGCCGAAGCCCGGCAACAAGGGGATGATCCGGCCGACGATCTTGTTGCCGAAGTACTTATTCAAACGGGCCAGCCGCCGCTGAACGGACATGCCTGAGCTCCTTCTGTGTTGGACACGCACCGGGAGAGAAAGGGCGGGAGAGGTAAAGAACCGGAGAGAACAGGAAAGAAACAGGAGCCGAATGAGACGCGACCCACAGGGGTGCGCACGATGTCACACTCGGGTGGGTGCCATTCATCTCATGAACAGGAGCGCGCATACAGGAGGGCCACCCATGTCAGACAATCCGGCGGAGCTGCCCGACGAAACGGCCACCCGGGAGTTCGTGGGACACCGGGAGTTGCTGTTCTCGGTGGTCTACAACATGCTCGGCAGCGTCTCGGACACCGAGGACGTCCTGCAGGAGACGTGGCTGGCCTGGGCCCGCCGCAGCCGTCAACCGCACGCCGAGGACATCGAGAACCCCCGCGCCTACCTGGTCCGCATCGCGGTGAACCAGGCGCTGGCGCGGCAGGCCACCATCAGCCGCCGCCGCGAGACGTACATCGGCCCCTGGCTGCCGGAACCGCTCATCACCCACACACCCGACGCGCAGGACACCGCGCCGGCCGCGGACGCCGCCGACGCCTCGGAGGCGACACTGCGGGCCGAGTCGGTGTCGATGGCGCTGCTGGTGGTGCTGGAGACGCTCACGCCGCTGGAACGGGCGGTGTTCGTGCTGCACGATGTCTTCGGGTACGCCCACACCGAGATCTCCGAGATCCTGGGGCGCAGCCCCTCCGCGGTGCGGCAGCTCGCGCACCGCGCACGCGAGCACGTGCAGGCCCGCCGCCCTCGCTACCAGGCCGACCCGCATCTCCAGCAGCGGGTGACGGAACGATTCATCGCCGCCTCGCTCGGCGGCGACCTGGCGGCACTGATGGACTTACTGGCGCCCGACGTGACGATGTGGACCGACGGCGGCGGCAAGGTGCGGTCCGCGCTGCGCCCGGTCAGCGGGCGGGAGAAGGTCGCCCGGTTCCTTCGGGGTTACGCGGCCACGCACCGCCCGCAGGCGCTGGACGTCCGCTACCGGCACGTCAACGGCGACCCGTCGGCCGTGGTCTTCTCCGGCGACTCGCCCTACGCGGTCATGGTGATGGACCTCAACCCGCAGAACGACCACGTCACCGGGATCTACCTGGTGACCAACCCCGACAAGCTCTCCCGGGTCCGGCTGGACGCGGAGGGCGAGGTCGAGGGGGACCTCGACATGGAGGGTGATCTCGACATGGAAGAGGAGGATCTCGACATCGAAGACGTCAAGGGTGACGACGCACCGGAGCTGGAGGACCGGCCGTAGCGGGGTGGCCGCGGCGCCGTTGACGCGGCCGTGGGTACAGCGGTGGAACAGCGGCAGTCCCGATCCGGCCCGCGTGGGGCATGTCACGCGGGACGGACCGGGACGCCGCGTCTGTGGGGGCGCCCGCGCGAGGCGGCGCCGAGGCCTGCCCTATGGATCGCGCGGGGCTCGACCCATGCGGCAGGCCCTAGTCGTGAAGGCCGAGGGCCGCGCGGTCGCGTTCCGGGATGGCGTCCACCCCGCTCGCGGTGTTCTTCGTGCCGGGCCCGTGCGCCTCGGTCTCGGGGACGCCGTGGAGGGCCAGCAGGCGTTGCTCGCGCAGCTCCTCCTCCGCGGTCTGCTCGATCCGCTTCATCGCGATCCGCAGGATGGGCGGCGCCATCAGCGGGGTCAGGATGGCGATCAGTACGATGATGCTGTACATCGCGGTGGTGAGCAGGCCGAGGCGGACCCCGACGACCGCGATGACCACTTGGATGACACCCCGCGCGTTGATCCCCGCGCCCAGCGCCAGCGCCTCCCAGCGGTCGAGCCGGCTGAAGATGCTGCCCACGAAGGCGCCGAGGAACTTGCCGGCCACCGCGATCCCCAGCGCGGCCAAGCCCCACAGCGCGATCTTGAGATGGGTGAGCGAGGTCAGGTCGATCCGCAGTCCGGCGAGCGCGAAGAACAGCGGTGACAGGAAGGACAGCACGGTCGCGTTCAGCGGTTCCAGCTGCCGCGCCTGCGCGTCGGTGTTTGCGGCGCCGATCAGGATGCCGCACAGGAACGCGCCGAAGACGGCCTCGAACTCCAGCGCCTGGGCGCCCGCTCCGGCCAGGACCAGCAGGATCACGGTGGCGGCGATGGTGGCGCCGCGCGACCCGGAGCGCCGGGCCCAGTTCATCACCCAGCGCACCACCCAGCGTCCGGCCGTCAGCAGGACCAGGAGGACCACCGCCAGGTGCCACAGCGGGGTGGCGATCTCCTGACCGCCGACGCCGGTGGTGGCCAGCGCCGTCACCACGGAGACCAGCAGCCAGCCCACCGCGTCGTCGATCGTGCCCACGACCAGGATCATCTGGCCGACGGTGCGGTGGATCAGCTTCATGTCGACCAGGACCCGGCCGATGACCGGGATGGAACTGACGCACATGGCGACGCCGACGAACCACGCGAAGACCGTCACATCGGCGTCTGCGGGCCGGAGCTGGCCGGGGAGCGCGTACCCCAGCCAGACCCCGAGTGCCAGCGGCAGCAGCAGGGCGGCGGCGCTGACTCCCGCCGCCTTGCCGCCGTGCGTGCGGACCACTTTCAGGTCCAGGTGCATACCGGTGAATCCGACCAGCAGCAGGACGCCGAGCTGGCCCACGGCGTCCAGCAGGTGCATCTGCGTGGGATCCTGCGGAAACAGCCACCCGGAGAGTCCCGGCGCGGCGTGGACCAGCAGTGAGGGCCCGAGCAGGACGCCCGCGGCCAGCTCCCCCACGATGGTCGGCATGCCGAGCCGCTGGGCCAGCCGGCCCAGTGCCAGCGCCAGCAGAAGCAGGGCGCCGATCTGGAGCAGGAACACCAGCAGCGTGTGCGGCGGAAGCGGCGCAACGGTTTCGGTGGCCAGGCTCACTGAACTCATCCGAGAGCTCCTCGCTGATGCAGTTGACCGTGTGATCGGTGTGTACTGCGGCGACCGGGAGGTCAGGCGACGCAGATGCCCTCGACGGCGAGTTTCTCGCACAGGTATGGGCGGACGATCACGCCGTCGGGGTAGGCGGCGGCCTTCGCCTGGAACTCCGGGTTACTGAAGGCCTTGAACAGGGACTCGGTGGACTCCCAGACCGCGACGTTGATGAGGATGTTGCTGCCCGCGGTGCCCTTGTGGAGCTGGGTGGAGATGCAGCCGGGGCTCGCCTTCATGTAGGCGGCGTCCACGGCCCAGCTCTCCAGGACCTCGTCCATCAGGCCGTCGGGCACGACGACGGTGTTGACCAGCACGACCGTCCCGGTCTTCTCCTGGAGTTGCGCCTCGAACGGGATATTCGCGTCAACGGACTCGAACTGCATGATTGTTCCTTTCTGGGGGATTTCGCGCATTCACTGGGTATTGCTGGCT
>NZ_DATDBG010000032.1:0-3590 GCF_036524955.1 Streptomyces sp.
CAGCGACCGGGCGGCGGTCTCGGCGAGCGGTCCGCTGTCGGCGAGTTCGGCCAGGGCGCGGGCGGCCCGGTCGGTACGCCGCGCCGAGCGCGTGAGCGAGCGCAGGACACGGCCCGCGGTGGTGTAACAAGCGGCCAGGCCGCAGCCGGTCAGCAGGACGACGAAGGTGGTATGGGGTGTGGTGGCCGCGGTGAGCACCGCGAGCAGCGCCCAGCGTTCACCGATCGGCAGCACGATCATCCGGCGCGCCCACACGGTCCAGCCGACCCTGTCGAGACGGCCGGAAAGCGCCGCGGTGGGGCTGGCGTTGGCGGTCGCGTCGTGGTTGGCCTCGTTGAACGCGAAGTCCACGACGTGCCGGCAGGTCTGCAGCACCATCGCGCCGAGCGCGAGCGCCCATACGTCGTCACCGCCGCGCGCGGCGCCGAGCGCGAGCCCCGCGTAATAGGCGTACTCCTTCACCCGGTCGAACGTCGCGTCCAGCCACGCGCCGAGCGTCGAGTAGCGCAGCGCGTACCTGGCCAACTGGCCGTCGGCGCAGTCCAGTACGAACGAGACCAGCAGCAGCACGCCCGCGGCGACGAATCCGCCGCGCGTCCCGGTCGCCGCGCATCCGGCGGCGATCAGCGCCACCAGCAGCGACGCCGTCGTCACCTGGTTCGGCGTCAGCCCGCGCCGGGCGCACCACCGCGCGAGGTAGCGCGAGTACGGGCTGACGAAGTACGTCGTGAAGAACCCGTCCCGCGACTTCACCGCGCCGCGCAGCCGCACGGCCTCCTCGTCCACCCCGGCGACCGCCTCCCCCGCCGCCTCCCGCTGCGCGGCGTCCCGCGGCACGACCGCGACCAGCACCCCGAGCTCGGGCCGGTGCGGTGCGGTCCCCGACTCGCCGAGGGCGTCGGCGACCAGATCGGGCAGTACGGCAGCGCCTCCGTCACGGGCGGCGGTGGCGGCGCCCGCCGGGCGGGTCGCGGCCGAAGGGTCCTCGTTCGGCCCCGCGTCCCTCCGCGTCGGGTGGGACGGGGACGCGTCGGCCGTGAAAGCGGCGGTGGCCGCGGTCAGGGCGCGCACGAGGGCCTGGCGGGCGGGGGGCTGGACCGAGAGGGCGCCCGGGATCGCGGCGGCGGCGAAGCGCGGGTCGGTCAGGGCGAGCCGGAGGGCGTGGCGGTGGCCGAGGAAGCGGCGGTCGACCAGAGCCACCCGTTCGGCGGCGGGCGTGGCCGCCAGCCGCGCCGCGACGGCGGCCGGCGTGCCGGCCTCGGTGACGACCTGGAATCCCAGCGCCCGCAGGTCGTCCGCGAGCGGCGACGGCGTACCGGCCGCGGGGGGGCCGGTGAGAATGGCGGTCGGCAGCGGAACCCACTCCCTCAAAACGTCCGGAGGCGTGCCCGCGGGCCGTCGGCGGCGGAGCCGGGCCAGGCACGAGGGGAGAGGCTATCCGATCCGCGGGGGTGGCCGTTCACCACCTGTTCGTCTGTTCGTCGTCCGGCACGGCCTGATCGTCCTCGTCCCGCGCGGCCGTCCCCCGCAACCGCAGTGCGTCTTCCCTGTCCGGGTGAGCTGACCCGGAGCTGACCCGGAGCTGACCCTGAGCTCACCCGCTGTCACCGCCACTCTGACCCGTGTACGTACCATCACCGCAGGTCACCGCATATGACAACGGTCTCCAGTACCGGCTTGCCCACGGTGGGTGACCGGTGTTGACTGGCCGCCGCAGACCGGAAGACCGGGAACGAACAAGGAAGAAGAGGAGCACGTCGATGGGGGCAGGGCACAGCCACGGCCACAGTCACAGTCACGGACCGCAGCCGTCGGGCACTGCGGGGGCGGCGTACCGCGGCAGGCTGCGGATCGCACTCGGCATCACTCTGCTCGTCCTCGTCACGGAGGTGGCCGGAAGCGCCGTCACCGGGTCCCTCGCGCTGCTGGCAGACGCCGGCCACATGGCCACCGACGCCGCCGGTCTGGCCATGGCCCTGCTCGCCATCCGGATCGCCGCCCGCCCGCCGAGCGAGCGCCGCACCTTCGGCTTCGCCCGCGCCGAGATCCTGGCCGCCGTGCTCAACGCGGTGCTGCTCTTCGGAGTGGGCGCCTTCATCTTCCACGAGGGCGTCCGGCGCCTGATCAGCCCGCACGCCATCGAGGGCGGCGCGACCGTCGTCTTCGGTCTGGTCGGCCTGGCGGCCAACTGCGTGGCACTCATGGTGCTGATGCGCGGACAGGCGGAGAGCCTCAACGTCCGCGGGGCGTTCCTCGAGGTGATGGCGGACGCGCTGGGGTCGCTGGCGGTCGTGGTGGCGGCCGGGGTCTTCCTGGCCACGGGCTGGCAGCGGGCCGACGCCGTGGCCTCCCTGCTGATCGGTCTGATGATCGTGCCGCGCACCTGGCAGTTGCTGCGCGAGGCGGTGGACGTGCTGCTGGAAGCGGCACCGAAGGATGTGGACATGGCACAGGTGCGCCGGCACATCGAGGGGCTGAACGGTGTGGAGGGGCTGCACGACCTGCACGCCTGGACGATCACCTCGGGGCTGCCGGTGCTGTCGGCGCACGTCGTGGTCAGCCAGGACGTCCTGGAGGCGGTCGGCTACGAGAAGATGCTGCACGATCTGCAGGGCTGCCTCGGCACCCACTTCGACGTGGAACACTGCACCTTCCAGTTGGAACCGGTGGGCCACGCCGCGCACGAGGCGCGGCTGTGCCACTGATGTGACGCCGCCGTCCCGAGCGGCGTCGGTGGCGTACCGGACGGCCACCCCGACCCCCCTCTGAGGCGGCCCGGCGCCCGGCGTGCGGACGTACCCACCGCCGTACCCCCGCGCGCCGGTACCGGACTGCGGTGCGGGCACGGGCCCGGTTGCGGAGTGAGGCAGACTAAGGTCTTGTCGTCGAACGCAAAGGATGGAAATGCCAACCAGTCCTGCCACCGGCCGACCCGGCTCCCTGGCCGCCATGCCGTCCTCGAACGGAGCCCCGTCCTCGAACGGGGCCGCGGACCCGATCATGCTCGAACTGGTCGACGAGAACGGTGCGACCATCGGCACGGCGGAGAAGCTGTCGGCGCACCTGGCGCCTGGACGGCTGCACCGGGCGTTCTCCGTCTTCCTCTTCGACGACGAGGGGCGGCTGCTGCTCCAGCGCAGGGCGCTGGGCAAGTACCACTCCCCCGGTGTCTGGTCGAACACCTGCTGCGGGCATCCGTACCCCGGTGAGCAGCCGTTCGTGGCGGCGGCCCGGCGCACCGCCGAGGAGCTGGGCGTCGCCCCGGTCCTCATGCGGGAGGCGGGCACGGTCCGTTACAACCACCCGGACCCTGCCTCCGGTCTGGTGGAGCAGGAGTACAACCACCTGTTCGTGGGACTGGTACGCCAGCCGCTGCGGCCCGACCCGGAGGAGATCGCCGAGACCGTCTTCGCCGGCCCGGCGGAACTGGCCCGGCTGCGGGAGGCCGGACCGTTCTCGGCGTGGTTCCAGACCGTGCTGGACGCGGCGCTCCCGGCGGCGCGCGAGGTCACCGGCGGTTCGGCGGGCTGGTAGGCGTACGGGCGGGTGCGCGACACGGGTCGGCGGTCGTACGGACCGGCGGCCGGGGG